>JAFIHI010000030.1 GCA_017848755.1 Nakamurella sp. | reverse complement strand
GGTGCCGCGCGCGCAGGCGCGGTGTCCGCCTCGCGCCCGGAGGGCCCGGGTGAGACCGAGGTGGTCATGTGTTCCTCCTGGTTGGCAGCGCTGGTGGCCCCTACAACGATCCTCAACTCCGGCGCTGGTGCCCACGGACCGACGTCCCGACTTACCGGGCCCTTGGACCCTGGCCGCCGGGGCGGTGATCGGGAACGGTGGTATCGAGACGATGCGGGAGCAGATCCCGGAGGGTGAGGTGCGCGTGATGTCGGACGTCAAGGTCGAGCGGTCCGAGGGGCAGGACCCGGAGCCGGCAGGACAGCCGGCAGAGCCGGAGGGCAGTGCAGCAGAGGGCGCTGCCGGTGGCGTGCTGGTGGCGGTCGACGGGTCGGAGTCCTCAGATCGGGCCCTTGCCTGGGCCGTCGCCGAGGCCGGTGGACGCGGCGTGCCGCTGACGATCGTGCACTGCTACTACTGGCCGTCGACGGGGCTCGGCGCGATGGACGCGGTCGGCTTCCTGATGGAAGGGCTCGAGGAGGACTCGCGGGAGATTCTCGCCGCGGCCGCGAAACAGGCCGCGGAACTGGCCCCGGCGACCGAGATCCGCACCGCGTCGCGGCTTAGCCCTCCGGTGCCGACCATCGTCGAGATGTCGCGCGGCTACGACCTCGTCGTCCTCGGCTCGCGCGGCCTGGGCGGGTTCAAGGGCATGTTGCTCGGTTCCGTCTCCACGGGCGTCGTGGCCAGCGCCCACTGCCCGGTCGCGATCGTTCGCGGCACCGAGGACATCGACCCTGCGGCGCCCGTGGTGGTAGGCGTCGATTCGTCGCCGTCCGGCGAAGCCGCGCTCGACGAGGCGTTCGCCGCGGCGCGGCGTCGCGGCTGCTCCGTGGTCGCGGTGCACGCCTGGCAGCCGCCGACGCGGCACGTCACCGCCGAGCAGGAGGAGACCTGGCGGCAGTCCATCGCATCGGAGCTCGATGCGAAGGTCGCCGAGGTCTCAGCGCGGTTCCCCGGGGTGCCGGCAGAGGCGGTCACCCACCGCGACCGGCCGACGGCGGCCCTGCTCGCCCGGGCGCAAGGCGCGCAGCTGCTGGTGGTGGGAACGCGCGGCCGGAGCGAGCTCCAGGGCATGCTGCTCGGCTCGACGAGCCGGGCCATGGTTCAGCACGCCCCCTGCCCCGTACTCGTGGTCCGGTAGCCGCTCGGCCGAGCGGCAGCGAGGCGGGCAGCGTCATCCCGTCATACCCGCCAGCCCCACCGAAGAGCCGGCAACGCGACGACGGGCGGCCCTCGAACACAAAAAAGCTGGCGAGAGGCCCCGTGTTTCGATGCGAGAAATCAAGCCCGACATTGCATCTCAGCCCCCTGAAGAGCCGGCAACGCGACGGCGGGCGCGCCAGAACCTACCGGCGCGGAAAGGGGCGCCACTATTCGATGCGAGGGATCAAGCCTGACCGCCCGGAGCATCGGATAGTGGCGCCCCCTTTTCGCGCGCCAGCGCGCCTCATGCGCGCCCCGCCATCACTTCCCGGCGATGAAGTCCTCCACCATGCGGCGCGCCACATCGTCCGCGTACTGCACCGGGGGCGACTTCATGAAGTACGCCGCCGCCGACTCGATCGGCCCGGCCAACCCGCGATCCAGTGCGATCTTCGCGGCCCGCACCGCGTCGATGATGATCCCGGCCGAGTTCGGAGAATCCCATACCTCGAGCTTGTACTCCAGGTTCAGCGGCACCTCGCCGAAGGCCCGCCCCTCCAGGCGCACGTATGCCCACTTGCGGTCGTCCAGCCACTGCACGTAGTCCGACGGCCCGATATGCACTGCGCCGGCGCCCATCTCATGCGGCACCTGCGAGGTCACCGACTGCGTCTTGGAGATCTTCTTCGACTCCAATCGGTCCCGCTCCAGCATGTTCTTGAAGTCCATGTTGCCGCCGACGTTCAGCTGCATGGTGCGGTCCAGGATCACCCCCCGGTCCTCGAACAGCTTCGCCAGCACCCGGTGTGTGATCGTCGCCCCGACCTGGGACTTGATGTCGTCGCCGATGATGGGAAGCCCTGCGGCGCGGAACTTCTCGCCCCACTCCGGGTCCGAGGCAATGAACACCGGCAACGCGTTCACCATGGCGCACCCGGCATCGATCGCGCACTGCGCGTAGAACTTGTCCGCGGCATCCGATCCGACCGGCAGGTAGGAGACGAGCACGTCGACCTTCGCCGCCTTCAGCGCGGCGACCACGTCGACCGCGTCGGCGGGCGATTCGGTGACGGTCTCCTGGTAGTAGCGGCCGTATCCGTCGAGGGTGTGCCCACGTTGCACCGTGACCCCGGTCGGCGGCACGTCGGCGATCTTGATCGTGTTGTTCTCGCTCGCGCCGATCGCCTCGGCCAGGTCGAAGCCGACCTTCTTGGCGTCCACGTCGAACGCGGCGACGAACTGCAGGTCGGAGACGTGGTAGTCGCCGAACTGGACATGCATCAGGCCGGGGACGCGGCTATCCGGGGCGGCGTTCTTGTAGTACTCCACCCCCTGCACCAGGGACGACGCGCAGTTGCCGACGCCGACGATCGCGACGCGGATCGGGTGCTTCGCATATCGGGGGGCCGACTGGGAGTCGGTGCGGGAATCGGTGGAGCTCATGGCAGTGCCTCTTTCTTGCACGGGACCGGCCGCGCTGCATGGCCGGTCACTGGTCGAGTTCTGTGTAGTAGCAATGTGTTTCAGCTGTGGGTCGGATGTTAGTTTCGACTATGACGGGGATGACGATTCTCGCGCCTTCGGCGCAATGCGCGCTCTCCTAGCTGGTGTCGGGGTGGGCGTGACGCTGCTCCTCCCGGGTGATCAGATCCGACAGCCACTTCACCTCGCGGTCGGATGCCTCCATCGCGAGCTGCTGCAGCTGCAGGGTGTACTCGTCCATGCGTTGCGCGGCACGGGCCATCGACGTGCGCAGCCCCTCGCAGCGCTCCTCGACCCGGCGTCGGCGGGCCTGCAGGATGCGCAGCCGTGTCTCGACGGTGGTCTGCGGGAAGAACGCGAGGTGCACGCCGAAGCCCTCATCGGTCGCCGCCTGCGGGCCGGCCTCGGCGAGCAGCCGTTCGAGATGGTCCTTGCCGACCGCGGTGATGTGGTACGTCAGGCGCCGCCGCTTCGGGGTGAGCGGCACCGCGTCCGGGTCCACGAGCGGCTGTTCGACGGCGATGAGCGCCGCCGACTCCAGCCGCTTGAGGGCCGGGTACAGCGAGCCGTAGGAGTACGAGCGCACCGTTCCGAGCAGTTCGATGAGCCGGGAGCGCAGCTCGTAGCCGTGCATCGGCGCGTCCGCGAGCAGGCCCAGCAGGGCCAGATCGAGGGTGCCCGACGGCGCTTCGTTCCCGCCGCCGGCGACGTCGGCATCCCGGGCGGGGTGCGCGGCGCGGTGCGACATCGGTTCCCCCTTCCGGACAGACGGCCTACGGTGGCAGCACGTGTGTGGCTCGGCCGCATTCCCGGGCCGCTGCTCGGCTGTGTTCCCGGGATTCCCGCGCGGATGCCGGGCCGATGCACTGCACTGCTATATCGACACGATATATCGAGACAGGCATCGTGTGTGACGCTGTTCGGTGCGATGCCCGTCATACCCGGCCGCGCGCTGTCGTCGATGCCGCGCTGAGCACGTGTTCGTCCCGATGCGCACCTGCTCCTCGCGGGAACAAGTACTGCTTACCGGGGCCCACGACCTGGTCCGCGCAGGTGTGTCTGTGCCCACGGAGTCCATGCCCGCGTAGGCTTCGAAGAATGCGGACCGGACGGGGATTGGTCGACTACGCGCTGCAGCGCCGCGCGTTGCTCGCCGATGTCTCGGCCGGTCGCGTCGGAGTCGCCGATGTGTGCGACGCCTCCCCGTACCTGGTGCGGGCGGCCAAGTTCCACGGCATCGCGACAACCACGCCGTGCCCCGTCTGCCGCAAGGAGCCACTCACCCACGTGTATTGGGTGTTCGGTGACGAGCTCGGACCCATCGCGAACTCCGCTCGCTCGCCGGAGGAGTTGGACGATCTCGCGACTCGCTTCCAGGAGTTCACGGTGCACCAGGTCGAAGTGTGCCGCACCTGCTCGTGGAACCATCTGGTGGCGACGTTCGTCATGGGTGCCGGTTTCGGCGGCGGCATGGGGGACGGCAAGAGTGAGCGACCGCACCGGACCAGTCGCGCGGCTCGATGAACCCGGACGACCCCAGCCGCGGCCGGCACCGCCGCGCCGACGGTAGCCACGGTGACCCTCGTGATCCTTACGCGGCCGCACCGGACGTGGGCGCTGCGAACGAGCCAGGGCAGGCGGATGCCGAGGACACGAACAACGTCATCCCCGTCATACCCGACGGTGACGAGCACGACGGGACCGATGCCGGGCGCGATCCGCGAGAGTCCCCGCTCTCCCCGGAACCGGGGGATTCGCCGCGAGCGGCACGGCGAGAAGTGTTGCCGCCCAGCGCATCCCTCTCGCCCAGCGAGCGCGTTTTCCCCACCTGGACCGACCCCACGGTGCGGCGCGCGTCGGCTGTGATCGGCGGCCCGCTCGGCGTGCATGCGTCAGTGGGGCGAAACCGGGTGTTCACGCCGCTGCGCGTGGCGCTGGTGATGGGGATCATCGCGCTCATCGTGGGGTGGCTCGCGAAGTCGCCGTGCATCCAAACCGGCGCGAACGGCGAGCTCGACCAGGGTGGGCAGCGGCCGTGGATCACCGGCTGTTACAACGACATCGTCCCGCTCTACGCGAGCCGCGGGCTCGACGACCCGTCGCGGAACCCTTACGCGTTCTCCTGGGTGGACCGCGGCTCGGGTGAGGCCGGCGGACGGGTATTTCCGCGGAGCGAGGTGCACCAGCAGGGCGAGGGCTGGGTCGCCACGGTCGGCACGACGACCATCGGGGTCGGGCCGGCGGACCTCGTCGGCGATGAAAGCTCCGGCTATTCGCAGGTCGTCGACGGCGCGCTCGTGCCGGCACCGGCGAACGCCGCGAGCGAGATCCGTCACCTCGAATACCCCGTGCTGACCGGCTATTTCATGTGGGGCGCGTCCGCGCTGACCTCGCTGTACAAGGACTTCACCACGTCGACGGGCATCCTGCCCGTCCCCCTGGAAGTCGGCGCCTACTTCACGATCACCGCGATCCTGCTAGGCCTGCTCTACCTCTGGGCGATCGCGTCCACGGCCCGGATCGCCCGCCGCCGCATCTGGGACGTGGCCATCATGTGCCTCGCGCCGCTACTCATGGTGCACGCGTTCACCAACTGGGATCTGCTCGCGATCGGGTTCACCGCCGGCGGCATGGCCGGCTGGGCCCGCAAACGGTCGGTGCTCGCCGGCGGGCTGCTCGGCCTGGGCACCGCGGCCAAGCTGTACCCGGTGCTGCTGCTCGGCCCGCTGCTGGTGCTGTGCCTGCGCAGCGGACGGCTGCGGCAGTTCTCCCTCACGCTGGCATCGACCGTGGTCGCGTGGCTCCTGGTCAACCTGCCGATCCTCGCGCTGTATCCGCGCGCCTGGTCGGAGTTCTTCAGCATGAACGAGGCGCGCGGCCCGGAATGGGACTCCTGGTACTTCCTGACCACGGTGATCGCGCCGACCGACCGCTGGTGGTCGAACCTGGCGGGAAGTGCCACCCCGCTGCTCAACTCCCTCTCGCTGGTGCTGTTCCTGATCGCGTGCGGCGCGATCGGGTGGCTGGCCCTGTCCGCGGCGCGCCGGCCCCGGTTCGCGCAACTGGCGTTCCTGGTGATTCTGGCGTTCCTGCTCGCGAACAAGGTGTTCTCGCCGCAGTACTCGTTGTGGCTGCTGCCGCTGGTGGTGCTCGCACTGCCGCGCTGGCGGCGCGTGCTCGCGTGGCAGTTCGCCGAGGTCGCGGTGTGGTTCCTGCTGATGCTCTCGTTCGACACCGACGCCGGGAAGAACCTGCCGATCGAGCCGTTCGCGATCGCGGCCGTGGTGCGGGATGCGCTGTTGATCGCGCTGGCCGTGCGCGTGATTCGCGAGATCCTGCACCCTGCCTGGGATCTGGTGCGCATCGCCGGCGACGACGATCCGTCCGGCGGCGTGCTGGAAGGCGCGCCCGACCGGTTCACCGTTCCCTCGCTGCCCGCGCTGTGGCGGCGCCGGCGTGCCGGGGACGGGGCCGAGGCAGAGGCTGAGACAGGGCCGGATGCCGAGGCCGAACCGACCGAGCCCGCGCCCGCCCCGAGCCCGTAGGGCCGTGCTGGTGCTCCCGCCGGCATCTGCGGGCACGGGTGAGCCCGGACAGGCGGATGCCGGGGCACGGGCAACGTCATCCCCGTCATATCCGGTCGGGGCGGCACGAAACCGCTGGTAGACTCGGACGGTCGCGCATCACAGCCCGGACGCATTCCGACGTGTTCGGCAGCCGCGCGACATCCTCCTGTCGCGGAACGCCCGCGGCCGAGTGAGTCCATAGGAGGTGCGCGTGAGCGTATCTACCGCTCCACGTCACTACGAGCTCCTGCTCATCCTCGACCCCACCCTCGACGAGCGCACCGTCGTCCCGTCGATCGATCAGTTCCTGAACGTGGTCCGCCAGGGCGGCGGCAGCGTCGAGAACGTCGACGTGTGGGGCAAGCGTCGCCTCGCATTCGAGATCCAGAAGAATTCCGAGGGCATCTACGCCGTGATCAACGTGCAGTGCCCCGCGGAGGTCGTCGCCGAACTCGACCGTCAGCTCAACCTGAACGAGTCGGTGCTGCGTACCAAGATCACTCGGCCCAACGCCAAGAGCGCGAAGTAGGGATCGGCATGGCCGGCGAAACGCTCATCACCGTCATCGGTAACCTCACGGCCGATCCCGAACTCCGCTTCACCTCCTCCGGCGTCGCGGTCGCGAACTTCACCGTCGCCTCCACCCCCCGCACCTTCGATCGGGCCTCCGGCGAATGGAAGGACGGCGAGGCGCTGTTCCTGCGCTGCTCGATCTGGCGCCAGGCGGCGGAGAACGTGGCCGAATCGCTCACCCGCGGCAGCCGCGTGATCGTGACCGGCCGGCTCAAGCAGCGGTCCTTCGAAACCCGCGAGGGTGAGAAGCGCACCGTGGTCGAGCTGGAGGTCGACGAGATCGGCCCCTCGCTGCGCTACGCCACGGCGAAGGTCAACAAGGCGGCGCGGCAGGATGGCGGCGCTGGCGGATTCGGCTCGGGTCGATCCGGTGGTGGCGGCGCCGCTCCCATGGACGACCCGTGGAGTAGCGCGCCGCCCGCCGGCGAAGGCTACGCCGACGAGCCCCCGTTCTGATCGGCGCTTGCCGGCGGCGAAGCCGCCGCGAACAGCGTCATACCCGATAGTTCACGGCGCCGCGCGCGTCGATCAATAGATTCTGGAGACACCGATGCCCAAACCACCACCTCGCAAGATCAAGAAGAAGGCCTGCGCGTTCTGCAAAGAGAACGCTGAGGTCATTGACTACAAAGACACCACCCTGCTGCGCCGGTTCATCTCGGACCGCGGCAAGATCCGCGCGCGCCGCGTGACCGGCAACTGCACGCAGCACCAGCGCGATATCGCCACCGCCGTGAAGAACGCCCGCGAGGTGGCGCTGCTGCCCTACACCTCGACGGCCCGCTGAGCCGGCCGCCCGAGAAGGAGGACATGACGCTATGAAGTTGATCCTGACCCAGGACGTGCCGGGTCTCGGCGCACCGGGCGAGATCGTCGAGGTACGAGACGGTTTCGGCCGGAACTACCTGGTGCCGCAGGGCAAGGCGATCGTCGCCACCCGCGGCGCGGAGAAGCAGATCGCGACGATCCGCCGCGCCCGGTCCGCGCGGGAGATCCGCGGCACGGAGCATGCGCGCGAGGTCCGCGCGGCGCTGGAGTCGTTGGAGCTCGAGATCGCGGCCCGCACCACCGCGGACGGCAAGAAGCTGTTCGGCTCGGTGACGGCGGTTGAGATCGCGGCCGCGGTGAAGGCCGCCGGCGGGCCGGTCCTGGACAAGCGGGCGATCGCCACCGAGGGCCACATCCGGGCGACCGGCAAGCACGCCGTGTCCGTGGTGTTGCATCCGGACGTGGTGGCGAAGCTGACCGTGAAGGTCGTGCCGGCGTAGGGGTGCGGCGGCGGTGATGCTGTTTCGCATATGACGCGTTTGTCGAGTATGACGAAGTTCTGTGTATGACGAATTTCCGGCGCGGGGCCCCTTCTTCGAGCGGGGCGCCGCGCCGGTTCTCGTTGGGGCGCAGTGGTTGTCGCCGATGAACAGTTGATGCTGCGGGTGCTCGCCGGGGACGGCGGGTGCTCAAACCTGCGCTCACCGGGACCAGCCGGTGCACATCGTGGGCAGCCGGTGCTCCCCCTTCGACGGGCCGTCCGGCGCCCGAGCGATACGGTGGCAGGGTGCGAGGTGAGTACAAGGTCCCCGGCGGCAAGCTGGTGTCCGTCGAACTCGACATCGTCGACGAGCGCCTCGCGAATGTGCACGTGGCGGGCGACTTCTTCCTGGAGCCGGACTCCGCGCTGGGCGACATAGACAGAGCACTGACCGGAATGCCGGCGGGTGCGACGGGGGCCCAGCTCACGGACAGCGTCATCTCCGCTCTTCCGCCCGGTGTGGAGATGGTGGGGTTCGACGCGCAGGCCGTGGGGATCGCGGTGCGCCGTGCGGTGGGCGCCGCGACGAGCTGGGACGATCACACCTTCGATCTGATACCGCCGATGACGCTGCCCCCGGTGCTGCACGTGGCGCTCGACGAGGTGCTCTCGAAGGAGGTCGCGGCCGGGCGGCGGCCGCCGCTGCTGCGCATCTGGGACTGGGATTCGTCCGTGGTGGTGATCGGTTCGTTCCAGTCGGTGCGCAACGAGATCGACTCGGAAGCCGCTGAGAAGTACGACATCTCGGTGGTGCGTCGCGTCTCCGGCGGCGGTGCCATGTTCATGGAGCCGGGCAATTGCATCACGTATTCGATGGTCGTGCCGCCGTCGCTGGTCGAGGGACTGAGCTTCATCCAGTCGTATGCGTTCTTGGACGCGTGGGTGGTCGAGGCGCTGGCCACGGTCGGGGTGAACGCGAGATATGTGCCGATCAACGACATCGCCTCGGACAAGGGGAAGATCGGTGGGGCTGCGCAGAAACGGTTCGTGGCCGGCGCGGTGCTGCATCACGCGACGATGGCGTACGACATCGACGCCGAGAAGATGATGCAGGTGATCAGGATCGGCAGGGAGAAGATCTCCGACAAGGGGATTCGGAGCGCGGTGAAGCGGGTCGACCCGATGCGCTCGCAGACCGGGATGAGCCGAGCGGCGATCATCGACTCGCTGATGACGTCATTCCGGGGCGGGCATCGGGTGCGCGAGAGTCGTTACACCGAAGCGGAACTCGACGCGGCCAGGCAGCTCGCGGACACGAAGTTCCTGAGTGACGAGTGGACGTACCGCGTGCCGTGAACGCCGATCAGGCCAGGCGGAACGCCGATCGGGCCGGGTGCGGCCGCGGTCCCCGCAGCTGCGCCTGTGTCGCGAGTATGCGCCTGCGATCGGGATGCGGATGTGTGAACGAGGCGCGGCCTGGGTGTGTGAGGTCTTGACGGAGGAAGGGGCGAGGATGACGGCGCGTATCCTGCTCACCGATGAACTGCTGGCGACGATCCGCGCGCGGGCGGCGGCGCACGATGCCGAGAACACCTTCCCGCACGAGGATCTCGCCGACCTGAAGGCGGCCGGCTATCTGACGGCACTGGTGCCGGCGGAGTCCGGCGGGGCCGGGCTCACCCTGCAGGAACTGTCGCATGAACAGATGCGGCTCGCCGCGGCCTCGCCGGCGACAGCGCTCGCGGTGAACATGCACCACGTGTGGGTGGGCGTCGCGCGGCAGCTCGCAGCCCGCGGCGACCACAGCGTGGACTTCATTGTCGACGATGTCATGGCCGGCGAGATCTACGCCTTCGGCATCTCCGAGCCGGGCAACGATCTGGTGCTTTTCGGCTCTCAATCGGATGCGAAACCGGATGGCACGGGCGGATTCTCGTTCACCGGCACGAAGATCTTCACGTCCGGGTCGCCGGTGTGGACGCGGCTCGGCACGTTCGGCGCGGACCGCAGCGACCCGGATCGGCCGATGGACGTCTTCGGCTTCATCACCCGCGACGGCGGTGGGGTGACAGTGAAGGACGACTGGGACACCCTCGGGATGCGCGCCTCGCAGTCCTGCACCACGATCCTCGACGGTGCGCACGCCCCCGCGGACCGGATCGCCTGCCGGATCGAGCCGGGGCCGACGATGCACCCGTTTGTGTTCGGCATCTTCTCCTCCTTCATCCTGCTCACGTCGTCGGTGTACGTCGGGCTCGCCCAGCGCATGCTCGATCTGGCTGTCGAGGCGGCGAAAAGGCGTACGTCGGCGAAGAACTCGGGGCGCGCCTACGCGCAGGACCCGGACGCGCGCCGGCGCATCGCGCACGCCGCGATCGCGCTCGACGGCCTCTATCCGCAGCTCGACCGGGCCACGGCCGATATCGGCGGGCTCGTCGACCGCGGCCCGATGTGGATGCCGCAGCTGTCCGCGATCAAGTACCGCGTCAGCGAGACCGTTCAGGAGATCGCGACCTCGGCGATGAAGGCGGCGGGCGGCGCCTCGTACTTCACGAAGAACGAGCTGTCCAGGCTGTACCGCGACGCGCTCGCGGCCGTCTTCCATCCGACGAGCGAGGATTCCGTGCACGGCATGTGGGCCTCCGCGCTGCTCGGGCCGCTGGAATCATGACCGGCCCGAGCGACCTGGCGGGCTCGACCGCCCCGACCGGCCGAGCCGCGACTCCGGACAACGTCGACCCCGCGGAGCTGCGGGACCTGGCGGTCGCCGTCGCGTGCGAGGCCGGCGCGCTGGTGGCGCAGCGGCGCAACGGTCACTTCGCGGTGTCGTCCAAGTCGACTCCTACCGATGCGGTGACCGAGGTCGATCGCGCCTCCGAAGCGCTGATCGTGCGCCGGATCCTCGAAAGTTGCCCAAACGACGGCATTCTCGGGGAGGAAGGTGCCTCACGGGACGGCAGCACGGGAGTGCGCTGGATCGTCGATCCGCTGGACGGAACCGTCAACTACGTGCACGGGATCGCCGCCTACTCCGTGTCGGTCGCCGCCGAGGTCGACGGCACCGTGGTGGCAGGTGCCGTGTACGACGCCGCTTCCGGTGCCCTGTTCGAAGCGTTCCAGGGCGGCGGTGCCCGGCGCGACGGCACGCCACTCACGTGCAGCGGGATCACGGATCTCGGCCTCGCTGTGATCGGGACCGGCTTCGCATATCGCGCGGACGACCGGGGACGGCAGGGGCGCGTCCTCGCGGCGCTGCTACCGTCCATCGCGAATGTGCGGCGGATCGGGTCGTCCGCCCTGGACCTGTGCTTCGTCGCGGCTGGCGAGTTCGACGGGTACTACGAGCGAGGCATCAACCCGTGGGATCGGGCCGCGGGCCTGCTGATTGCCGCGGAGGCCGGTGCGCGTGGCGCCGTCGTCGACAACTTCGGCGTGCCGTTGACCATTGCCGCTGCGCCCGGCATTTATGACGCGTTGCTCGCCGCGTGCTCGATCGATCCCGGCTGAGTCACTCCAGCGCCATGAGACACATGAGGCGAGCGTCCGGACGGTGACGAAAGCGCTCAGGGTGAACTGCCCCGCGCCGTCGCCGCCTCGGACGCGACCGCGGTCGCCACATCTCGCAGATAGGCGCGGCGCGTCGTGAGCAGCACGACTCCGCCGATCACGAACAGGCCCAGCAGGATCAGGAACGCACGGTCGAGCCCGACCGCCCCTCCCCCCTGCACGGCGGTGGAATCCTCGCCGGAGCCCAGCACGGTCGAGAGGAAGCCGAAGATCAGCGGCGCGCTCGCACGGATCAGGTTCTGGCACATCGCGCGCACGCTCTCCGCGCGCCCCCAGAGCCGGAAGTGCACCACGTCCAGCCGGGCCGCATCGAGCGGCGGATTCAAGCCGCCGAGGCCCGCCGCGCCCAGGAACATCAGCGGCATCGCGAGCGCCAGCGCCGCCACGCTGAAGGCCGGCGCAAACGCGACAACGGCTGCCAGGAAACAGATCCCGCCCACCGCGACGCGCGCCGCCGGGTGCCCGCGCGTGATCATCCGGTCGGACAGGTGCCCCGTGACCAGCATGCCGCTGATCACGCCGAGCCCGATCACCACCAGCAGCGCCGTGGCCAGCTCCTGGCTCAGATCGAACCGACCGCGCAGGTAGACGATCGCGAACGTCTGCACCCCGGCGACGTAGAAGTAGCACAGCGCCGAGGAGACGATGATGACGACGTTCGTGGGAACGGCGAGCACGTACCGAATCGCCCAGGCCAGCGGGCGGTCGGCCGGATCGCGGTCGAGCACCAGACGCGGTCGCGGCTCGATGCCGAGGGCCTGGACGGCCGCGGCGACGCCGGTTCGTTGGGTCGGGCCGCCGGTGGGGGTCCCTCCCGCTTGCGGGGCAATGGCGTAGTTCCGGGCCGCGCCGGAGTCGGACCTGCTGCGCCCCACGGGGTTTCCAGCGACCGACGGCGTAAGAAGCGGAGCCGGCGGATCGGTCGGCGACTCCCCTGCCGCGGACGGAACCGGGTCTGTGTTCGGCTCGGCTCCCGCGCCGGACATCGCCGCCGCGCCCACCGCCACACCGTCCGCGCCTGGCACCGCAACCGTTCCCGAATCGAGCTCCGGCACCGCAACCGGCACTGCGCCAGGTGCCCCACGGGCCCCGTGCGCCGCCTGTGTGCCGCGCGCCGGCTCGGGCAGGTATCGCAGCAGCAGCGTCGTCAGGACCGGGCCGACCCCGGCCAGCGCCCAGAACGAGACCCGCCACGGCGCGATCGCCGCGATCTCCCCCGCGATCAGCAAACCCGATGCGGCACCGGCGAACTCGCCCGCCAGGATCAGCCCCAGCGCCCGCCCCCGGGCACCCGGCGGGAACACGTCACCGGCGAGCGAGGCGACCAGTGGGGCCGCGCCGCCGACTCCGGCCCCGAGCGTCATCTGCGCGACGAGCAGCATCCCGTAGGAGTCCGCGAAACCGGCGACCGTGATCGACGCGGACCAGGCCAGCGCGCAGATCGCCAGCAGGTGAACGCGTTTCGCCCGATCGGCGAGGATCCCGAACGGGATCGTGCCCGCCGCCGCCAGCAGGTATGCGGCCGTCACGAGCAGGCCGATCGCGGTGTTGTCGACGTGCAGGTCGACCTTCAGGTCCGGCGCGACGGCGCCCGCGATGGTCTGGTCCGCCGCGGCGAGTGCCAGCGAACCGGCAAGGAGCGCGATAGCGGAGAGCTGACGCGAGCCCCCGACCGAATCGGCCACCGCGACAAGCATGCGCGGGCGCGCGAACGTCGTCATATCCGCCTCATGCCGGCCTCATTCGGCTTGCCCGGCGGAATCTCGCGCGCTCACTTCGAAGACGCTAGTCGATCGCGCCGACGGGCCGGTCGCCGCGCGTCGGCTATCGCGCGCGAACCGTCTAGTACGACGGGTTCCGGGGCCAGTACCTGGGCGGCCGGCGGGGACGTGGTCGCGTACCGGCCGACCGGCAAGAAGCCCTACAGCGAGTACACCCTGGTCTTCGACTTCCGCACCTACGGCGGCACGTGGGTGACGGCGCGCTGCGCGATCGCGGTC
>JAFIHI010000259.1 GCA_017848755.1 Nakamurella sp. | reverse complement strand
GCGACCCGCGGTTCAAGGCATCGGTGGAACTCGCCGACGTGAAGAACGGCTACCTCGCCAAGCCCGGCGACCCGATCGTGGAGTTGATGCGCGCCTCGGTGAAGTCGGTGCGGGGCGGAGCAGAACCGCCGCTGCAGGCTGCCGGTTGGCTGGGCGACACCGCCAGCTTCGGGCACAAGGTTCCCACCATCATCTTCGGGCCGGGCGGCGAGCCGGTGTACTGCCCGGACGAGCACCTTTCGATCGACGACATAGTCGAGGCCACCGAGGTCTACACACAGTTCGCCGTGCGCGCGTTGGGCTCTCAGGACACACCATGACCGGGGCCCGGCGGCCACGCGCCAAGATCATCCTGGCCAAGCCGGGACTGGACGGGCATGACCGGGGCATCAAGGTCGTCGGCATGGCGTTGCGAGATGCCGGCGCCGAGGTCGTCTACCTCGGCCTACACCAGACCGCCGAGCAGATTGTGCATGCGGCGCTCGCCGAAGACGCCGACGTCATCGGGCTCTCCGTGCTCTCCGGCGTGCACCTCGACGTCTCCCAGGAGTTGATCAAGGCGTGCCATGCCGCACAGCTGGATGACATCGCGATCGTGGTGGGCGGCACCATCCCGCCCGCCGACGTCACCAGGCTCCGACAGCTCGGCGTCCGCGACGTCATGCCGGTGGGTACCGCGATCGATGACGTCGTCGACCGGATCCTGACCCTCGCCGCGGAGGAGACGCGTCCGTGACCGATCAACAGACCGCCATCACGACAGACTCGGGGATTCCACTGGATCCGGTCTACTACCCGGATTCGGTAGCCCCGGACCTGGCCAGCCGGCTCGGCGAACCCGGACATGCGCCCTTCACCCGAGGGCCGTACTCGACGATGTACCGCGAGCGGCTCTGGTCGATGCGGCAGTACGCCGGTTACGGATCTGCCGACGATACCAATGCTCGCTTCCGCTATCTGCTCTCCCAAGGTCAGACGGCGCTCTCAGTTGCCTTCGACCTCCCCACCCAGCTCGGCTTTGACTCGTCCGCGGAGTCGGTCCGCGCCGAAGTGGGTCGGGTCGGGGTAGCGATCGACACCGTCGAGGACATGGAGACGGTCTTCGACGGACTGCCGATCGACCAGCTCTCGGTGAATTTCACCATCAACGCGACCGCGCCGATCATCCTGGCGTTCTACCTCGTCGCGGCCGAACGCCAAGGTGCGAAGATGGCCGACGTCGCGGGAACTCTGCAGAACGACATCCTCAAGGAGTTCCTGGCGCGCAAGACCTTCATCTTCCCGCCCGACCACTCCATTCGGCTCGTCACCGACGTTGTCGAATACGCGTCGGAGCATCTGCCCCGGTTCAACGGCATCTCCATCACCGGCTACCACGCCCGCGAGGCGGGATGTGATGCGGTGCAGGAGATCGGGCTGACCATGGCATCCGCGATCGCCTACACCGAGGCGTTCATGGCCCGAGGGCTGGACTTCGACTTCTTCGCGCCGCGGTTGTCGTTTCACTTCTCCAGCCAGCTCGACCTCTTCGAGGAGGCGTGCAAGGTCCGGGCGGCCCGGCGGATGTGGAGCAAGCTGGCGACCGAGCGGTTCGGCGCGCAGAAGCCGAATAGCGCGCGGTTGCGGTTCTTTTCCGGATGCTCGGGTGCGACCCTCACCGCGCAGCAACCACTCAACAACGTGGTCCGTTCGACGCTGCAATGCCTGGCGGCGGTGCTCGGTGGGGCGCAGTCGATCCACGTCATGGGGTACGACGAGGCCCTGGGCATCCCGACTGAGGAATCCGTGCGGCTCGCGCTGCGAACGCAGCAGATCATCGCCCACGAATCCGGCGTGGCCCGGGTCATTGATCCGTTGGCCGGCTCCTACTTCGTGGAGCGGCTGACGGACGACATCGAGGAGCGCGCTTGGCAGATCGTCCGCGACGTTGCGGACGGCGGCGGCCTCGTCGACATGCTGGCGGCCGGGATCCCGCAGCGCTGGATCACAGAGTCCGCGTATCGCTACGAACGCGAAGTCGCCTCCGGCGAACGGATCAAGGTGGGCGTCAACAAGTTCGTCAGCGACGATATCGCGGTGCCACCGCTGTTCGAGGTCGACGAGTCGGCGGGGGACCGGCAGCGGCAGCGACTGGCCGAGCGGCTGGCGCGGCGCGACGATGTCGCGGCGAGAAGCGCCCTCAGCGAACTTGACGCGGCCCTCCGAAACGGTGCAAACAGCATGCCGTACATCATGGACGCGGGGCGGGCAGGGGCCACGCTCGGCGAGATCGCGGACACGATGCGGGCGGTGTTCGGTGTCTATCGGGAGCCGCAGCCGTGGTGACCGGATCCGCTGTGCCCGGAGCCGCTACCCCGGGGGCTGCCCCGCTTGCCGGCTATTCCGTCATAGATATGACGAGGTTCGTCTCCGGCTCGTACGCAGCGATGTTGCTCGCGATGCTGGGCGCCGACGTGATCAAGGTCGAACTGGCGCCGGGCGGTGATCCCTACCGTCAGCAGGGCACCGCATTCGTGGGGGGCCAGAGCGCGTTGTTCGGCGCGCTCAACCGCGGCAAGCGCTCCGTGGTGATCGACCTGAAATCCCCGGACGGCCACGCCGATCTCGATCGGCTTCTCAGCGGCGCCGATGTCTTCATGGAGAACGGGCGACCCGGGTCGCTCCGCGGACACGGGCTCGACGCCGATACCCTTTCGCGGCGATTCCCGGATCTTATCTACGCGTCGATCTCGGGTTACGGCCAGGTTGGTCCGGATGCGACACGCGGCGGATTCGACCTGATCCTGCAGGCCGAGGGCGGGCTGATGAGCGTCACCGGCGAACCGGACAGCGGCCCGGTGAAGGTGGGAGTGCCTGCGCTTGACATCGGCAGCGCCTTCTCCTGCGCGCTCGGTGTGGTCGCGGCGCTGCTCGGCCGCGAACGACGAGGCGGCGGCGCCGTGGTGAGTTCGTCGTTGTTGGAATTCGCACTCGCGACGTTCACCAGCGTGGCCCCTGCCTATTTCGTCGACGGCGAGGTGCCGG
Source organism: Nakamurella sp. (assembly GCA_017848755.1). Lineage (GTDB taxonomy): Bacteria > Actinomycetota > Actinomycetes > Mycobacteriales > Nakamurellaceae > Nakamurella. The sequence continues at coordinate 14,176 of JAFIHI010000259.1, read as the reverse complement.
GACGTCTCGGCAGTCACTCACCCACCTTCGCACCCTATGGGGCGTACCGAGCGCGGGACGGGTACCTCGTGCTCGCGGGTGCGGGCAGCGAGTTGTTGTGGCAGCGGCTGTGTGAGGCGATCGGCGCGCCCGGCCTCATCGATGACGGGCGATTCGTGACGAACGCGGATCGGGTGGCTCATCTGCCCGAGCTCATCGTCGAACTCGAAGAGCGCCTCGGTGCGCGCGACTGCGCCTCCTGGCTGGAGGCTTTCGGGAAGGTCAACGTGCCTGCCGCGCAGGTACGCAGCCTCGACCAGGTCCTGGCTTCCGAGCAGGTCCGGGCGCTGGGCATCATTCAGCGCGACCCCGACGATCCGGCCGCCATCCCTGCGATCGGAGCGCCACTGCAGATCAACGGTCCCCTCACCGGTACTCGTCGCGCTCCGCTGCTGGGGGAACACACCGACGAGGTTCTCGGCGCGGCTGCACCTCTCGCGAGAGACCCGCAGTGACATCGAGGGCGGCTTCGGAGCCGACATCGGCGGCGTCAGCCGACGGACGGGCGGCTGTGGATGAAACGCTGCTCGCCGCCTGCCGGGCCCTGGTGCCAACAGTCCTCGACCGCACGTTCGAGCTCTCGCTGATCCCTGCGCCGCCGCTGGGTGAGGCCGATCGCGCCGAGCGGGTGCGCTCCTGGTGGGAAGCCGATGGCCTCACCGTAGAAACGCAACCGGTCGGCAACCTGTGGGCGCGGATCCGCGAAGGCGCCGACCGATCCGCTCCCGCGGTCGTCGTCGCCGCCCATCTCGATACCGTTTTCGCCCGTGATGTGCCGCACGGCCTGCGCCGGGCTGCCGATGGAACCGTGACGGGTCCCGGGTGCGGCGACGATACCGTCGCGGTGGCGGCGCTGGCCGCGCTCGACCAGCTCCTACCGGCAGTCACTGCCACACCGGTCTGGATCCTGGCGACGGTCGGCGAGGAGGGCCTCGGCAATCTGGCGGGCGCACGGGCGGCATTCGACCATCCGCCGGTCGCCATCGGTGCGTTCCTCGCGCTGGAGGGAAACTACCTGGGGCGCGTCAACACGGTGGGCGTGGGATCTGAGCGGCGACGGGTACGGGTCGCCACCTCCGGAGGCCACGCGTGGGAGGACGCCACGGCACCCAGCGCGGTGCACATCGCCGCCGATCTCGTCCATGCGATCGACGCGGTACACGTCAGCCATCCAGCGAAGACTTCTCGTAACGTCGGACTCATCTCCGGCGGTGAGTCGATCAACTCGCGAGCTCGTTCGGCCACGTTCGATCTCGACCTGCGATCCGAATCCGCTGCGGCGCTAAACGATCTCACCGCACGGGTGGACGCCATCCTCGCGGCCGATCGCCCCGGCGTCACGATCTCCGTCGAGACCCTCGGATCGAGGCCCGCCGGCAGCATCGACAGCGACCATTCCCTGGTGGCAGCGTCCGCGCGGGCGCTCGCCGAGACCGGCATCTCTCCGCGGCTGACGGCTGCCAGCACCGATGCCAATGTCGCATACCACCGCCACATCCCGGCCGTGACGCTCGGCATCACCTACGGTGACGGCACACACACCGAACAGGAGTGGATCGATCCGGACGCTATCCGCTACGGCCTCTACGCGCTCACCCGGACCATCGACCAGTGGTCCCCGCCATCCCGACGATCGTGACCCCATGACCAGTGACCAGGAGAACACCACCATGCTCAGCGGCGTAACCCTTCAACCCGTCGACACGCCAACGGATTTCGAGGCCATGGTCGGAGAGATCGAACGATCCGGATTCGACGAATTGTGGCTCACCGATTCTTCACTCCACGCGAAGAACGTGTACTCGTTCCTGACGTTGGCGGCTCGTGCGAGCCGCCGACTGCAACTCGGTACCGCCGTCACTAATCCGGTGACCCGTCATCCTGCGGTGACGGCGACCGCTGCGGCGACGATCGATGAGGTCAGCGGCGGGCGATTCGTCTTGGGAATCGGCGCGGGGGACCGACCCCTGCTGGCTCTCGGGCACAAACCCGCCACCCTCGCCCGGCTCGAGGGTGCGATCTCGGCCTTGCGGCAGCTCTGGGACGGCGGGCACGTGACGTTCGAGGGGGACGGGTTCCGGCTGGACGATGCGCATATGCGTGAACCCGCGCAGCGGCAGGTACCCATCTACATGTCCGCGAGCGGGCCGAAGACGCTTACGCTCGCCGGTCGGATCGCAGACGGCGTGATTCTGCTGGCTGGCCTGCACCCCGAGGGGCTGACCTGGGCACTCGATCACATCGATCGCGGTGTCGAGGAGGCCGGCAGATCGGCGCGGCCGAAGATCACGGTGTTCGCCTACGGTGCCATCAGCGATGACGAGCAGGCTGCCTACGAGGCCGGGCGTTCGATCGCGGCATGGTTCCCGCAGACTGCGCCCGCGTACTGCGAGATGGCCGGACTACCGCGCGAACTCGTCGATCGCGTCCGCAGGATCTACGAGGGCGGTGAGTTTCAGGAGGCCGACGACGCTGCCGCGCTGCTGCCGGAGGACTTCGTCCATCGGATGGCACTCGCCGGCGGGCCGGATCGCGCTCGACAGCACATCAAGAACATCAGCGAACTCGGAGTGGACTGTATTTCCGTCTTCCCGCTCGGCGCGGATCGAATGACGACGATCCGGCATTTCAAACGGGTCTTCGACGAAGTGTCGCCACGATGATCCCGGAGCAGACGCTCTCGACGGTGCTCGACCACTGCCTCACCGTGCGTGCGAACGAGGAAGTCGTGCTGTTGATCGACCGCGACACCGACGTCGACGTCATCGAGGCTCTGGTGGCGGGTATCGAAGAGCGGCGGGCGGTCCCGGTCATCGCGCGGATGCCGCGGTACGTCATTCCCGGATCCGAGCCGCCAGGCGGAATCGCGCGGCTGTTGGATGGGTCAACAGCCGCGATCGAGCTGACGTCCACTTTCATCGGTTCGAGCCGCGCCCGCCAACGGGCCACCGCTGGCGGCACACGATACTTGTGCATGCCGGGCGTCGTCGGCGACACGTTTCGATTAGGGGGTCCGCTCGACGTCGACTTCGACGCGTTGAAACGGACCACGCTGGCGGTCGCCGACGCGTGGTCGCGCGCCGACACCTACCGCCTGACCACCCCCGGTGGCACGGATCTCGCCGGATCGGTCCGCGGCCGGCCCGGCCGGGCACTTTACGGGATTGCTCGCGATGAGGGCGCCTATATGTGTCCCCCGGATGTCGAGGCAGGAACCGCGCCCGTCGAAGCTAGTTCCGCTGGCACCGTCGTCATCGACGGCGACTTCCTCTTCATGGAGCGTGGCCCCGTTTCGCAACCGGTCGCCTTGCACATCGAAGGCGGTCACCTCGTCGGATCCGATGGCGACGAAGCCGGCCGCCTGCTCGACATGATCGCCCGGTGTCACGATGATCAGATGTCGAACCTCGCCGAGGTATCGCTCGGACTCAACCCCCGCGGGAGTATCGGCCCGGTGCCCATGGAGACCGAATCCACCTTGGGTAGTGCCCATATCGCGTTCGGTAACTCCATCGCCTACGGCGGGACGGTCGACGCCGCAGCGCATCTCGATTGCGTGATGCAGCATGCCACGCTGATTCTCGACGGGCGTCCGGTGATGATCGACGGCGAGATGACCGATGAGGCTTGAGAGAGCGCGCCGCACTCGGCATGGCAATACTGGAGGCAGCGTCAATATATGATATTCGAGGTCATGTTCGGCGAAGGGGATGGAGAATATGGTTGCAGCAGAGTCGCCGGTGCTGAATCACATGCAGCTCAAGGATCTTGTCTACGAACACCTTCGGCGGAGCATCATCGAAGGAGAGTACGAGGTCGGCGCGGCCCTGCGTGAGGTCGACATATCTACGTCGTTAGGCGTGAGCAAAACTCCGGTGCGTGAAGCCCTGGTTCGGCTCCAGAGCGACCGCTTCGTGGAACTGATCCCGTACCGCGGCGCCGTGGTGACAGGATATTCGCGACGAGACGTTCGCGAGATGTACGAGGTTCGCGAGATCGTTGAAGGCCGCTGCGCTGCCAGGATGGCCGAAGCAGACGACGATGGCGCCCGGGACGAGTTGCAGCGCAATGTGAAGGACACCTGGGATGCTGTCAGCCGAGGCGACGTCGACTCCGTGATCGATCTGTTCGAGAAGTTCGATGGTCTCATTTATGCGCACGCCGAGAATCGTTGGTTCGCCGACCTCATCGACGATTTGGAAGGTCATCAGCGGCGCATCGGACGACCGACCGTCGAAATCCCCGGTCGCATCGAAACATCCACCCGTCAGCATCAGGCGATCTGCGATGCGATCCTTGCTCGCGATGCGGCGAGGGCTGAAGCCGCAATGCGGGAACACGTGCGGTCGGTGTTGGTCGATCGATTGGGGAATTTTCCCGATGATGCCGAGTAACCATGTCGTAGCAGGTGCGATAGCGGCCGACCGGGTGGGGCTGTGAGGCTTCACCATGTGGCGTTTGCCGAGAGGCATGGCGCAGCACTCGTAGCGACACTGGAGCAGGTATTGGGTTTCACCGTCGACTCCATCGAGGAGGCACCGGGATTCGTCGAGCGCATGCTGGGGATGGACAATTGCGCGCTCCAGGCGCTGGAGGCGACCGGTGACGGCGTCGTCACCCGGTTCCTCGATCGTCGCGGTCCCGGACTGCACCACATTGCCCTGGAAGTGCCTGATCTTGACGGAACACTCGAACACCTCTCGGCACACGGAATCCGCCTCATCGACGAAAAGCCGCGGATCGGCGGTGGCGGACATCGCATCGCGTTTGCCCATCCCGATGCGTTCGGCGGTGTGCTGGTGGAGTTCGTGGAGGTTCCCGTGGGACGAGAGGATTGATGGCCATCACCTGCCGCATCGATAGCTCGTGTCCCGGGACGAAGGTGGACGAATCCGTGGCGCGGTGGTCGTGAACCGTCCGGCGGATATCGGCTCACTGGTTCGCGCGGCGCGTCAGGGCGTGATCAAGGCAGCTGCGCGACTGATCTCGCTCGCCGAGTCGGAGGATGATCCGGGCCTCGCGCGGCGCGTCTCGGAGGCCTTGTCGCAGGACGAGCGGCGGGCGCACGTCATCGGGATCACGGGGTCGCCGGGTGCCGGGAAGTCGACTCTCAGCGGTGCGCTGGTGACGGGGCTACGCGCCGACGGGTTGCGGGTGGGGGTGCTCGCGGTGGATCCGTCGTCGCCCTTCACTGGTGGCGCGTTCCTCGGCGATCGAGTGCGGATGCAGGCACATGCGACCGACAATGGCGTCTTCATCCGTTCTATGGCCTCCCGTGGACGGCTAGGCGGTCTCTCGCCCGCCGTGCCGCTCGCCGCCCGCGTCCTTGAGGTCGCCGGTTATGACGTGGTGCTGATCGAGACGGTCGGTGTGGGCCAATCGGAGGTCGAGATCGCTTCGATCGCGGACACCACCGTTGTTGTTTTCGCTCCGGGCCACGGGGACGCCGTCCAGGCGGCGAAGGCCGGCATCATGGAGATCGCGGACATCTTCGTCGTCAACAAGGCGGACATGCCCGGCGCGGACGACGTTGCGCGGGACCTGCGGCACGCACTGCTGGTGGGAGCGACGCGGCCGGCGACTGCTTGGCGACGTCCGATCGTCCGGACCTCCGCTGGCTGCGACTCTCCGGGCGGCATCACGGACCTCATTGCGTTGGTATCGCGACACCGTGCATGGATGGCCGCCAGCGGCGAAGCCGCGTCGCGTCGGCGTCGGCGCACCGCCGATGAGATCCGGACGATCGTGCTGGAGGATATGGCGCGCCGATTGGCCGAGCGGCGCTCGGCGCTGTGCCTCGAAGAGCTGGCATCGCGCGTCGAAGCAGCCGAATTCGATCAGTACACGGCCGCGGACATCGCTCTGGGATCGCTGATCCGTGGAGGGCGGGCAGATCTTTAGCAGCGTGGACCTGACGGCGTGGCGCCGCAAACCGCGCGATGCATCGCCGGCGACCGGTGACCCGATCACGGCGCTTGTCATGGGGCGCCTCCATCGCCCCATGGCACGATGCGCACGTTGCCCGGAACCCTTGACCCGCACATTAGATGTACCTAGACTTCGAGTTCAAGATCTCAGATATTGAATGTGAGGATAGACATGGCACCTGTGATGGACTCGGTCGCTTCTTTCATCTCGCGGGAACATCAGCTCTTCATCGGTGGAGAGTTCGTGCCGTCGAAGGGGACATCGCGGCTCGACGTCTACAACCCGGCGGACGACACCGTGCTGACCACCGCTGCCGCCGCGGGCGCCGAGGACATCGACGCTGCGGTCGCGGCTGCGAGGGCAGCCCTGCCGGAATGGCGTGCGCTACCCGCTGCGCGGAGGGCCGAGTTGCTGTGGAACCGCGGGACGCGGATCACCGAGCTCGCCGATGAGTTCGCGCAGATCGACACGCTGAACAACGGGAAGACGACCGCCGATGCGATGGCGGTCGACATTCCTCTTGTCACCGGACTTCTCAAGTACTACGCGGGGTGGGCGACGAAGCTCGAGGGTCGCACGATCACCCCGATGGGCGGGAGCAATTTCCACGTCTACACACGTCGTGAGCCGATCGGCGTCGTCGGTGCCATCATTCCCTGGAACTTCCCGCTGTTGATGTGCGGCTACAAGCTCGGGCCTGCCCTTGCCACCGGTAACACGATCGTCCTCAAGCCCGCGGAGCAGACGCCGCTGTCTGCATTGCGGCTGGCCGAGATCATCCGAGAGGTCGGGTTCCCGGACGGCGTCATCAACATCGTGACCGGTGACGGGCCGGGCGCCGGCGCGCCGCTCGCTGCGCACCACGGCGTCGACAAGATCACGTTCACCGGTGAGACTACGACCGGCCAGAAGATCATCGATGCCGCCAAGGGCAACATGAAAAAGATGTCCCTGGAGCTTGGCGGGAAGTCGCCGAGCCTGGTATTCGCCGATGCAGACCTCGACGCTGCGGTCGAGGGGACTTTCGGTGCCGTCTACTTCAATCAGGGACAGTGTTGTATCGCTGGTGCCCGGGTGTTCGTCCATGACGATATCTACGACGAATTCACCCAGCGTCTGGTGGATCGCGTGTCCCAGATTCGCCTGGGGCCCGGCCTTGACCCGGACAGCACGATGGGTCCGTTGGTGAGCCGCGAGCAGCAGACCAGGGTGCGCGGATTCATCGACTCCGGCGTGGAGCAGGGCGCAACCATCGTTTCCGACGCGCAGTCGCCCGTGCCCGAGCAAGGCTATTTCGTGCGGCCCACCGTCTTTACCGGCGCCACCGCGGATATGCGCATCATGCGCGAGGAGATCTTCGGGCCGGTGGCGGTCGTCGGAAAGTTCTCCGACGAGGAGCAGGCCATCGCCGCGGCGAACGACACCGCGTTCGGGTTGTGCTCCGGCGTGTGGACGCGTGATTCGGCGCGGGTACATCGCGTGGCGGCCGGCATCGAGGCGGGAACCGTGTATGTCAACACCTACGGCATGTTCGATCCCGCTGTGCCGTACGGCGGATTCAAGATGAGCGGTTTCGGCAAGGAGCTGGGTGAGGAGTCGCTCGACAGCTACCTGCAGACCAAGACGGTGTGGGTGAACCTCGATTGATCGGTTCGCAACCGCCAACGTCCACCTTCGCGAAAGGGAAATGATGAGAGCTGTCGTACTGAACGATGACAAGTCCGTCAACGTGGTCGAAGTAGACGATCCGCAGCCCGCAGACGTCGCACTGGTGCAGACGCAGGCGGCGGGCGTGTGCGGCACCGAGTTGCATATCCTCGACGGAATGCTCGAACCGCCGGCCTATCCGTTCGTCCTCGGCCATGAGGGTGCCGGCGTGGTGAGTTACGTACCGGACGGGACGACCAACATCGCGGTCGGCGACCGCGTCGCCATCTACAACTTCATCGGCTGCGGCCGCTGCCACTGGTGCCGTACCGGACGGGAGGAGGTCTGCCGGAACCTGCGTGGTCAGATCGGTTTCAACACGGACGGCACCTTCCGCGACGTCGTCCCGGTGCCCGTGGACAACTTGATCAAACTGCCGGACAATGTTCCTTTCGAAGACGCCGCGATCCTGAGCTGCAGCGGGATGACCGCTGTGCATGCGCTACGGCTCTCGAATGTGGCCCTGGGCGATAGCGTGGTCGTCGACGGAGTCGGCGGGGTCGGGCTGATGGTCATCCAGGCCGCGAGCGCGGCGGGCGCGCGCGTCATCGCGATCGCCGACACCGAGACCAAGGGCGAACTCGCCCGCCAGGCCGGTGCCGACGATTCGATCATCCTGGACGACAAGGGATATGACGTCGTCGCCGATAAGATCCGGGATCACACCGGCGGTGCTGGTTCCGACCACTTCTTCGAACTTGTCGGAACCACGGCGAGCATGCTCGCCGGTATCCGCGGCCTGGACCGGCACGGATCGGCCGTCATCATCGGCTACACCGGCCAGGAACTGCACATCAACCCGATCGAGCTGGTGCTCTCCGAGGTCAGTGTTCGCGGTTCCGTTGCGGCTGCGAAACAGGATCTTGAGACCGCGATCGCCCTGGCGGGCAAGGGTCAGCTGTCGGCGCAGATCGACACCCGTTACCCCATGGACGATGTGAACGTCGCGCTGGATCGGCTGCGCCGTCGTGAGGTGAACGGACGGAACGTGCTGGTCTGGTGAGCCGACCGCCGGGAGAACCGGTTGTCGGTCGACAGGCTGCTGGCCTGCCCTCATCTCGATAGGAGACAGACAATGAGCAGAATTGCCCTCGTCGGCGGAACCGTCCTGACGATGGACGACGACGCGACCGTCCATGCGAACGGCTATGTAGTGATCGACGGCGACTCGATCGTCGAGGTCGGTAGCGGCACTCCTGCGCTCCGGCCGGACGACGAAGTGGTCGATACCGCCGATCAGATCGTGATGCCCGGCCTGGTCGACCTCCACTACCACACAGCGATCGGCAAGGGTTTCAGCGATCACCTGCCGCTGTGGGAGTACCTCGATACGGCCTGGTATCCGCTGATCCGCAATCTCGATGCGGATGCCGCCTACTGGGCGGCGGCCGCGAGCTATCTCGAGTCGATCCAATGCGGCGTCACGACTGTCAACGACATGTACCGGCGTCTGCCGGACCTGGCGCGAGCGGCACGGGACATCGGGATCCGTGCCGTGCTGTCCAACGACGTGGCGTTGGAGGAGCACAACATCGACAAGCTCGATGACAACCGCGCCGCCTACCAGGAGGTCCACGGCCTGGCCAATGGCAGGGTCGAGGTCTACGTCGGGATCGAGTGGTTGCCGTTGGCTGACCCTGAGCTGCTCCAGGGCGCGCGTGCCTTGGCGAACAAACTCGGCACCGGCATACATATCCACCTCAATGAGTCGCTGACCGAGGTGGAGGACAGCAAGAAGCGTTTCGGCAAACGGCCGACCGAGGTTGCCTACGAGGCGGGTATTCTCGGCCCGGACTGTGTTGCCGCCCATTGCGTGTGGCTCTCCGATCGGGAGATCGCGCTGATGCGGGAGACCGGGACCCATATCTCGCACAACCCGAGTTCCAATGCCAAACTCGGCAACGGTATCGCCCGAGTGCCCGAGATGCTCGCGGCCGGCATCAACGTCGGGCTCGGTCATGACGCGGCGGAATGCAACAACAGTCGCGACCTTTTCGAAGTGATGAAGTTCGCCTCGGTCATCCATCGTGCGAACCGCGTCGACTCCAGCCTGATGCCGGCGCCGGACGTGGTGCGGATGGCAACACGCAACGGATCGGCGGCGTTGAAGCACAACACGGGGCAGCTCACCGCCGGGATGAAAGCCGACGTGATCGTGCTCGATACGCAAAACCCGATGTTCACGCCGCTGATCCACGGCGACGCGAACCACATCTACTCGCACATCGTCTATAGCGCGAACGGAAGTTGTGTCAACTCGACCATCATCGACGGCTCTTTCGTGATGCGGAATCGCAAGCTCACGTTCATGGATGAGAAGGAGATCGTTCGCAAGGCAAACGAGGGTTTCCAGCGGGTTCTCAAGGCCGTCCAGGCGAACTCATGACCCGCACGCTCGGCCGCTGCGTTGCCGGTCCATGAAAAAGGGGTCAGCACGATGATCGTCATAGAGAACGCCACGGTTCTGACCTTGAACGACGCCGATGATGTCCACTTCGGTGGGCACGTCGTGCTCATGGACAACCGCATTCTCGCGGTGGGGGACGGGCCCTTTACCGGGCCCATCCCTGCATCGGCCGACCGCATCGATGCCGCCGGCATGATCGTCATGCCCGGTCTGGTGGATCTGCATTACCACACCGCGGTCGGCAAGGGTCTCTACGACCACGTCGCCCTGCGGGAGTCGCTTGAGCGGTTCTGGTACCCCTCGATCAGGGCGCTCGATGCCGATCTCGCCTACGATTTCGCACTCCACGGTTACGCGGACTCGTTACTGGCCGGCGTGACGACCGTCAACGATATGTACCGATGCCTCCCGGATCTCGCACGGGCGGCGGACGCGGCGGGGATCCGCGCGGTCCTGTCCAACGATGTCGCCCTCGAAGAACACCGACTCGACCAACTGTCCGATGCGAAGGAAGCGTTCGGGGCATGTCACGGTACCGGCGACGGCAGAATCGAGGTGTTCGTCGGGATCGAATGGCTTCCGCTGACCTCACCCGAGCTGCTGCAGGAAGCAGCGGAACTCGCCCGCACGTTGGACACCGGAGTCCATGTTCACCTCAACGAATCCCTGGACGAGGTCGAAACAGTACGCCGACGCTTCGGTGTCCGACCGACTGAGATGGCATTCGATGCCGGCCTGTTGGGGCCCAAGACGGTTGCGGCGCACTGCGTGTGGCTCTCCGACCATGAGATCGACCTGATGCGGCAGACGGCGACCAGCATCTCGTACAACCCCATCTCGAACGCGAAGCTCGGAAACGGGATAGCCAGAGCCCCGGATATGATCGCGGCCGGAATCAACGTCGGCATCGGCCATGACGCCGCCGAGTCGAGCAATACCCATGACCTGTTCGAGATCATGAAGTTCGCGTCCTTGGTACAACGGGCCGACCGCCAGGACAGCATGCTGATACCCGCCGATCAGGTCGTCCGCATGGCGACACGGAACGGGGGCCGGGCGCTCGGCCACGAGAGCGGCCAGCTCTCGCCGGGCCGGCTCGCAGACGTGATCATCCTGCACAAGGAACGAGCGATGTTCACGCCGCTCCTGCCGGGTGACAGGCGACACGTCTATAGCCATCTCGCCTACGCAGCCAACTCCAGCATCGTCGACACCACCATCGTCGACGGCCGAATCCTCGTACGCGGGGGATCGCTCGTGGAACACGATTACCAGGAATTACGCCGACGGGCCAACGAGGGCCTCAAGATCCTTATGAAGAGGATAGATTTATGCTGATCGACGCGCATACCCACATTCTGAGTCTCGCGGGAGACACGGATTTCAATACCGCCTACGGCCGCGAGGGATCTCTGTGCATCTACCGGAGCCATGGGAAGCTACCCTCCCATCGGATGCCGACAGAGCAAGAATGGGAGGAAAGCGGCTGCGGAAAGGCTGGTTTCCCTATCACCGGTCCCGACGCGTCGATCGCCGCACATCCGGGATTCGACAAGATCGTGGTTCTTGGAGTCTCTCCACAATTCTTGGAGGGCAAACTGATCGGTACAGTCGATACGGCGGGGATCACGGATGTGTCGGGGCCGGCGAGTCCCGAAAAATGTAACGATTACATCGCCGCTATCGTCCGTGGTGACCCTGACAGGTTCATCGGATTCGGTTCAGTTAACCCGAATTATCGCGGGCCGAAGGCGGCAGTCACGGAGCTAGAGCGGTCGGTACGCGAGCTCGGACTCTCCGGCGTGAAACTCTATCCGATGTACCAGGATTGGTCTCCGGCGGATCCAATCCTCGGCTTCCCCCTCTACGAGAAGGCGGCCGAGCTAGGAATCCCGGTGATGATCCACCAGGCCGGATCGACCCGCATCGATGCGCGGATGGAGTACGCCAGGCCTGCGCTGCTCGATGCGATCGGAAGGCATTTCCGGGATCTGCGTGTCATCATTGCGCACTGTGGTATTCCGTGGATCGATGAGGCGTTGTTCATGCTGACGAAGCATCCGAACTTCTACACCGAGATCAGCTATTACATTGCCAGCGCCACCGAGGAGGAGCTGTTCCGCTTCCTCGTTCACGCTGAGCAATCGTTCGTGCCGCTGGAGAAGATCTTCTTCGGGACGGACTATCCGGGCTTCCTCTACGATCCAGTAGCATTGATGACAAAGCTCCGCAATGTGAACGCGCATGCGGAGCGGGTGGGTGCCGAACCGATTCCTGAGTCGAAACTCGACGGAATCGCCGGCGACAATTTCGCGCGCGTACTGGGCCTTTTGTGAAGTAAGACGACCATACTGACGAAATGAGTGATAACAGAGATGTCTGATGACACCGACGCGGGTTCCTTTGCGCAGCAGTTGAGGCTGAGGGGCTCCGACACCTGGGACGCGGCCGCCCACCACCCGATGGTGACCGGTATCGGGGACGGCTCGCTGCCGCACGATGTGTTCGCCTACTACTTCAGCCAAAACATTCCGTACTTGGAGGACTACGCAAGGGCGATCGCGTTGACGGTCTCCCGGGCACCTGATGTGGCAAGCGTCAGTGTTCTCAGCAGATTCCTGGTGCAGATCGTGGAGACGGAACTTCCGGCGAACCGCCGGTTTGCCGAGCGATTGGGCACCCAGCCGACCCCACGGCACAAGACCGGGTACGCCTACACACGGCATCTGCTCGACACCTGCTCGCGTTTCGGCACCGTCACGGCACTGGCAGCGCTGCTGCCGTGCCAGTGGAGCTACGGCGAGATCGGCGCGCGTCTGCTTGCGCAGGACCTGTGCGAGGACGAGATCTACCGAGAGTGGATCGCGATGTTCTCGAATGACGATTACGCGGCGCTCATTGGAGAGACGACGGACCTGATCGACCGGCACGCCGCGACGGCGGACCTGGACGCGGCACAATCGGCGTTCAATGCGTCCATCAGTTACGAGCACGACTTCTGGTCCATGGCGTACAACAAGGGCAGTCAGTAGATGGCTTGGGGCGGCAGCGATCTCAGGCCGCGATGGATTCAGCCGGGAGAATATGCGATGGAAGGCGATGGCCAATGACTGCGACGCAGCCCAGCCCACCCGTCACGACCGCGCCTGCGATACAGGTGCAAGGCGTCATCAAGCGGTTCGGAGCGACGACCGCCATCCAGGACGCGACGCTGGAGCTGACGATCCATGACAGGCTCTCGATCGTCGGGCCGAGCGGCTGTGGCAAGTCCACGCTCCTCGGCATCATCAGCGGGCTGGATGATCCGGACGCTGGTGTGGTGAGCGTACTCGGGGAGAGTACGTCACAGGGGCGTTTGAAGAAGTGCGCGTGGATGCCGCAGCGAGACCTGTTGCTGCCGTGGCGAGATGTACTGGGCAACGCGGCCATTTCCTTGGAGAACCGCGGCGTGCGCGCGAAGGTGGCGCGGCAACAAGTCGCCGATCTTGCTGGTCGTTTCGGACTGGCGGGTTTCGAAGATCGTTACCCGTATCAGCTTTCCGGCGGCATGCGGCAACGGGTCTCGTTCCTACGCACCTTGTCCGCAGGCAAGGAGGTGCTGCTCTTCGACGAGCCGTTCGGCGCTCTCGACTCCATTACGCGCGCCGACTTGCAGTTGTGGCTGCGGGGTGCCCTGGACGAAGAACCGCGGACCACGATCCTGGTGACCCATGACGTCGAGGAGGCATTGCTGCTCGGAAACAAGGTCGTGGTCATGTCGGCACGGCCGGGACGGATTCAGGCGACGTTCGAGGTCAGTCTGCCGGAGGGCATGTCGCGGCGAGATCTGATCCGGCTGCCGGAGTTCGGCGATCTCAGAGACCAGATCCTCGGCCTGTTGGAGGCGTCATGACCCAGACAACCTCAGCGACAGTTGTTGCGACGGACATGCTTCCCACGCAGCGAGGTGGCCCGTCGCTGATCATGCGCAAGATCAGGCGAAGCCTTCCGAGCCTCGGTATCGTCGCCGTCGTCGCAGCATTGTGGGAAGTCGTCAGCCACTGGTTCGGCGTGCCGGCCTACATCCTGCCGTCGCTGGAGGCAATCGGGTCGAAG
>JAFIHI010000258.1 GCA_017848755.1 Nakamurella sp. | reverse complement strand
CCGACAGATCCTCGTGACGGTTCCCGGGTCGCTCTCGGTGCCCCCGGCCCCGCGGACCGCAAGCAGCTTCGTCTCCCGCCACGCCCGGATCGGCGCGGACGTTGCCTGCGCGAACCGCTGCCATTCCAGCGGTGGAGCTGGGCGCACCGCGACCCGAAAGCCTTCGTCGATCCACGCCACAAGGTCGTGCGGTCGGTCACCGGCGAGCAGTGCGGCTCCGATCATTCCCGCGTGTCCGGCCTGCGCCATGGCCTTGCCCAGCGTCATCGGCACCGCCGGATTCGGGTGCACCACGAGCGTGCCGGGGCTGACCTCGGGCCACTCGTCCGGTTCCACCCGCGGCGCATCGGTTCCGCCGACCTGCAACCGAGAAATGCGATGGTCCAGCCTCGAGGCGAGCCCGGGGACGGCGACGTACACATCCGTACCGCCCGAGGACAGGCCGATACCCGGCACCGATCCAGCCTCGCGCCACTGGTTTCCGCGCGCGCGGCGCGTGACCTTGCGAATGTGGCCGAGCGCGTAAGCGCGAACGTCGTCATACCAGATCCCACCGGGTTCGCTGCGCGGATCGAGGCACACGGCGGCGCATCCGCGCGCCGCCAGTTCGAGCGCCGTGTACCAGTCCGGGCCGTGGTCGCGTTCCATGCGGACGATGATCTGCATCGCGCGGATCTCGGCGGGGTCCTCGATCCGGTCGGCGATCACCTCATCGTGATCGAGGCGCAGCCAATCGGCGTACCGCTCGCGGACCGGGGCGAGCGCACTGCCCCGTGGCGCTGCTCCGGCGGAATCCCTCTGCTGCGGGTCTGCGCCGGAATCCGTCATCGAACTTCGCCGCCCGGGTGATCGGCGCTCATGCCGAGCATCGTCAGGATCGGCTCGAGGGACGGCCCGTTCAGTACAGCGGAAGCGTGCTGCTGCACCACGGGTTTCGCGTTGAATGCGATGGAAAAGCCTGCTGCATCAAGCATGTCGATATCGTTGGCGCCGTCGCCGATCGCCACGGTCCGGTCCAGCGGGACGGCGCACTCGGCGGCGAAGCGGCGCAGCGCGGCAGCCTTTCCGGCCCGGTCCACAATGGGCCCGACCAGTCTGCCGGTCAGCACGCCGTCGGCGACCTCCAGCGTGTTCGCCGCCGCGAAGTCCAGCGCCAGGTCATCGACCAGGAATTGAGTGACCTGAGTGAACCCACCGGACACGATGCCACAACGCACCCCACGCCGTTGCAGGGTGGCCAGCAGGGTCCGCGCCCCCGGCGTCAGCCGGATCTCCGCAGCGACCTCCGCGAACACCGCCGTGTCGAGTCCGGCGAGCAGCGCCACCCGCTGCCGTAGCGACGTCTCGAAGTCCAACTCGCCGCGCATGGCGGCCGCGGTCACCCTCTCGACCTCCGCGAGATGGCCCGCACGATCGGCGAGCATCTCGACGACCTCGCCGGTGATCAGCGTCGAATCGACGTCACAGACCAGCAGCCGCCACCGAAGCGCACCGTCCGTGACGTCACTGCCGACCGTTCGTTCGGCGCCGGACGCGAAGGGTGCGGCGGATGGGCCGGTTCCGCTCAGCGCGTGATCTCCATGTTCGCCGCGAGGTACCGATCAATCTCCTCCTGGGTGATCGGTTGCCAGTCGCGTTTCGGACTGTGCTGGGCCTCGTCGACGAGCCGATCGGCCAACCACGGATGATGCAGATCGAACGCGGGACGCTCCGAACGGATCCGCGGCAGTGCGGTGAAATTGTGCCGCGGCGGCGGCGACGACGTCGCCCACTCCAACGAGTTCCCATACCCCCACGGGTCGTCCGCCGTGGTCACCTCGCCGTACCGCCACGAACGAATGGCGTTCCACACGAACACCAGCATCGAGGCGCCCAACACAAAGGCGGCGATGGTGGAGAACGTGTTCAAGAACGTGAAGCCGTCCGACGGCTGATAATCCGGATACCGGCGGGGCATGCCCATATTGCCCAGCCAATGCTGCACCAGGAACGTGCCGTGGAACCCGAGGAAGGTGACCCAGAAGTGCAGCTTACCCAGCGCTTCGTCCATGAACCGGCCGGTGAACTTCGGGAACCAGAAATAGATCCCGGAGAACGTCGCGAACACGATCGTGCCGAACAACACATAGTGGAAGTGCGCCACGATGAAATACGTGTCGGTGACGTGGAAATCGACGCCCGGAAGCGCAAGGAGCACGCCGGTCAGCCCGCCGAACAGGAACGTGACCATGAACCCCGCGGCGAACAGCATCGGAGTTTCGAACGTGATCTGGCCGCGCCACATGGTGCCGATCCAGGTGAAGAACTTCAGCCCGGTGGGGATCGCGATGAGCAGCGACATGAACGAGAAGAACGGGAGAAGGACGGCACCCGTCGAGAACATGTGGTGCGCCCACACCGCAGTCGATAGTGACGCGATCGCAATGGTGGCGAATACCATGCCGCGGTAGCCGAAGGTCGGTTTGCGGGAGAACACCGGGATCACCTCGGTGATGATCCCGAAGAACGGCAACGCGATGATATACACCTCGGGATGCCCGAAGAACCAGAACAGATGCTGGAACAGCACCGCCCCGCCGTTGGCCGGGTCGAAGACGTGGGCGCCGAAATGGCGATCCGCCTCCAGCCCGAGCAAAGCCGCCGTGAGCACCGGGAACACGATCAGCACCAGGATCGACGTGATGAAGATGTTCCAGGTGAAGATCGACATCCGCCACATCGTCATACCCGGGGCGCGCATGCAGATCGTCGTCGTGATCATGTTGACGCCGCCGAGAATGGTGCCGAGTCCGGACACCGCCAGGCCCATGATCCACAGGTCGCCACCCGCGCCCGGCGAATTGATCGAATCGGAGAGCGGCGTGTACGCCGTCCAACCGAACGCGGCCGCACCGCCGGGCGTCAGGAAGCCGAGAATGGCGATGATGCCGCCGAACAGGTACAGCCAGTAGGAAAAGGCATTCAGCCTGGGGAATGCAACGTCTGGTGCGCCGATTTGCAGCGGCAGCACCAGATTCGCGAAGCCGAACACGATCGGCGTGGCGTAGAACAGCAGCATGATCGTGCCGTGCATGGTGAACAGCTGGTTGAACTGTTCGTACGACAAAAACTGCATGCCCGGCCGCGCCAGCTCCGCCCGCATCAACATGGCGAGGAACCCGCCGACCATGAAGAACGACAGCGCCGTGACCACATACATCATGCCGATCTGCTTCGGATCGGTCGTCCGCAGGTAGCCGAGGAACTTCGAACCCCGTGGTGCCCGCTGCGTGGGGAAGGGGCGAGTGACCACAGGTCGTGGAGCGACGGCCGTCACGAAAGCCTCCAGATCATCCGTATCGGTGCTCGGCACAGGGCAGTGCATACACAGGGCTGTACATCAAGGGGCGTGCATTCAAGTTGTCAGCATAACGGGCCGCACCGACGACACCCGGCCGGGTCGGGTCCATAGGCACCGGGGTGTCGGAGGACTACCGACCGACCGCGTACCCCTGCATCCCCCGCGGATTCGCGCCCCCGCGCAGCACTCCCGTCCCGGGGTCGCGGGAGACCGCAGACAGCCGCCCCAACGACCACGGACCCGCGAGCACAACACGGTGCCCGCGTCGCCGCAATTCAGCGAAAACCGCCGCGTCGAACCGATCTTCGATGACGAGCTGTCCGGGGTGGGCCTCGTGTGGGGCGAACGAACTCGGGACGTGCGTCGTATGGAACATGGGCGCGTCGATCGCCTCCTGCAGGTTCCGACCCTCGCGAAGGTGCCGCAGCAGGAATGGCACCTGCCACTGGTCCTGCTGGTCGCCGCCGGGCGTGCCGCAGGCGAGAACCGCGTCGTCGCCGGCGCTCACCATGGTCGGCGACAGCGTGGTGCGCGGTCGCCTGCCGGGTCGGAGTGTGGTAGGCAGGCCGGGTTGCAGCGTCATCATCTGCAGTCGGGTGCCGAGTGGGAAGCCGAGCGCCGGGATCAGCGGCGAGGATTGCAGCCATCCGCCGGACGGCGTGGCAGAGACCATGTGTCCCCACCGGTCGACGACGTCGATATGGCAGGTATCGCCGCGGGTCCGGCCGCGCGCGTCCGGGAGCGCATCGTGCAGCGTCTCCGCCGTCCCGGGCCGCGCCTCGGGTACCGTCGGCTCGCCCTGGGTGGGGCCACGAACAGCGTCATCGGAGTTCTGGATCTGCACGGACGACGACGAACCCGAGGCCGCCGCGGCCGCGAACGACGGAAAGACCGGCGTCCGTCCGTCCGGGGAACCGGCGCGCAGCTCCCGGCTCGCGGCCTCGCCGATCAGCGCGCGACGCGCGGCGGCGTACCCGGGCGACAGCAGCGCGTCGAGCGGCACGTCCGCGCTATCCCCGTAGAACGCGTTACGGTCCGCGAGAGCGAGCTTCGCGCCCTCCACGACGGCGTGCACGAACTCGGAGCTGTCCGGTTCCAAGTCGACACCGTCGAGCACGGCGAGCTGTTGCAGCAGCACCGGCCCCTGCCCCCACGGCCCGGTCTTGGCCACCGTGTAGTCGCCGAACCGGATGGTCGCCGGCTCCTCGTAGCGCGGCAGCCAGGCCGCCAGGTCGGCGCCGGTGACGAAGCCCGGGTGGCGAACCCCGGTCGAGTCCATCGCCGGCATGCGGCAGAAGGCCCCGATCGCGTCCGCGACGAACCCCTCCCGCCACGCGCGGATCGCGGCGTCGATACCGGCCTCGCGCGCCTTACCGGCCGCGGCGTCCACCAGGCGGCGGTAGGTGGCCGCCAGGGCCGGGTTGGCCAGCCGCTCCCCCGCCCGCGGTGCGCGCCCACCGGGCAGATACTGCGCCGCCGAGGACGTCCACTCCGTCTCGAAAAGTTCCGCAACGGAGATGACGGTGTTCGCGATCGATGCCAGGATCGGAATGCCGCGCTCCGCGTAGCCGATGGCCGAGTCGAGAACCGTTGCGACATCAACGGTTCCGTAGTCGCGAAGCAGCATCAGCCAGGCCAGCGTCGAGCCAGGAATCGCCGCCGCGGTCAGTCCGGAGCCCGGGATCTCGGCGAGCCCGAGCTCGCGGTACGCGTCGACCGTCGCCGCGGCTGGTGCCGGGCCCTGGCCGCACAGCACCTGCACAGATCTGCCTGCCAGTGCGAACAGCAGGCTCATGTCT
>JAFIHI010000257.1 GCA_017848755.1 Nakamurella sp. | reverse complement strand
GTCGCTGTCGCATCCCCATGTGGTGACGCTCTTCGACATCCTCACCCCCGACACCGGCCCGGTGATCGTGATGGAGTTGATCGTCGCTCGGTCGCTCGCCGAGATCCTGAAGGATTCCGGGCCACTCGGCGATACCAACGCGGCCGCAATCGGCGAGGCGGTCTCCGCCGGGCTGCTGGCCGCGCATTCGGCAGGCATCACGCACCGAGACGTCAAGCCTGCCAACGTTCTGGTTGCCGACGACGGCCGGATCAAACTCACCGATTTCGGCATCGCGCGCAGCGCCGGCGAGCAGACGCTGACCGCCACCGGAATGCTGCTGGGTTCGCCGGCCTACATCTCTCCGGAGGTCGCGTCGGGCGAACCGGCCTCACCCGCCGCCGATGCCTGGGGGCTCGGCGCGCTGCTCTACGCGATCGTCGAGGGTCATCCCCCTTTCGATCGGGGTGAGCCGATCGCCACCCTCACCGCGGTGGTGTCGGACCCCGTCCCACCGCACCCGCATGCGGGCCGCGTCGCCTCGGTGATCGAGGGCCTGCTGGTCAAGGACCCGAAGCATCGCATGACGATCCCGCACGCGCACGCGCTGCTGGTCCAGGTCGCGAACGGTGCCATCTTCCAGCCGGCGCCGCCGCGGGTCGCCGATGTGGTGCACTCCGCCGGCGAGGCTCCGGACGCCGGCGAGGCTCCCGAGGCCGACGAGGCTCGGGCAGCCGTGGGTGCCACGGGCGCCGGCTCACCGCCGCGGATCTCGTCCGGCAGTGCTTCCCTGCCAGCCTCCCTTCCGCCGCCGCCGTGGGCCGCTGACGCCGCCGCGAGCCTGAAACCGCTGCCGATCTCCGCCCCGCGGCGGCGGCGTGTGCTGCTGACTCTCGCGGCAGTGGCAATCTGTGTGCTTGCGATCGCAGTCGGCTATTTCGGCGTCATCGCGATGGCCCGCCTGGGGTAATCCCGAACGGTTGAGCCGGCGATTCGCCGCGAACAGCGTCATATTCGGTGGCACGTCATTCCCGTTGGCAATGGCCGGGAATCGGTTCAGCCGCCGAACGCGAGGCCCAACAGGTAGGTGACCGCAGCCGCACCGTATCCGATGGCGAGTTGCCGCAACGCGCGCCGCAGCGGTGGTCCGCCGGACAGCAGACCGACGACCGCGCCGGTCGCGAGCAGCGCCACCCCGACCAGCGCGGCCGCGATGATCTGGCCCCAGAACCCCACGGCGCCAAAGAGATACGGCAGTACCGGGACCACCGCGCCGGAGGCGAAGAAGCAGAAGCTGGACACGGCCGCGCGCCACGCCGTGCCGATCGTCTCGTGTCGATCGGGGGTCTCGGTCGAGTCGCTCGCATGCCCAGCCGCGCCGTCGGAGCGGCTCTCGCCGGAATCGGTGCCGCCGGAAGCGATGTCGTCAGCGGCGATGTCGTCGTGCCAGGGCCTGAGCCCCGCAAGCACCTGCCGTGCCCGTTCGTCCGCCGCGGCCGCGGACATGCCCCTTGCCCGGTAGACCAG
The DNA here is from genome assembly GCA_017848755.1 of Nakamurella sp. Classification (GTDB taxonomy): domain Bacteria; phylum Actinomycetota; class Actinomycetes; order Mycobacteriales; family Nakamurellaceae; genus Nakamurella. The sequence goes on along the minus strand of JAFIHI010000257.1, from coordinate 12,417 downwards.
CGCGAGTTCGTTGGCGTCGACGTCCAAGTGCGGCAACACATGTCGTGCGTGCGGATCGGGCTCGGAGGCTTGCAGCAGCTCCCGCTGAGATCGCACCGACACGTACTCGCCGGCGCCCATCGACAATGCGCCGGCCAGCAGCCCGGCCAGACCCGTGAGCAGCACCACCTTGGTGGGCGCGCCGGCGGCGCCCACCCCCAGGATCAGCGCTAGGTTCGACACCAGCCCGTCGTTGGCACCGAAGACCGCCGCCCGGAAGCTTCCGGACAGTCGGCTCCGACCGCGGGCGGCGAGACCCCGCACCACCTCGCCGTGGATCCGCTCGTCCGCGGCCATGGTGTCGGTGGCATGCTGGTCGGTCGCGTACGGGGATCGGGCCTCGGCGCGCTGCGCCAGCGCGAGCACGAAGACCGACCCGAAATGCCTTGCCAGGAACGCCAACCCGCGGGTGCGCAGGCCTCCCCGCGGCACTACCGCATCCGCCGCTCCGTGCGCGGCGAGCAGCTCCCGCCAGTGCGCGGCATGCCGGCCCTCGGCCTCGGCCAACGCGAGCAGGATCTCCCGCTCCTCGCCGCCGCGCCGGGCGGCAAGGTACCGGTAGACGTCTGCCTCGGCGTGCTCGTCGGCGAGGTATCGGCGCCAGCGGTCGATCGCTTCGGGGTCCGCCGCATCGGTCACCGCGCCCACCTCGTCGTCACGCTGCCATCACAACGACGCCGCAGCATCGCGGGCACGGGCACCGACGGCGCCACGGTTACGGGCGGTCTCGCGTGGCATGGCTGTCACGACCAGTTCGGCCATTTCACCGGCGGCCCGGTCGATACGGTCGGCGAGCCGATCCGCCGCGGCATCGACGCCGGTGTGCGGTGCGTCGCCCTGTTCCGCGACGCGAGTGCGTTCGGCGAGGTCACCGGGAGCGGCGAAGACACCGGTCGGCGCAATCACCGCGTAAAAATAACTCAGCAGCGGTCGCATCGCGTACTCGATCACCAGGGAATGCCGGACGCTGCCACCGGTCGCACCGAGCAGCACCGGCATGCCGATGAGCGCCCGCCGATCGAGCACGTCGAAGAACGACTTGAACAGTCCGGCATACGAGCCCGCGAACGTCGGCGTCACCGCGATCAGGCCGTCGGCGCCGGTCACCGAGTCGACGACGCGCGCAAGCTCGGGCGGCACCTGTCCGGTGACCATGGCGTCCGCGAGCGCGGTGGCGTACGGCCGCAGCTCGACCCCCACCAGACGGACCGTCATCCCGGAACGCCGCAGGGCACGCACGGTGGCATCGGCGAGCCGGTCCGCGAGCAGCGCGGTCGCCGACGGCTGACGTACGCCTGCCGTGAGCACCGCGAGAGTGCACCGCCCAAGACCGCCGTCGGCCCCGACGCGATCTCCACCAGTTGTGTCGCCCGGCGTCGCGCGAAGGCCCGCACGGCTACCGGTGGGCACGGCGGCGTCCGACACAGCGAGCCTCCCTTCGAGATACGGGCCGCGCCCGAACATAGGCGTCACACGCACAGCGCCCTGAGCACAGCGTTTGTGGGCACTGTGTTTGTGGGCACAGTGTTTGTGGGCACAGCGTCACGGGCACCGCACCGCCCGAACCGACTCTAGTGGCGCACTCCCCTTCCCCCGTCGAGCAGTGGGGGGTCGGAGCGACGCGCGGGCAGCGGGCGCGCCGTGCCCCACCGATTACGCTCGCACCATGTCGATCCACGATGACGCGCCCGAAGTCCCCGACCCCGCCGCCACAGCGCAGAAGGCTGCCACCGCGCTCGCCACCGCGACCGGTGTGCTCCGGCACGACGTCGCGATCGTGATGGGGTCCGGTTGGGCTCCGGCCGCCGCATTGCTGGGCACGCCCAGCGCCGAGGTCGCGATTGGGGAGCTGCCCGGCTTCACCGCACCGTCCGTCGCCGGGCATGCGGGCAAGGCGCTGTCCATACCCGTGGGCGGCAAACGGGTTCTGGCGATGCTCGGGCGCACCCACTACTACGAAGGCCTCGGCGTCGCGGCCGTGGTGCACGGCGTGCGGACCGCGGTCGCGGCGGGAGCGAAGCTGGTGATCCTGACGAACGCGGCCGGGGGTCTGCGACAGGAGTACGTGCCCGGGCAACCGGTGCTCATCTCGGATCATTTGAACCTGACGGCCACCTCCCCGATCGTCGGCGCGACGTTCGTCGACCTGACCGATCTGTACTCCCCGCGGCTACGCGCGCTGGCCCGCGAGATCGACTCGCAGTTGTCCGAGGGCGTCTACGCACAACTGCCCGGTCCGCATTACGAGACCCCTGCCGAGATCCGCATGTTGCGCACCATGGGCGCCGACTTGGTCGGCATGTCAACGGTTCTCGAAGCGATCGCGGCACGCGCGGCCGGAGCGGAGGTGTTCGGACTGTCGATGGTCACGAACCTGGCGGCCGGAATGACGGGCGAACCGCTGGACCACGCCGAGGTACTCGCGGCGGGCAAGGCGTCCGCGGAGAAGATGGGCACGCTGCTGGCCGAGCTGGTGAACCGTGCATGACGGGGCTCTCGACGGGGCTCCGTACCGCGGCCACACGGTGGATCGCCGACGATCCGTGCCAGGCGGATCGGGATGAGCTGCAGCACGTTCTGGTGGCGGCGATCGCGGGCGATGCCGAGGCGGCCGCCGACCTCGCCGAACGCATGGGCACCCCGCTCACCTTCGGCACTGCGGGTCTCCGCGGAGCGCTGCGGGCGGGTCCCGCGGGCATGAATCTGGCCGTGGTGCGCCGCGCGGCAGCCGGAATAGCGTCATACCTGGCGGCGCACGGCGGTACTGGCCGCACCGTGGTGGTCGGACACGACGCCCGGCACCGCTCCGCGGAGTTCGCGGCCGATGCCGCGAAAGTCCTTGCCGCGGCGGGGTTCACGGCGCTGCTCGCGCCGGGGCCGCTGCCGACGCCGATCACCGCGTTCGCCGTGCAGCAGCTCAACGCCGCGGCGGCGCTGCAGGTGACGGCGTCGCACAACCCCCCGAACGACAATGGGCTGAAGGTGTACCTGGCCGGCGGGGCGCAGATCGTCGCGCCCGTCGACGCCGACATCGAGGCAGCGATCGCTGCGGTGCCGGCGGCCGTGTCGATCGACGCATCAGGCACACCGGAGCCGTGGCCGGCGGACCTGGTCCAGCAGTACCTGGATCGCGTCGCCTCGCTCCCCCGCGGATCGGCGCGCGCACTGCGGATCGCCGCGACCCCTATGCACGGCGTCGGTGGCGAGACGCTGGTGAAAGCGCTGGCGCAGGCGGGGTTCTCGGATGTGCACGTGGTGCCGGAGCAGGCCGTTCCGGATCCGGACTTCTCGACGGTCGCCTTCCCGAACCCCGAGGAACCCGGGGCGACGGATCTGCTGCTGGCGCTCGCGGCGTCGATCGGCGCGGATATCGCGATCGCCAACGACCCGGACGCCGACCGCTGCGCGATCGGGGTGCCGCTGGACCCCGCGGACAAGGGCGGCGCGTGGCGGATGCTGCGCGGCGACGAGACCGGGGCGCTGCTGGGCGAGCATGTGCTGGCCACGCTGGACCGTGCTGCGCACCCGGACCCGCTGGTCGCCACGACGATCGTCTCGTCAGAGTTGTTGCGGCACATCGCGTCCGCGCATGGCGCACGGTACGACGAGACGCTCACCGGCTTCAAGTGGATCGTGCGGGCCGGGGACGGCGCCGGGACCGGCCTGGTCTACGGCTACGAGGAGGCCCTCGGGCACTGCGTGGATCCGGACGCGGTACGGGACAAGGACGGCATCTCCGCTGCCATGCTGATGTGCGACCTGGCAGCCGGTCTGAAGGCCGCCGGCCGCACCCTGCAGGGCGCGCTGGACGACCTGGCCCGGGCACACGGATTGCATGTCACCGACCAGCTCTCGGTCCGCGTCGAAGATCTGTCGTTGATCCGGGATGCCATGGCGCGCTTGCGATCCGCGCCACCGTCCGCGCTCGCCGGGGAGGACGTCACGGAGGTCGCGGACATCCTGCCGCGCACCGACGCAGTCGTCCTGCGCTCCGGCCACCGGCGCGTCGTGGTGCGCCCGTCCGGCACCGAGCCGAAGCTCAAGTGCTACCTGGAAGTGGTGGCGGCGGTCGATCCAGGCGCTGCGGATCTCACCGCTGCGCGGGTGCAGGCGGCTGCCGATCTCGCGCAGCTGCGCTCCGACATCGCCGCCGCGCTCGGGCTGTAGCGACCGCGGGGTGCGCTGGACTCAGCGCGGACGGTAAACACTGGAGCGCGGGCCGATGTCGAGCACGATGACTGCGTGCTTGTCGCCATCGATCTCGTACAGCACACGCCAGCTCCGGCCGAGCCGGGCGCTGTGGATGCCTGCAAGTTCGTCGACCAGGGGTTTGCCGACACGCTGTGGATTCTCCAGCAGCGGGCCAGTGACGAACTCAACCGCCGCTGCAGCGACCTGAGGTGGAAGCCGATCCGCGAGTGCGCGCCGCGCAGGCGCAGCGAGCCCCAGCTCGTAGGGCTCTGTCACAAAAGGCCCGTCACGAGGTGCCGCGGCCCCGGATCAGGGCACGAGCGGCTTCAGTGCCGAAAACGACGTCGCCGGAACGGACGGACTCACGTGCCTCGGCGAGTGCGCGCAGGGTTTCTGGATCGGCCTTGATCTCCTCGGTCTCGCGGCGGGCAAGGTAGGTCTCGACGGCGTGCGCAACTTCCTGTTGCACGCTGCGATGATCCTCCGCCGCGGCCGAGCGCAGCGCCTGATCCAAGTCGGCGGAGAGTCGCAATGTCATTGCCATAACACAACGGTATCAAATTTCATCATTCTGGTGCACTACCGCCCTCAGTGCAGACCTCTTTAACTATGGGACTGACAACACCGCGCGGAACGCGCACGCGCGCACATCCTGACGCGGCGCGCCCGCGCGCTCGTCTATTCCACGGGCTTGAAGTACCAGGCGACGAAGCCGGTGGAGAGCCACATCTCGCCGTCCGCGAAATGGAACATGAGTTGACCCGTCGGCACGCCCGGCGGGTCGGTACCGAGGTCGGGGATGCGGGGGCAGGTCGACCGCACGGGCGTCCCGAGGTCGACCGTGGGATTGCTCCGGTCGGATCCATATCGGACCTCGGGGTAGCGCAGGTCGCCGCAGTTCGACGTCGCGTCGGCGCTGTGCTCGTGGAACGTGATCGTGAACGTGGCGTCCGGATATTTCGTGTCGACTCCGCCCGCGTCGGTGAACAACCGGGTGAGCCGGAAGGTGTGCCCGATCAGTCCAGCACCGTCCGCCGATGACGGGGTCGTCTCCGGGGCATGCTCAGGGGAGGTCGGCGCGGTCGCCAGCCCTTGCGTGGGCCGCGACCGGTCGGGCCCCGGCCCGGTTGCGGGCGCATCGGTTGCGGGCGCGCCAGTTTCAGTCGCCTGCGCCGTCACGTCGTCCGGCGCCGGGTTGTCTGCCGCGTGGAACGTCAGGCCCCGTCCCGCGGTGGGCCCGAGGCCGGTGATGGTGAGCCTGCCCCCAGTGATCTCGTAGTGGAAATCGCTGCCCAGCACGGACATGTCGACGGAACATGGCGCGCCGCCACCACCGTCCGGGATCGCGCACCCTTTCGCGGTGCATGCCGGCGCGTCCGGCACGTGAACCGTGTTCCCGTCGATCTCGATTCGACTGCCCGGTTCTGGAGTGGTGCCGCAACCGTTCAGGCCGTCGAAGAAGCTCAGGCGCTCGGCGTCGATCCGTAGCGTCGCGTGGATACCACCCGGTATCGAGGACACCGATCCGGAATCGCCTGTGCCGCTGATGATCCCGTCCAGGACCCAATCGGTGCCGACCAACGGGCGATCCGGATCGGCCACCGTCCGGTCGAGAAGATCGAGTATGACGCCGTTCGCGGCCAGGGTCAGCTCGTTGCCGGTGAGCGCCACCGTGACCCCGGCCGTGAGCAGGTCCCCGAACCAGTGCTCCTGGTCCATGAGCGCTGTCTCGCAACCCATCTCGGTCATGGCCATGTTCGGAATCGTGAGCACGGCGCCGTCCCACCGCGCGGTGCCACCCATCTGGTTGCACCCGGCCGAAGCGGAGACCGACCCGTCCTTGCCGAACTCGATCCGGATGGTGCTGCCCGGGGCGAGATCATGCCCGTGGGCTCCGGTGGAGAGGAAGGTCCGCCCAGTCACCGCCTGCGCGACGCTCTTCCCCGGCGTATCGCCTGCAGACGTGGACGTGCCGGACGGGACGGGCGCCCCCGCCTGCGGCACGCCCGGCTGGGCGCAGCCGGCCAGCACGAGCGCGGCGGCGACAGCCGCGAACATCGTCATACGCGGTCGATGCTGTGCCATACTCGGCCCCCTCGATGTGCGAACGGACTCTGTCGATGAGACGTACGGAGGGCCGCCGCGGGTTGCACGGACCGAAAGGTCACCACGGAGCCGCCGGATCCGAGTGTGCATAGAACAGGGATCTTTTCGGGCATCCTGCTGCAGGATTCACGCGCTACCTGAGAGAGGGTGTGCATCCTGCAGCATTCTGTCCGAAATGGCCCGGTTTTACTCACACCTTCCTGCAGGACTCACACCCCAACAACGGACGGTGTGAATGCTGCAGCATTCTGTCCGAAATGGCCCGGTTTTACTCACACCTTCCTGCAGGACTCACACCCCAACAACGGACGGTGTGAATCCTGCGGCAATGTGTCGCATTTGTCCCAGTTCTACTCACACCCGCGCGCTGGAATTACACGGCGCCGAACTGGCGATCGCCCGCGTCGCCCAGGCCGGGCACGATGTAGCCGGAATCGTTGAGCCGCTCGTCGACCGCCGCCGTGACCACCCGGACCGGCAACCCGGACGCGGCCACGTGCTCGAGCCCCTCCGGCGCCGCGAGGGCGCAGATCGCCGTGACATCGGTCGCCCCGCGCTCCACGAGCAGCCGAATCGTGTGCACCATCGAGCCGCCCGTCGCGAGCATCGGGTCGAGCACCCAGGTCGGCCGTCCCGCAAGGGATTCCGGCAGCGACTCCATATATGGGGTCGGCAACAGCGTCTCCTCGTCGCGGGCCAGGCCGACGAAGCCCATCTGCGACTCCGGGATCAGGGCGTGCGCCTGGTCTGCCATGCCGAGGCCGGCCCGCAGCACGGGCACCAGCAGCGGCGGGTTGGTGAGCCGCACGCCGTTGGTCCGAGCGACCGGCGTGTGCAGCGGGAACACCTCTGTGGCCAGGTTCCGGCTCGCCTCGTACACCAGCATCCACGTGAGCTCGTGCACCGCGGCACGGAATGAGGCGTTGTCCGTGCGGGCGTCCCGCAGGATCGTCAGCCGCGACGCGGCCAGCGGGTGATCGACCACCGTGACGAGCAGGCCGGCGGGAATCGCGTGCGGTGCGGGCATGGGCATGGGCTCCTTGCGGTGGCGGGGCGGCAGACGGTCACCAGTATCGCAGCGCGCCGACCGGGCCGCCGGGCGGAGCCGTTACCCGGGGCGGACGCCGAGTTCGTCGTAGGTGGCGACGAGCGCGTCCAGTTGGGTCGTCCAGTTGAACCGTTCGTCGATGGCCAGCCGACCGGCCGCCCCCATGCGGGCCGCGCGCTCCGGGTCGTGAAGCAGCGAGCGCATGGCGGCGGCTATAGCCGCCGGGTCGGACGGGTCAACGAAGATCGCGCCATCGACCCCGGCCAGCATCTGCCGCCACGCGGGGAAGTCGGACAGGATGACGGGCAGCCCGCACGCCATGTACTCGAACACCTTGACCGGCGAGCTGATCAGGTGGTTGGGCGTCGGCAAGAGCGTGGCCAGGCCGGCGACGGCTCCGGCGAGATGCCCGGCGACCTCGGTATGCGGCACCGGGCCGAGGTAGTCGACATGGGCCCAGCCCGGCGAGGCGACCACCTCCTGCTGGAGCGCCGCGTCTTCGAACGAGCCCATGAGCGTCAGCCGCGCCGTGTCCGTGCGGCCCAATTCGGCCATGGCGGCCACCTGCTGCACGATCCCGCGGGCCCGGGAGATCCCGCCCACATAGACGAATCGCGCCGTCGGGGCTGCGATGGGTGCCTCGAACTGGCCGTGGTGATCGGGGAAGTTCGCCACGATGCGAACCTTGTCGGGACGGTAGATGACGGCGCAGGCCTCGTTGACCGTGATGACGCGGTTGGCGAAGGTGTTCGCGGTCCACTCGACGGCACGGGTGAGCGCGTGCGCCGCGACCCGGGTCCGCGGCCGGAGGTACGGCTTCGCGTCGACCTGCTTGGAGAGCCACTCGTGCGCGTCGTACACGACCTTCTTGCCCAGCAGCCGCAGGGCGACGACCACCGGCACCAGTTCGGGATCGTGCACGTGGTAGATGTCGGCGCGAGCGCGCAGGGCCAGCCGGAATGCCTTCGCCACGCCGACCGTCATACGGACGATGCGGCGGCGGTAGGTGGGCAGCGCGACGATCCGCACACCACGCCGGAAACCGTCGGCATCCGCCCGCGCGATCAGCATCACCCGGAATCCACGCGAGGCGAGCCCTGCGCATTCACGCCAGAAGACACGGGAATCGTCGGCCGGGTGCGCCGTCGTCACATGGCAGACGCGGGGTCCGGCAGCGCCGTCTACGGTGCCCACCTGAACGCCATTCGCCGCATCCGCCCCGTCCGATGCCGACCGGTCCAGCGCTGACCGCGAACCCGCGTGCCCCATCGTCGTCCCGCTCCGCTCGTCCCGGTTGACCGGACAGCGAAGCGCGACCCGGACTGGCGCTGCCAGAATAACGCGGTCCCGGATGAACTGAGTGCACCGCTGGTACCGTCCGGGACAAGGGCGCATCCGACAGGTGGTTCACGCCGCCACCTGTGATCCCGCCGAGTCCGCCCGCGAGCGCGTGACGGAGGTGCGTGTGGAGCCCGATCGGATCCGGGACCGGTATCGACGGCGACCCGAGAAGGATCGCCGCTATGTGATGCTGGAGCCCGCGACACTGTTGACCGTTCAAGAGCGGCAGCGCGCACTGGTATGGATGATGCGCAAGGCAGGCATGACGGACCCGTCCGCGATCACGGTCCTGGAAATCGGCTGCGGGGCCGGCGGCAATCTCGTCGAGTTCATCAGGATGGGCTTCGACCCGGCGAACCTGATCGGGATGGAACTGGTCGAGGAACGAGCGGTACAGGCCCGCCGCCGGCTTCCGGACACGACCATCGTGATCAACGGCGACGCGGTGGCCGAAGCGATCGAGCCGGCGAGCCGATCGATCGTCCTGCTGTCGACGGTCTTCTCGTCCGTGCTGGACGACGACTTCCAACAGCGCCTCGCCGACGTGGCGTGGAACACCGTCGCGCCCGGCGGCGCAGTCGTGTGCTACGACTTCGTCGTCAACAACCCGCGTAACCGCGACGTGCGGGCCGTGCCGATCGAGCGCCTGCGCACGCTCTTTCCGCAGGCTCTCATGATGAAACGCCGGGTGACGCTGGCGCCTCCGGTCGCGCGCCGGGTGACGCGCATCCACCCGGGGCTCTACCGCGTGTTCAATGCGGTCCCGTGGGCGCGGACGCACTACCTGACCTGGCTGGCGAAGCCTCCGGGCTGATACCGGCGGCGGCCCCTACCGCAACGGCCGCACAGGCCATCAGCCGGCCACCACGCGGCGCGCGGTGTGCCACAGAATCGCGAAATCGCCGCGCAGGGTCCGCGTCCGGACGTAGTCCGCATAGGCCTGCGCCTTGCGCGGCAGCAGGACCGACACGTAATACGCTTCCGGGTCCGCCGTGTCGCCGTACTCCTCCGCCTCGTTGCGGCGTTCGAGGGTCTCCGGATCGGTGATGCCGGGCCGGACGCTGAGGATCACCGGCCGGAGATCGTCCGGCCAGAGGGCGACGTACTTCGGCACCTCGGGGCGCGGCCCGACCAGGCTCATGGTGCCTTCCAGGACGTCGATCAGTTGCGGCAGTTCGTCGAGCTTGGTCTTGCGCAGGATCCGGCCGACGCGGGTGATGCGGGGGTCGGCGCCGACGGTGATGTTCAGGCCGAGAGCGCCAGCCCGCATGCTGCGGAACTTGTGGATCTTGAACAGGCGCCCGTGCAGGCCGACGCGGACCTGCCGGTAGAAGATCGGCCCCGGAGAATCCAGCGTCACGGCGAGCGCGATGACGGCGAACACCGGCGAGAGCACCGCAAGCGAGACCGCCGCGATGACCACGTCGACCAGTCGTTTCATGCGAGGACCCGGTGCGCCGCCTCGATCACCCTCGTCACCTGGGCGTCCGTCATCGATGAGAAGATCGGCAAGCTGACCGCCCCGGCGAACTGCTCGGTCGCAACCGGGAAGTCCTCGGGTCGCAGGCCGTAGGTGTCCCGCCAATAGGGGTGCAGGTGCAGGGGTATGAAGTGCACGCTGCACCCCACGCCCTCCTCCGCCATCCGCTCGATGAACCGATCCCGTCCGAGCGGCGCGTCCGGTCGGATACGCAGCACATACAGGTGCCAGGCGTGCTGGTCGCCGGGCAGGGCACGCTGGGGCAGCGCCACGGGCAGGTCCGCCAGCCCGTCGAAGTACGCCTCGGCGATCTGCGCGCGCCGATCCCGCATCGACGTGGCGCGGCGCAACTGCACCCGGCCGATCGCCGCCGCAGGGTCGGTCAGGTTGTACTTGAAGCCGGGCGCGACGACCTCGTACTGCCAGGACGGGGTCTTCGATGTGTAACGGTCGAACACGTCGCGACTGATGCCGTGCAACCGCATGGTGCGCGCGCGGCTGGCCAGCGCGCCGTCGGCTGTGACGACCATGCCGCCCTCACCCGTCGTCATCGTCTTGGTGGCGTAGAACGAGAACACCGTCGCGGCACTGACTCCCGTGCCGACGAGCTGCCCCTCCGAGCGCGTGGGGAACGCGTGCGCGGCGTCTTCGACGACCTGGAGCTCGTGGGTACGAGCGAATTCGGCGAGGGCTCCGGCGGGGACCGGCAGCCCGGCGAAGTGCACCGGGATCATGGCCTTCGTGCGGCTCGTGACGGCCGCGGCTGCCGCGCCGAGGTCGATGTTCAGGGTGTCCGGGTGCACGTCGACGGGCACCGGATCCGCGCCGAGGTATCGCACCACCTCGCCGGTCGCGGTGAAGGTCCAGGTGGGCACGATCACCTCGTCGCCGGGCCCGATGCCCGCCGCCTCCAGCGCCAGGTGCAGGCCGGCGGTCGCCGAGTTCACGGCGATCGTGTGCAGACCGGGCTGCAGCGCGGCCCCGAACTCGCGCTCGAACGCGGCCGCCTCCTTGCCGGTCGTCAGCCACCCGGAGCGGATCGCGTTGGCCGCCGCAGCCACCTCGTCCTCACCGATATCCGGTAGTGCGAACGGAATGAACTCTGCCTCAGCCATGTGCCCGTACCCCTTCTCCAGCGCCTATCGCGCCGCTCTGCAGACTATCGCCCGCTCACGTCCCCGTGCCCTCGCACCGGGGTCCGCCGCGCCGCGCGAGCCGCACCGCCAGCGCATCAGCGCCCGAGGGTGCCCGCCCCGAGCTGTTCGTCATAATCGCGGGACGCACGCAGGCACACCCAAAACAGTGAGACGTACGCCACCACGTAGGCGGCCGAGAGCGCGACCATCGCGGCCGTCGGGCCGGTGCCAAGGATCGCGACCAGCATCGGCGCGCCCATCGCGACCACCAGCCGCGCGGCATCCCAGGCCAGCTGCGTGCCCTGCCGTTCGAGGACGAGGAGCGTCTGCGAGACCGGCGAGACCGCAAGCTGCGCAAGGAAACCCAACGCCAGGATCTGCGCGTACCGCCCCGCCTCGGTCCACTCGCCGCCGAACACGAACCGGAAGATCGCCGGGCCGAACACCATGATGACGATCGCCACCGGCGCGCCGAGGGCCGCGAGCACCCGGACGTTCGCGACCACGATCGGTCGCAGCGGACGGTCCCGGTCCCGGATGGCGGCGCTCGCCTCGCCCTGAAACACCCGGCCGACGGCCTGGCCGAGCAGGCTCGCCGGCGCGACCATCACCCGGATGGTCAGCCCCAGCAGGCCGACCACCACGTTCCCGTAGTACGCGCTGATGACGAGGAACGGCGCCTGCTGGCCGAGCACGTTGATCAGAGCGGACCAGGACGAGACGAGCGGGAAGCGCCGGTACCGGCTGATCGCCTGCTTCATCAGGCGGCGGTCCGGCCGCTGTTGCCGGAGCAGACCACCCGAGGAGAAGAGCCCGCCGACGGCCGCGATCCGGCCGATGACCTGGCCGATGAGCAGCCCGGTCGAGCGGAGCACCGTCGGGCCGAGGGCGAGCTGCGCCGCGGACTGCCCGACGCCTTGCAGCCCGTTGCGGAGCCCCAGGGCCCGGTCCCGCTCCTCCCGCACCATCAGGGTCAGCAGCACCTGGCCAACACCGACCATGAACGGCCCGACCGCCACCAGCCACCAGACGCCGCCGAGGCCGGGGCTGGCGAACAGCCGGCCGAGCGGTGCGGC
>JAFIHI010000256.1 GCA_017848755.1 Nakamurella sp. | reverse complement strand
GCTCCGCCTCGGCTATCTCGTCGCAGCCTGCCAGCCGGCAGCGGCCGCGTCACCGGCGCACAGCGCACGCCACGAGGCCCGGATCGTCTGGTGGTGGTGACCGGGCCTACCGGCACCGGCAAGTCGGAACTGGCGCTCGCGCTGGCCGAGCAATGGCACGGCGAGGTGATCAACGCCGATTCGATGCAGCTCTACCGCGGCATGGACATCGGGACGGCGAAACTCACCGCCGCCGCCCGCCGAGGCGTGCCGCACCACTTGCTCGACGTGCTCGACGTGACGGAAAGGGCGAGTGTCGCCGCCTACCAGCGGGACGCGCGTGCCGCGATCGAATCGGTGCTCGCCAGCGGCCGCACACCACTGTTGGTCGGCGGATCCGGCCTGTACATCCAGTCGGTGGTCGACGACATCGCTTTTCCGGCTACGGATCTCGCCGTTCGGGCCAGACTGGAGGCCGAGCTCGCGGCCGACGGCCCCGAGGCGCTGTGGGAGCGGCTGCGCCGCACGGATCCGGCGGCCGCGAACGCGATCGAACCGCGCAACGGGCGGCGCGTGGTCCGGGCCCTGGAGGTGGTCGAGGTGACGGGCGAGCCGTTCGCGGCGACGTTCCCCACCCCCGGCGGGCCCCGTTATGACGCCGTCATGATCGGCCTCGACCGGGACACCGCGGCGCTCGATGCCCGACTGGCCGAGCGGGTCGACGCCATGATGGCGGCCGGCTTCCTGGATGAGGTCCGGACACTGGACGCCGCAGGGCTACGACGCGGGATGACCGCCTGGCGGGCGCTCGGCTACCGGCAACTGCTCGACGTCATCGACGGCACGGCGACGGTGCCGGAGGCGGTCGCCGCGACAATCGCTGCCACCCGTCGGTTCATGCGCCGGCAACGGTCCTGGTTTCGGCGTGACCGCCGGCTCGTGTGGCTGGATGCGGCCGACCCGCAGCTGGCCGCCACGGCCGCACGACTCGCCGCCGCCCGTTCCGTAGGCTTGTCACCGTGAGCGCAGGCGGAGCGGGCGGTGCCCGTCGCGACGAAGTCGCAGGGCATCGGGGAGCGGAGCCGAAGCGAACAATGGGCACCGTGAGCGGAGCGCTGAGCGAACAGTTGGGCACCGTGAGTTGGGGACCACCGCTGCAGTTCGTCAAGGGGCATGGCACCGAGAACGATTTCGTGCTGCTGCCGGACCCGGAGGACCGTATCGAACTCACCCCCGAACTGGTTCGGGGGCTGTGCGATCGACACGCGGGCATCGGGGCGGACGGCGTCATCCGCGTCGTTCGCATCGGCGCGACCGGATTCTTCATGGATTACCGGAACGCCGACGGGTCCACCGCTGAAATGTGCGGCAACGGCGCGCGCGTCTTCGCGCGCTACCTCGTCGATGCCGGGTGGGTGACGCCGGGTCGCATCGAATTCGGGACACGCGGCGGGCCGCGCTGGGCCGAACTCGGCGCGGTCGGAAATGTGGCCGTGGGCATGGGCGCCGTGCGGGTCGGCGACACGTCGTCCGCGCGGATCGCCGGGGACGACGTTCGTGGGCTGGTGGTCGATGTCGGCAATCCGCACCTCGCCTGCTTGGTCGACGGCGATGTTGCCCGGTTCGACCTCACCGCGGCCCCGTCGATCGATGCGGGTGTGTTCCCCGACGGGGCGAACGTGGAGGTCATCCAGGTGCTCGGTCCGGATCGTGTGCGGATGCGGGTCCACGAGCGCGGAGTGGGGGAGACCCGCTCCTGCGGCACCGGCACGGTCGCTGCCGCCGCGGCATACCTCGTCGCCGAGGGGCGTCACAAGGGCCGGGTGACGGTGGATGTGCCCGGTGGGACCGTGACGGTCGGAATCAGCGCACACCCGCACGGACCACAGGCGACACTGGTCGGGCCGGCCGTGTTGGTCGCCTCCGGCACCGTCGACCCGGCGGATCTCCGGATCGCCGCGGCGGTGCTGACGTAGCCCAGCCACGCCGCCGTGAACACCGTCATAAGCGGTTCTCGTCCGCGACCGGCGCCGGTACGGGTGCATTGCGGGAAACCATGGCAGGCTGGTAGCCAATGAACAGCACACCAGAATCCACCGAGTACCAAACGCCGCCGGTGCACACCGCGCCCGTCGCATACGCCGCACACAGCGTCGTCGGCGACGAGCAACGCCGCTGGGACGCGGCGTCCACCACCGGCGAGCGCGATCTCGCGGACCGGGCCGCGCTGCGTCGCGTCGCGGGGCTGTCCACGCAGCTCACCGACATCAGCGAGGTCGAGTACCGCGAGCTGCAACTCGAGCGGGTGGTGCTGGTCGGCGTGTGGTCCGGGCGGAGCGGCGAGGCCAGCGCGGCGAGCGAAGTCGGAGGGAGGCGAGGCCGTCGCGACGGAGTCGCAGGCTCGCCGAGCGGAGCGCCGAGTGAGCGATCCAGCGCTGCGAGCGAGGCGGAGGCGTCGATGGCGGAGCTCGCCGCTCTCGCGGAAACGGCCGGTTCGATCGTGCTGGACGCGGTGATGCAGCGTCGGCCGCAGCCCGACGCCGCGACCTACATCGGCTCCGGCAAGGTCGCCGAGCTCACCGCGATCGTGGCAGCCACCGGGGCGGATACCGTGATCTGCGACGGGGAGCTCTCCGCCGGGCAGCTGCGCAATCTGGAGGAGCGACTGCGGGTCAAGGTGGTCGACCGGACCGCGTTGATCCTGGACATCTTCGCCCAGCACGCGCGGTCCCGGGAGGGAAAGGCGCAGGTCGAACTGGCGCAGTTGAACTACCTGCTGCCGAGGCTGCGCGGGTGGGGTGCGGCGTTGTCCCGGCAGCGCGGCGGCCGGGTGGCCGGTGGTGCGGGCATCGGGTCGCGCGGCCCGGGCGAAACGAAATTGGAACTCGACCGGCGCCGCATCGGCCAGCGGATCTCGCAGTTGCGCGCGGATCTCGCCGGGATGCGCCGGGTGCGCGACACCAAACGGTCGGCGCGCCGGCAGAACCGGGTGCCGGCCGTGGCGATCGCCGGCTACACGAACGCCGGGAAGTCCTCCCTGCTCAACCGGCTCACCGGGGCGGGCGTGCTGGTGCAGGATGCGCTGTTCGCGACGCTGGATCCGACGACCCGGCGGGCCAGGACGGCCGACGGACGAATCTTCACGCTCACGGACACGGTCGGGTTCGTGCGGCATCTGCCGCACCAGTTAGTGGAGGCCTTCCGGTCGACGCTGGAGGAGGTCGCCGAGGCCGACCTCATCGTGCATGTGGTGGACGGCTCGGATCCGCGGCCGCTCGACCAGGTCGCCGCGGTGCGCGAAGTGCTGATCGGCATCGATGCGGGGGAGGTGCCGGAGCTGATCGTGGTCAACAAGATCGACCGGGCCGACGCGACCTCCCTGACGACCCTCCGCTCGCTGCTGCCTGGAGCGGTCTTCGTCTCGGCCAAGACGGGTGAAGGGATCGCCGAGTTGGCGGAGCGGCTCGCCGCGGCCCTGCCTCGGCCGGATGTCGCGGTCGACGTGCTGCTGCCGTTCACCGCCGGGGCGCTGGTCTCCCGCGTGCACGCCGAAGGCACGGTGCTCGACGAGGACCACACGGCCGCGGGCACCCGGATCACCGCGCGGGTTCCCGCCGACTTGGCCGGGGCGCTCCGCGGTTACGAGCGGTCCATGAGTCGGGACTGACACGTCCGGAGGGTCCGGAGGCAGTGCGCGGCGACAAGCGGCCCGTCCCGGACCGTGGGCGAGGTGCAGTCGGCGAGGGGCCGCGGCACGCCGCGAGGGATGAACCGCCGAGTATGACGATGTTCGCGCGCCGATGGTGCGTCGGGCCGAGTCGGACCGGTGAGCACCGCGGGGCGGGATCGTCGATCACAACCTCGCAACGGGGGCACCGGGACACATCATCCTTCGGTATGGTGGAACCGCATAGCGTTCCGATTCATCCGGCCGCGGGTCGTGATGAACGAGGAGGTAATCATGGGCAGCCTTTCCTGGTGGCACTGGCTGATCATCATCGCTGCGTTCATCCTCATCTTCGGCGCGAAGAAGCTCCCGGACGCTGCGCGCGGCGTCGGCCGGTCACTGCGCATCCTGAAGTCCGAGGTCTCGGCCATGCACGAGGACAGCGAGAAGGCCGCCGCTGCCGAGACGAATGCGACGGCCGCCGTCGCCACGCCGTCGGCGCAGATCGCTGCTACGCCGACCGCGCCGCCCTCGCCGACCGCGGCAACGCAGCCGCAAGCTCCGGTGGCGCAACCGGCAGCCGCGCCCGTCATCAACGGCGTCCCGCTGACCGAGGACCAGACGAAGCCCTACTAAGGCTCGCCCGGCGCCGCCGGTGCACGTTGCCGTAGTCAGGATCTGTCCGCGGCATCGCACGTCAATGCTCCGTCCCGGGAATGATGCCCGAGCGGGCCTTGATCCCGTCTCAGGCCGTCTCGTGCCCACTCACTGCGCCGGGAAGCGCTCACTTCAGAACCGCACCGTTCGTCATCCCCGTTGGATCTTTGCGGAGACGGCCACATTTTCAGATCTTCCGGATCACTGCCACCACCTTTCCGAGAATGCTCGCCTCGTCGCCGCGGATCGGTTCGAACGCGGGATTGTGCGGCAGCAGCCACTGGTGGCCATCCTTGCGCTGCAGCGTCTTGACGGTCGCCTCGCCGTCGATCATCGCGGCGACGATCTCGCCGTTCTCCGCCGTCGGCTGTTGGCGGACGACCACCCAGTCGCCGTCCGTGATCGCGGCACCCACCATCGATTCGCCGACCACGTGCAGCAGGAACGCCGACCCTTCGCCGACGATCTCCTTCGGCAGCGGATAGACCTCCTCGACCTCCTGCTCGGCGAGAATCGGCCCGCCGGCCGCGATCCGGCCCACCATCGGCACGTACGCCGGAGCGGGGTGATGGCGCTGTGCGGCATCGTCCGCGACGTCTTCCGCGGGCCGGATGTCCACGGCGCGCGGCCGGTTGGCGTCCTTGCGTAACAGGCCCTTGCGCTGCAACGCGTCGAGCTGGTACGCGACGGATGACGGCGACTTCAGCCCGACACGCTCACCGATCTCCCGGACACTGGGCGGATAGCCGCGGGTGGCGATCGATTCACGGATCACCTGTAGCACCTTGCGCTGCCGCATCGTCAGCGCGTTGCCCTCCGGGTCCACCTCCGGGAACGGGGCGGCGCTCGCGGATGAACCTGCCTTGTCCAGATCGGTCATGGCGGTCTGCCTTTCTGTCTGCGTTCTGTCAGTGGCTCTATCTGTTCGTCATCTGCGCATCCGGCCTGCCCGGCGCCCCGAACTCGCGCCGTGCCGACGTCATTGTGTCGCCGTTCAAACAACTGTACGATCGAACACGCGTTCTATGATACTGCGACCCTCGACAGGGCCTCGATCCGATTGTCGGACCCATCGGGTACAACTCGGTCAGCAGTTCGATAGAACGCCCGTTCGGTCGGAGCATACCCCGACCGGATGTCGCGGCCCGCGCGGCGAGCCGAACGGAAGAAAGGGATGGTGTGCGATGACGGTTCACATGCTTTACGAGGCCCGTGGCGCGCAACCGGCGCATCCCGTGGTGCGCGCGGCTGTGCCCATCGGGTCGGCCGGCGCGCGGGGGAGGGCAGCGGATCAGGTTCGGGTCGGCCGGGTTGTCCGCATCCGCCGCACGGGCGCGGTCCGGTGCCCCGCCAGCAGCCCGCGTGAAGGCTATCGCTTCGGCCGCTGGGAGCGGCTGGCGATGACGATCGTGGTCACCGTGGCCCTGATCATCGCGGCGGTCGTGATCGCGAACCCGGCGGCGCGCCCGACCAGAGTGGTGACGGTCATGCCCGGCGACACGATGGCGTCATTCATCCTGCGGGAGGTGCCGGGCATGGACATGACGCGTGCCGTCGCGATGGTCGAGGAACTGAACGGGCTGGGCGGCTCTTCCGTGCGCGCCGGCATGCGCTTGATCGTTCCCGCTGCGCGGTAGCCGGGTGATCGCGACACGCCGCAAGGAACTTGCGCTGACGTTCGTGGCGGTCTAGCTTTATCCCCTACATCTAGTAGTTACATAGCTGTAAGTAGTCCACAGGTTGGGGTATACCGGAGGTGTGGTTATCCCCAGGACGAGGCCAGTGATGCACCGGCCATGCACATATCGATCCACACGAGGGTCGGGATCGGCGAGAACGAGAGGGCGTGATGCCGATGCGTTGCCCGTTCTGCCGGCATGAGGATTCCCGAGTGATCGATTCGCGGGAGACCGACGACGGCCGTGCCATCCGGCGGCGTCGATCCTGTACCGCGTGCTCGCGCCGTTTCACTACGGTCGAGTCGGCGGTGCTCCTCGTCGTCAAGCGCAGTGGTGTGCTCGAGCCGTTCAACCGCGACAAGGTGATCGGCGGCGTGCGACGGGCCTGTCAGGGGCGGCCCGTCGATGAGGATGCGCTCGCCATCCTGGCTCAGCAAGTGGAGGACTCGTTGCGTGCGTCGGGCTGCGCGGAGATCCCGAGCCAGGAGGTCGGGCTCGCGATCCTGGGGCCGCTGCGCGACCTCGATGAGGTGGCGTTCCTCCGTTTCGCGTCCGTCTACCGGTCGTACACCAGCGCGGACGATTTCCTCAACGAGATCATCGCCTTGCGCACCGACCGCGCGCGGCCGGCGACCGACCTCCCCGCGACCAGCGCAGCGGCAGGCCACCCGCCGAGACCGCCGGTGGGCGTCGGCTGACCGCCTGCCGCCGGGTCCGCGTCGGACCGTGAGCGGCGTCTCGCCGGCCCCACCACGCGGCCCGGACACACAGCACAGCGAACGAAACGATCGACAGCACCCTCGCGGCGCGACTACAAATCACAATCCGGAAGGGATCCTTCACCATGACCGAAACCGTTGGGTCAGACACCACGACGCCTCGCGGAAACACGCCCACCGGCGGCGGATCGAACGCCAAGGGCAGCGCGCGGAAGGGCCTGCATCTGCAGCGCCTGTTCACGACCGACGGTGTGCATCCCTACGACGAAGTCGTGTGGGAGCGGCGTGATGTGGTGATGACGAACTGGCGCGACGGCTCGATCAACTTCGAGCAGCGCGGCGTCGAGTTTCCCGCCTTCTGGTCCGTCAATGCGACGAACATCGTGACCAGCAAGTACTTCCGTGGCGCGCTGGGCAGCCCGCAACGCGAATCGAGCCTCAGGCAGTTGATCGACCGCGTCGTTCAGAAGTACGTGTCCTCCGGTCGGGAGAACGGGTATTTCGCCACCGAGGCCGATGCGCAGATCTTCTCCGACGAGTTGACGTGGATGGTCCTGCACCAGGTGTTCGCATTTAATTCGCCGGTCTGGTTCAACGTGGGAACCGCGTCACCCCAGCAGGTGTCGGCGTGCTTCATCCTGTCCGTCGACGACACGATGGACTCGATCCTGAACTGGTACCGCGAGGAGGGGCTGATCTTCAAGGGCGGCTCGGGCGCGGGCCTCAACCTGTCGCGCATCCGGTCCTCCAAGGAATTGCTGTCCTCCGGTGGCGCGGCCTCGGGTCCGGTGTCGTTCATGCGCGGCGCGGACGCGTCCGCCGGAACCATCAAGTCCGGCGGTGCCACACGCCGCGCCGCGAAGATGGTGGTTCTCGATATCGATCATCCGGATATCGAGGAGTTCATCGAGACCAAGGCGAAGGAAGAGCACAAGATTCGGGTGCTTCGCGACGCAGGATTCGACATGGACCTTGGTGGTGAGGACATCGTCTCGGTGCAGTACCAGAACGCGAACAATTCGGTGCGGGTGTCGGACGAGTTCATGCGCGCGGTGGAATCCGGCGGCACCTTTGGGCTGCGTGCTCGGAAGACCGGCGAAGTGATCGAGACGGTCGATGCGCGTGATCTTTTCGGCAAGATGACCCAGGCCGCATGGGAGTGCGCCGATCCCGGGATCCAGTACGACGACACGATCAACGATTGGCACACCTGCCCTGAATCCGGCCGGATCACGGCGTCGAACCCGTGCAGCGAGTACCTGCACCTCGATAATTCGTCATGCAATCTGGCGTCGCTGAACCTGATGAAGTTCCTCGCCGCCGACGGCACCTTCGAGGCCGAGAAGTTCGCTCGCGCGGTCGAGTTCGTGATCACAGCGATGGACATCTCCATCTGCTTCGCCGATTTCCCGACCGAGCCCATCGGCGACACCACCCGCAAGTTCCGGCAACTGGGCATCGGATACGCGAACCTGGGCGCGCTGCTGATGGCCACGGCGCATGCCTACGACTCCGAAGGCGGCCGCACGCTCGCGGCGGCGATCACGTCGCTCATGCAGGCGACGGCGTATCGGCGTTCCGCCGAGTTAGCCGCAGTCGTCGGCCCGTATGAGGGCTACGCCCGAAACGCGGAGGCGCACAAGCGGGTGATCCGCAAGCACGCGGCCGCCAACGACGCCGTCCGGCCGATCGGCAGCGAGGCGGACATCCTCCGGATGGCTTCGAAGGTGTGGGCGGAGACCATCGCGCTCGGCGAGAAGAACGGCTACCGCAACGCGCAGGCGAGCGTGCTCGCGCCGACGGGAACCATCGGCCTCATGATGGATTGCGACACCACCGGTGTCGAGCCGGATCTCGCGCTCGTCAAGTTCAAGAAGCTCGTCGGCGGCGGGTCGATGCAGATCGTCAACCAGACGGTGCCGCGGGCGCTCAAGGCACTCGGCTACCAGGACGAGCAGGTCGAGGCGATCACCGAGTTCATCGGCGAGCACGGGCATGTGGTCGGCGCGCCGGGGCTGCGCCCGGAGCATTACGAGGTCTTCGACTGCGCCATGGGCGAGCGGTCGATCGCGCCGATGGGGCACGTTCGGATGATGGCGGCGATCCAGCCGTTCATCTCCGGAGCCATTTCCAAGACGGTCAACATGCCCGAGTCGGCCACCGTCGACGATGTTGCCGAGATCTACATGCAGGGCTGGAAGAT
Source organism: Nakamurella sp. (assembly GCA_017848755.1). Taxonomy (GTDB): domain Bacteria; phylum Actinomycetota; class Actinomycetes; order Mycobacteriales; family Nakamurellaceae; genus Nakamurella. The sequence goes on along the minus strand of JAFIHI010000256.1, from coordinate 1,371 downwards.
GGGCCTGAAGGCGCTGGCCATCTACCGTGACAACTGCAAGGTCGGTCAACCGCTGTCGGCGAAGAAGAAAGAGGAAGACAAGGCGGTCGCCACCCAGGTCGAGCCGGGGCGACCGGTGCGGCGTCGGCTGCCGAAGAAGCGTCCATCGCAGACGGTCTCGTTCACCGTCGGTGGTGCCGAAGGCTACCTGACCACAGGTTCCTACCCGGATGACGGCCTGGGAGAGGTCTTCATCAAGCTCGGCAAGCAGGGATCGACACTCGCTGGCGTGATGGATGCCTTCTCGATCGCCGTGTCGGTCGGGCTGCAGTACGGCATCCCGCTGGAGAGCTACGTCTCGAAGTTCACCAACCTGCGGTTCGAGCCGGCCGGTATGACGGACGACCCCGACATCCGGATCGCGACCTCTGTGATGGACTACCTGTTCCGTCGGATCGCGCTGGACTACCTGCCGGTCGACAAGCGTGCCGAGCTCGGGATCTTCTCGGCCGCCGAGCGCACCGCGCAACTCGCCGGCCAGGGTCCGGACGGTGCCGCCGGGGCGGACGATCCCGACGGTGTCGACGCCGCCGACAGCGCCGACGATGTCGCCGAGCGTCTGGAGGAGATGCGCACGTCGGTCGACGCCACGCCGCAGCCGATCGTGGCGGCGGAGCGTGCGGCGAACGAGCGCGGTGTCCGATCCGCGACCGGCGGCGCCGGGTCCTCCACCGAGCTCCTCGAGCTCGTCACCGGCAAGTCCGCCGACGCCCCGCTCTGCATGACCTGCGGCACCAAGATGCGCCCCTCCGGCGCCTGCTACGTCTGCGAGGGCTGCGGCTCCACCTCCGGCTGCAGCTAACGGGAGATATTGCAACCGATGTAACATGCAACGCTCACCACTCTGGCCCCGAGAGGGTGTCGGGGTAGCGGTGCACCCAAGACTTGTGCCGATTCGTGGCACAAGGAAGTCGAAAGCCCGATCGCGTAGGCGATCGGGCTTTCAATACGGCCTGGACGGTGATGCCCGTGTGTTCGTGTGAGAACCCACATTAGATCATGTTCCCGGTCGTAACGCAACGACCGGGAGGAGGTGATTCAAAGTGGCTAACAAAGGAGTACACGTGACGCCGCGCGACGGCCGCTGGGCGGTTGAACGCGAAGGCAGCCAGCGAGCGAGTTCGCTGCACGATACGCAGGCTGACGCCGAGGCGGCTGGTCGGGCGACCGCCCGCCGTGAGGAGGTCGAGTTCTATCTGCACGGGCGGGACGGCCAGATCCGGGAACGGGACAGCTACGGCAACGACCCCTACCCGCCGCGTGGCTAGCGCTTTCTTGGAGGCGCTAAGCCCCGCGCAGTAAATGGGACGCCCGGGGCCTACGACCCGGGCG
>JAFIHI010000255.1 GCA_017848755.1 Nakamurella sp. | reverse complement strand
GTCGCGATGCACGGCCAGCAACGCGAACACGCTGCCCGGCTCGAGGAGGTGCCCAGCAACCGAGTCCACGTCCAACAACTCACGCTGCCGATCGGACTCACCCTGCATCCCCTCAGAATTTCAGGTCAGCCCGACAACCGCGGGAGGCGCGCCCTTAATTCAGCAGTCTCCTAGCGCGGCGGCCGCTTCGGGGCGCAGCACCAGCGCGTCGGTACGTCCCGAGAGATAGAGCTCCGATGCCGCATTGCCGTAGCCGAACCGACCGTAGATGCCGGACTCGGCCGCGAACAACGCCGCCACGATCTCGCCGCGAGATCGTGCCAACTCGAACTCGTGTGCCATCGACCTGCGGAGCAGGCCCCGGCGCCGGTAGGCGCTGTGCACCGTCACGGCTGTCACCCCGGACATCGGCACCGCCGCTCCCCCGGGCACGGTGAGCATCCGCCGCACCGAGCCGAAGGTGGAGACCCAGCGGCCGCCGACGGTGAAACCGAAGAACCGCTCCGGCTCCGTCGCCGCTAGCTCCGCTTCGAGGAATTCCGGCGGCGTCTCCTCCTGGAAGCCACGCTCGGCGGCACGGTGGAACTCCTCGAACCGATCGGCGGTGAGCGTGGTCAGCGTGAGTTCGGCCAGGTGCGGAGGCGGGCCCGGGCGAGGCGATGGGGCATTGCCCGGAGCATCGTCATCCTCGTCATACTCGGACGCTGGCGGTAGAGGCATGGCGCTCACCCTAACGCGCGGCGTCCAGTCGGCGACCGGCTCAGCGCGCGATCACGCCTCGTCGCGATGGACCAGTATCAACCGCCGATCGGCCCCGCGGTGCAGGTCGACGTGCACCCGGATGCCGGCCTGCCGCGCGGCCAGCCAGGCGCAGACCACGGTCGCCACCAGGCAGATCACGCCTGACACGATGAGCGCCACCGGCGCCCCCCACAGGTCGGCCACGCCGCCGATCAACGGCCCGCCGATGGGGGTGCCGCCGGCCAGCACCAGCATGAACAGGCTCATCACCCGCCCGCGCACTGCGGCATCGGTCGAGAGTTGCACCGTCGCGTTGGCCATCGCGTTGAAGCCGATCGCGAGCAACCCGCAGGGCACCAGCACCACCATGAACAGCGGGATCCAGCCGATGAACGCCAGCACGATCATCGAGACGGAGAACGCCACGGACACCGCGAACAGAAAACCGAGGCGCACCACTGCGCGCCGCGCGGCCAGCAGCGCACCGGACAACGACCCGATAGCGAGTGCGGTGTTCAACCAGCCGTACAGCTCGGCCCCCGAGTGGAACGTGATCTTCGCGTACGCCGACAGGATGATCGCGAAGTTGAATCCGAACGTGCCGATGAAGAAGACCAGCACGATGAGCCACAGCAGATGCGGGCGGGCGCGCACGTACCGGAGCCCCTCCCGGATCTGGCCGGGCTGCCGCGCCGCCCGCGGAACCTTTTGCAGCAGAGCGGGATTCATCAGCGCGAGCGCGCCGATCGTCGCCCCGAAGCTGGCCGCGTTGAGCGCAAACGCCCACCCGGACCCAACCGCGGCGATCAGCACGCCGGCTACCGCCGGACCGACCAGCCGCGCGATCTGGAAGCTCCCGGAGTTCAGCGACACCGCATTGCGGACCAGGCTCGCCGGGACCATCTCGTTTACGAAGATCTGCCGCGCCGGGTTGTCCACCACGGTTACCAGCCCGAGCGCCAGCGCGATCCCGTACACGTGCCAGACCGTCACCGTTCCGGTCAGTGTGAACGCGGCGAGCGTGGCGGCGAGCAGCCCCATCGCGGACTGCGTGGTGATCAGCAGCGCTCGCTTCGGATACCGGTCGGCCACCACGCCGCCGTAGAGGCCGAGCAGCATGAGCGGCAGGAACTGCAGCGCCATGGTGATGCCGACCGCGAACGGCGAGTTCGTCAGCGCCAGCACCAGCCAGTCCTGGGCGATGCGCTGCATCCAGGTGCCGATATTCGAGATCACCGCTCCGGAGAAGTACAGCCGGTAATTGCGCTGGCGAAGCGCGGCGAACGTCGACACATGCGCTGCCGCACCCGACCCGCCGGAAGCGAGGCGGGGCACAGCAGGCACTTCGTTAGCTTAGCGTAATAGCTGCTGTCACCCGGCGGTCCGGGCCCGTCTGCGCGCGGCCAACTCGTCCGTCGAGGTTTCGACGATGCGGTCGCCCTCCACCCGCTCGGCGGGGAACTCCGCGAGCGTGCCGGTGACCTCCTTCATCGCCCCGCCGACCGCGATCCCGAACACTCCCTGACCACCCTGGAGCAGGTCGACGATCTCCTCCGGAGAGGTGCACTCGTATACGGAGGCACCGTCCGAGAACAACGTGACGCCCGCGAGGTCTTCGGTGCCGCGCGAGCGCAGGTGGTCGATCGCGACCCGGATGTTGTGCAGCGAGACACCGGTGTCCAGTAGCCGTTTGACCACCTTCAGCACGAGGATGTCGGTGAACGAGTACAGCCGCTGGCTGCCGGATCCCTTGGCACCGCGGACCGTCGGCTCGACGAGCCCCGTCCGTGCCCAGTAGTCCAGCTGCCGGTAAGTGATTCCGGCTGCGGCACATGCCGTAGGCCCGCGGTATCCGACATGCTCGTCCGGGATCGCCGCGTGCGGGAAGAGTGCACTCTGCTGCTGCTCGCCCATCTGCCGCCTCCGGTCGGATCGCGCATCGTCCCGTGCCGCACCTGGCGCTTGCCGACCGGAGCACGATCGCTCCGGGCGGTGAATCACATGGACGTGACTTTGTTGCATCCGACGGTAGGCCGACCGTCATGCCGGGTCAACGTTCACACCGGCGTGTCTCAACGTCAACTTTAGGGTGAAGGCTGCCAAGGGCCGTTTCCCATCTCATCGCGGGCCGGCGGAGGCTCGGCAGTGGCGCCGGCAGCTATCCGGCAGTGGCGGCAGTGGCGCCAACGCGGCCAGTTTGCGGCGTCCCTACAGCGCTCCCAGCGTCCCTGACAGCCGCCCTACTGCTGCTCCTCCGGACCGAAATCCTCCGGCGACACATTGTCGAGGAATTCCCGGAACCGTTCCATCTCGCCCTCGGGATCGGTGATCGGCGTCGCCGGCTCGTCCGCGTCCCCGGATTCGGCGGACTCGTCACCGATCGACTCCGGGATCACGATCCCCGCCTCGTCGAGGACGGCGTCAGCCACGTAGACCGGTACGCCGCAGCGCACCGCCAGCGCGACCGCGTCCGACGGCCGCGCGGAGACGGTGACATCGGCGTCGAACACGAGCTCGCCGTAGAGGGTGCCGTCCCGGAAGTCGTCCACCCGCACCTGGGTGAGGGTGCGACCGAGGGCACTCAGCGAGTCCTTGAACAGGTCGTGCGTCATGGGCCGCGGCGGCACCATCCCCTGCAGGTGCATCGCGATCGCTGTTGCCTCACCAGACCCGATCATGATCGGCAGGCTCCGCGGGCCGGCGAGCTCTCTGAGAACGAGAATCGGCTGCTGGTGTGGCATCTCGACCCGGACGCCGACGATCCGCATCTCGATCATGCGACCAGCCTTTCTACTCCTGCCGCACACGCTACACGGGCGGCGGCGACGTCCGCCGGGGCAAGAATCCGGAAGCGCCCGCACGGGGCCCGGCGCAGGGTTACGCGCCGATTTCGCGCGTCAACGCGGACTTCACCAGCAGCGCGTGCAACCGCATGAGCGTCGCGGCGTGGGCGGCGGCGTCCGCGCTGGCGCGCTGGCGCGCATCCGGGTCGCGTTTCCGGGCAGTGGCGGCGACCAGCTGGGCGACCATCGCCGCCTCCCGATCCGCCGTGGTCCGCATCGAGCGGAGATGACGAGGTTCAACGCCGAGCGCGAGCAGTTCGGCCAGGGTCCGCGCGGCGAGCACGGCGTCAACCCCGTAGAAGCCGCGGGTCGATTGCTCGACGAGTCCGAACGATTCTGCCTGCGCCAATTCGTCCTCGGTCAGATCGGCCTCGCGCCGCAGTTCTTCGCGCGTCATCCGGATCTCGCGGGCAGGTGGCGGCCCGGCATCCGCGACCACCAGTGAGCGCGGCAGGCGCGCCGACGGCGTCGCCGGCTCCAGACCGCGGTCGATCGCGTCGAGTTGCTCCTTGATCACCTTGAGCGGGAGGTAGTGATCACGCTGCGCGGTCAGGATGAACCGCAACCGCTCGACATCCGCGACCGAGAACTGCCGGTACCCGGACGGCGTGCGCTCGGGCGTCACCAACTCCTCCGCCTCCAGGAAGCGGATCTTGGAGATGGAGAGATCCGGGAACTCCGCGCGAAGGCGGGTCAGCACCGCGCCGATGCTCAGGCCCGACGGGAGCGGCCTGGCAGACGCGCCCGCAGCGGTCATGAGTCGGACGAGGCCGCGGCCGCCGGACCCACGAGGTACACCAAGCGGAACTTTCCGATCTGTATCTCGTCGCCGCCGGCCAGTGCGGACGACTCGATCGGCTCACGGTTGACGTAGGTGCCGTTGAGCGAGCCGACGTCGACAACCTCGAAACCGCCCCCGCTGCGCCGGAACTCGGCGTGCCGGCGGGAGACCGACACATCGTCCAGGAAGATGTCGCTGTCGGGATGACGGCCCGCCGTGACCACGTCACCGCGCAACTCGTATCGCGAGCCGGCGTTGGGGCCTCGCTTGACCACCAGCAGCGCCGCGTCCTCGGGCAGGGCCTCCAACGCCGCGAGCGGCTCCTCCGCTGTGTCCGTCGGCGGTTCGGCGCCGATCAACCCCGACTCGAAGACGGAGGTGGCGTCGGTCGACAAACGGGGCTCGTCCTGGTTCACCACATCGCTCCTTCATGTGCCGGGCGCCGAATCCGCCGCCGGAATGTTCTGCCGTGCGCCGGAGTTTGCTGCCTCGACCGTACCGTGCCCGGCCGCACGCCACTCCGCGTGCCGTGCTCCTGTGCCGGTCCGCACCGGCTCGCCCACCGACCCGGTGCCGGACGGGCGGCGCGGAGAACTCAGCCCTCGCCGATCACCTCGGCATACGCGTCCGCGTCGAGAAGGTCGGATACGGCCGACGGGTCGGTCGGTTCCATCTCGTAGAGCCAGCCGTCGCCGTACGGGTCCGTGTTCACGAGCTCCGGCGCGTCATCGAGCTGGTCGTTGCGTAGGGTCACCGTGCCGTCCACCGGCGCCAGCACGTCCGATACCGACTTCGTCGACTCGACCTCGCCGACCGGCTCACCGCCGGTCACATCCCTTCCGGGCTCGGGCATCTGGACGAACACGATGTCGCCCAAGGAGTTCAGCGCGTAGTCGGTGATGCCGACCCGTACCGACCCGGACTCGGTGACATGGACCCACTCATGGTCCGAGGTGTATCGCAGGTTGTTGGGGATCACGATCGTTCACGGGCCTTTCGGTCGGGTGCCGGGTGCGAACGGGTCCGGCGGGGCGATCCTGGCGATGCCGAGGAAATCGTCATACCCGGACGGTCCGGTTCGGTGACCATCATGTCGCACGCCGAGCGACGGCGCGAGACCGATCGGCCGGAAACTTCCGCAGGATCGCGGCTCGCCCTTCGGTGCGGCCCGCCGCGATCCGCAGCGGTCACGGCGGGTGCGGCTGCGAGTATGACGATGTTCGCCGCATCTTGCGCGGCAGCATGCTGCCCCTCGTCCGCTTCCTCATAGGTTCGAGCGGAGCCGAAAGGGGACCCGTCGCCATGGCCGAGGAGCGCCCCTCGAAGCGGCGGGTGATGCATGCGGTGATCCCGGCGGCCGGGCTCGGCACCCGCTTCCTGCCGGCGACCAAGGCGACACCGAAGGAGATGCTGCCCGTCGTCGACAAGCCGGCCATCCAGTATGTGGTCGAGGAGGCGGTCGCTGCGGGACTCGCGAACGTGCTCGTGGTGACGGGACGCAACAAGCGGCCGCTGGAGGACCATTTCGACCGCAACTACGAGCTCGAGTCGACGCTCACGCGCAAGGGCGACGCCGATCGTCTCCAGCTGGTGCAGCACGCCACGAGCCTGGCGCATCTGCATTTCGTGCGGCAGGGCGATCCGCGCGGGCTGGGGCACGCGGTCTCTTGTGCGCGGGCGCACGTGGGCAGGTCGCCGTTCGCCGTGCTGCTCGGCGACGACCTGATCGACCCGCGAGATCCGTTGCTCAGCACCATGATCAGCGTCCACGAAGCGACCGGGCAATCGGTGATCGCGCTGATGGAGGTGCCGCCGAATCAGATCCCGCTCTACGGCTGCGCGGCCGTCGGGCCGGCGCCGCTGGCGGCGGCAGCTGCCTTCGAGAACCGCGGTTCCGGTTGCGACGCCGTGGCGGTCACGGGGCTCGTCGAGAAGCCCACTGCGGAAGAGGCACCATCGAATCTGGCCGTCATCGGGCGCTACGTGCTCCACCCCCGCGTGTTCGACGTGCTGGAGCACACTGCCCCCGGCCGCGGCGGCGAGATCCAGCTCACCGACGCGTTGGCGACGCTCGCGGGCCTCGACCCCGCCGAGGGCGGTGGCGTGCTCGGGGTGATCTTCCGCGGGCGCCGATACGACACCGGCGACCGGCTCGATTATCTGAAGACCGTCGTGACGCTGGCCTGTGAACGGGAGGATCTTGCCCGGCCGCTGCTCGCTTGGCTCGCCGATTTCGTCGCGTCCCGCGCCGACGAGGATGGCCAGGGCTCGCTGTGAGCCTCGCCCCTGGGGACGATCACGCCCCGGCCACTGACCGCGCCGTTGGACGCGCCTGCGTCGGAACCACCGGTGTTCGCGCCAGAATCCACAGGTGCTGCTTGACGTACAGCACGCCGACCCAGAGGTATAGCCCGATCCCCCAGATCAGGAATGCGTACCCGATCGGGTCGGCTACCGGGGCGATTGGCGGCGCCGCGCGGGCCAACAGCAGGATCGGCAACGCGTACAGCAGACCGAATGTCGCGGCCTTGCCGAGGTAGAGGACGGGCAACGGCGGGTAGCCGTGCCGGCGGATGAGCGGGATGAACACCGTGAGGATCGCATCGCGACCGACGATGATCACGGCCACCCACCACGGCAGGAAACCGCGCAGCACGAAGCCCACCAGCGTGGCCAGGATGTAGAGCCGGTCCGCGGCCGGGTCGAGCATCTCGCCGAGCCTGGAGTACTGGTTCAGCAGCCGGGCGACCTTCCCGTCCGCCCAGTCGGTGATCGCCGAGAGCGCAAGAACCGTGAGTGCCCAGCCGTCCTCATGGGGGCCGAGCAGCAGGTAGAGGAAGAGCGGCACGCCGGCCAGGCGCAGGAAGGACAGCAGGTTCGGCACGGTCCACACCCGCATCGCACCCGGCGGCGATCCCGTCACCTCGCCCAGCCTCCCTGCCGGTCTTGTCCGATCGGAGCCCTGTGGTGTCCGATCGGAGCCCTGTGGTGTCCGATCGGACACTGCAGCCGGCAGCGGCAAGCATACAAAGGCCACCACAAACGGGCATGACGCCGTTCGGCGAGAACGGCGTCATACCCGAAACTCTCGGCCCGAAACGGGCCCGGTCGCTACGCGAGGGCGGCGTCCAGCGTGATCGTCACCCCGGTCAGCGCCTTGGAGACCGGGCAGGCCGTCTTAGCCTTCTCGGCGGCCTCCGCGAACTGCTCGGCCGACAGGCCCGGGACCGTCGCACGCACCGTGAGCGTGATGCCGGTGAGCTTGAACCCGCCGGCCGGGTCCGCCCCGACGCCGACCTCCGCGTCGGTGGTGATGTTCTCCACCGTGCCGCCGGCCTCCGCGAGGAAGGCCGAGAGCTGCATCGAATAGCACGCGGAATGCGCCGCGGCGAGCAGTTCCTCCGGCGAGGTCGCGCCGTTCGCGGTCTCCGAGGTGCGGGTCGGGAACGAGACGTCGTAGCTGCCGAGGCCCTAGCTCGCCAGCTTCGTGACGCCCTTGCCGTCCGGTAGGCCCCCGCTCCACCGGGTCTGTGCCGTGCGCTGCGCCATGGTGATTCCTCCTGTTGGGTCAATGGAACGTGGACCTTGGGCAGGTCGGCGGCCGCTGCTATTGCCTGGGCCTATTGCCTAGGCGCTGTTGACCGCGCGTGCCCCTCCATCATCCTGCCCGTTACGGCCCACCGAGGGAAATATTCCTGACAGTTCGTGACTATTTCCACGGCTCGGGCGGGCGTCGCCTACCCTGCGCGCGGCACGGTAAGCTAGCCGCGGCACCGAGATGGTGCCGGTCGCGGGCTGTGGCGCAGTTTGGTAGCGCACTTGACTGGGGGTCAAGGGGTCGCAGGTTCAAATCCTGTCAGCCCGACCGTTGAAAGCTCTTGTGAGAGGCGGGTTGGTTCCTCTCGCAGGGGACTATTTTGCCCGTTTCTGGAGAGTGTGTGCACAGTGTGTGCACTCGCCCAAAAACACCCTGCTGAAATCCGCCTGATCGACCCGCCCAAGGCCGCCCGGCCTAGCAGCGATGGCGGAAGCGGCGATGTACATCGGCTGCGAGGTAGCCAAGTAGATCACCGCCGCAGCGCTCGAAGAGACGGTCAGGTGGGCTTTCAAGCGCATCATCGACAAGAGCCGCGGCAGCGTTGAGCCACTGCCCGGAGGTTCGGTTCGCAGCATGGACACGTCGCGTCTTGCGCAAGCAAGCGGGGTAGGACGCGGGATACTGCTCGAAACGGGTCTTGCCTTGCCGAACTCTCGGCTGTGAAATGGCGACGTGCCCGGTTTGCCAGTGGAGGTCGCCCTTGACGAAGGGATCCCGGAATCAGCCTGCACGCGACATCCGTTCCAGTCGGCGCGCGCAGGGCACTCCTAAGCGCACACGTAGAACGACCAAGCCAACTGTGTCGCGAGCGACGCCCGTGTCGCAGTCAGAGGCATACGCATCATCTCGCTATGGCGCTCGCGCGAGTCGGGGTTTCGGGTATCAGCATGCCGTTGGGGCTTGGGTCTGTTCGAAGGTCGCCACAGGCGAGCTCGCTGCGATCGACGTGATTCCTGAGGGGTTGGAGGATACTCAGGTCACGGCAGCCGCCCCCGTGTTCATCCAGGTCAAGTCACGCCAAGCCTCTCAGGGTGACTTCACGGTTCGCCAAGTCCTCAGCTTCCTGCGCACGATGATCGGAACGCGAGCAGCACAGCCTCGCGACCCCCTACGGGAGCGCCTCGTGCTGATTCTTGAGCAGCCGATCGATGGCGGTGAGTCGGTTCGGTGGGGCCAGTCGTTGGCAGATCTCGACCCCACAGACCC
>JAFIHI010000254.1 GCA_017848755.1 Nakamurella sp. | reverse complement strand
GGTAAGGGTGAAACGGTGGTGTAAGAGACCACCAGCGCCCCGGGTGACCGGGACGGCTCGGCAAACCCCACCCGGAGCAAGGTCAAGAAGCGCGCAGCGGCACCCCGGTGCCACCGCGCGTGCGCAGATCGTTCGAGGGCGGCCCGCCCGAGGTCTGCGGGTAGACCGCTAGAGCCTGCCGGCGACGGCAGGCCGAGATGGATGGTCGCCGAACGGGATCGCCGCAAGGCACCCGGGAACAGAACCCGGCTTACAGGCTGCCTCGCCCCATTTCATGCGTTGACGAACGGGTCTTCGCGCACCCCTTATACCCCGCTCTCGGCTGACGTCATTCCACGAGGCCCAAGACTTCGTACCGCCCGGTCGTCACACCGTCCCCGGAGATCACCAACCGGTACCGGCCGGCTGCGTCCAGTGTCACGGGCGCGAGGTCGCCGCATACGTCGCCGCGCGACGCGACAATTGTGCCGTCGTCGCGCTGGACCTGCCACGTCGCGACTCGAGACGTGCAGCCCGCGCCGGTCGACAGACGGAACGTGCCCGCCGAGTTCGTGGCAAACGTCCAGATGTCCCGAGCGCCCGGCCGGTCGATCGATCCAGTGGCGGGCCGACCGAGCGGTAGATCGGCGGTCTTGTCCGGTCGGGAGAGGTACCAGGCGATTCGGTAGTCTCCGGTCGCGCGGCCACCTCGAACCTGTATCCGATAGGTGCCCCCGGTCGTCAACTCGTGGCGACCCAGGTTGATGCAGATCGGCTCGTTCCTCAACGTCTTGCCATCATTCGGCTCCAGCAACGACCATTGCATATCCCCGCCGATGCACTCGGAATCGGTTGCCACGAATACCACCGAGCCCGCAGGCGCGTCGATCGTGTAAACATCTTGCGCCCCTGGCATGTCGATGGTGCCGTTCGTCGCTTGCCCGGCCCTCAGGGCCAGGAGTCGGTCGGTCCGTGACGGAAGCCAACTGAGTTCGTAGCTGCTCGCTTGCCCGCCGGGCCGATTGCTGATCTCGAGCCGGTAGGTTCCCGCGGCGGGGAACACGACACGTCCGAGGTCGTTGCAGATGGGTTCGGATGAGGTGAGGTTCTGGTTCGCGCTGTCGTACACGATCCACGACGTGTTCGAGTCACCGCAGTTGTCCGCGCCGGCGAAGAACCCGACGGTGGGCTCCGCAATGGTGATGGCGTACTGAACGGTCGACCCGCCGGCGACGGTCCCCCGAACGGTTTGCCCCGGCACGATCGAGCCGGCTGATCCCGCTGGCTGCTCGGTGCCCGAGCCGGCTGTCGCGGTCGATGCGGCGAGCGCGGCGGCACCGGCAATCGAGGCGTAGACGCCGTGCAATGCCGCGGCGAAGCCGGCATCGCCGGTGGCTGCGACATCGATGATGCAACCCGGCAGATCCGCCTCCCGGATCCCCGCACGTCGGCAGACGACCTCGGCCGCGGACGACACCGCGGCGGGAACCTCGATCTTCGGCGCGTTCGCGGGAAATCCCCTGTCGGTGTACGACGCAGTGGACTTGCCCTTGTCGTACTCGAACAGCGACTCGGCCTGGGTGATCCGCCACGAGTCGCCCAATTCGCGTTGCACGATATCGGAGCCCTGCAGCTTTGATCCGGGAACCTTGGAGCCGTCGGCACGCTGCACGTAGTCGGCCCGTTCGCCCGTGAACGGGCCGAGCAGCCCGGTCACCGTTCCCTTTCGGCTCTCGGCGAGCGAAACCGTCAAGTGAACTCCGTATCTGATCAAGCTCGTCACACCGACAGTTGTGCCGTCCGGCCACACAACGTAGAACACGCCACGTCCACTCCGTACCAACCCACCGTGCGGCAGCGCGATATCCGCCATTGTCGGGTCGATCGACGCGCCCGACGATCCCACCGCGTCGAGGGCCGGTTTGCCGTTGATCCGCACCAAGAGCTGATGTTCCTTGCCCTCTTCGTAGTTGCCGTAGAACCCGATTCGGTCTCCAGCGACGTTCATGGCCACCGCCGTATTCCAGGTCAGCGGGGTGCGCGGGATCGGTTCCTGCCTGCTCTGGATTCTCAGATCACCCGAGTCGGAGGCTAGCAACGTGAACTCGCCCACCGCCTGCAGGTCGTAAGGCAAACCGTCGGCGGTGGTCAGGTGCGGATCCCCGGTACTTTTGGCCGGCGCACACAAGCCGGGACTGGTCGCGCAGGGATCGGTGCTGCCCTTGCCGCCGGAATCGGGTAGTTCTAGCTGCTCGGCGGCCTGGCGGGCCCGCTCGGCCGAGCGTTCATATTGGCGGCGCACGAAGTCCGCGGGAACGGGCAGGCCCAAGCTGACACCCGACGCGCCACCAGGTGCCGCTTCGGCGCCGTCTTTGCTGACCTTCGCGCACGCCGGACCGACGCACACGGTGACCGACGGGTCCGGAATGACGTCGTCCTTCAGACCGTCTAGTGGATCTTGCGGTTTACTGGGTCCCGTGTCGGTGCGCACCTTTGGAACGCCGCGATAGTCCACGCAGAAATGGCCCTTGCAGGCGACATTGACCGCGTCCTCGCCATCTCGTCCTTGCCGGTCGACTCGATTGACCGGATCCGCGTCTACGTAGCGATAGAGGTTCGGATCGCCGCCGTCGGCCAATTCCGGGTCGCGGCTGGTCCATCGGGTCGTGGCCGGGTCGTATTCCCTGGCCCCGAAGTGGACCAACCCGGTGTCACCGTCAGCCAACCCGCCGGCGAATCCGATGGGCAATGAGACGGCCTGCCTGCCCTTCCGCCCCCAGACATCGGTGTCTCCCACCTCCGTCACCGCACCGGAGCCCGCGTCCACCAGAGCCTGCGGGGTGCCCACCTGATCTGTAAGCAGCAGCAGCTGGCGCCCGCCCTTTACCACATAGGCCGGGACCTCGGCCAGGGCGTAGACGAACTGCGAAACCTGGACCCCGGAACCGTCGAACTCGGCGACGGGCAAGTCGCCGACATAGGCGAGGCCCTGGACCTGTTTACCGTCGACGGCCTTCCCGACCCGCCGGCCGAAGCCGTCCACCTGGTATGTGACGTGCTTGCCGCCCGCAGTCGTCGCCTCGATGAGATGACCGAGGGAGTCGTAGCTGTACCGCGCGGCTCCGGCCGCTATCAGTCGGCCGGAGCCGTCGTACGTGTAGCCGGCCTTCCCGCTCGTGATCACCTGGTCTCGACCGTTGTAGGTGGTGCGGACGGTGTTGCCCGCCGAACTCTGGGAGGTCAGGTTGCCGGCGAGATCGTAGGAGTATTCGGTGACCGCCCCGTCCTGGTCGACCGTGGCGAGCCGGCCGGCCTTATCGTAGGTAAAAGCCCGAGTGGAGGCATTCCCGCCGGCAGTGGTCCGCTGGGTGGTGATCCGGCCGAGAGTATCCCGGGTCAGCGTCATCTCCCACACCGGCGCGCCTGCGGCTTCCACACGCACAGATTCCAACTCTCCGAATGCATTCCGGCCATAGGAGCGGGTTAGCGAACCGAGCTGTTCTCGGCTGACGCGACCGCTCGCGTCGTACTGCACAGTGAGGTCACCGGCCTGCACGAGCCGGCCCCCTTCGTCGTAGCGGTACGCAACCTTCCCGACCGCCGTACCGACTTCGGTGATGCGGCCAACAGCGTCCAACGTTCGGTCAACCGCCATGGTCGTCGGTCCGGTCCACCTCTCGGCCGTCAGGAGGCCGCCGGTGAACGTGCGTGCCAGCTCGGTTCCCAAGCCGGCGATCGAAGCCAGTCGGCCGGCTTGGTCGTAATCCAGGCGCCAGAGCTGTTCGCCACTGTGAATGGCGCTGACCCGACCGCCAGCGTCCCGCTCAATCTCGACCGTGCCCCCGCCGGCGTCAGCGGTGGTCGACAGGAGACCGTCAGCGTCGTAGGAGTAGCCGGTGAATTCCAGCTGACCGTTCCCCCCGGGAGGGATCACCGCTGCAAGCCGGGCGTCGGGCGTCCGAATCAGCTGGGTCGAGTCGCGGCCCGCGGAGCTGACGGCGATCACGTTGCTGTTCGAATCCCGGGTGATGGTGGCGGTGGCGCCGTCCGGCGCGGTGACCGCGACGTCTTTGCCCAGACCGTCATACCGCTCGACGGTGGTGCGGCCAAGCGGGTCGATGCTCGTGATGGTGCGCGCCTTGGGGTCAGTGCTATGCGTCCAACTGCGTTGCTGTGCACCAGATCCCACGGTGACCGCGGTCAGCGTGCCGTCGGACCAGGTGTAGCGGAGCGGCACTCCGCCGCGGCTGCCGGAGGCCAGCAATCCGTCCGCACCGTAGACAACCGATTCGACGAGGCCGGCCGGGTCGGTGACGGTGGTGGTCCGATCCTCGGCGGTGTGTCGCAGCCGCCAGGTGCCCGCCCCGGAGATCCATGTCAGCTCCGCGTCCGAGTCTGCGGTCGTCGGCTGCGTGCTGGGGTAGCGGCGCTCCTGCGCGAAATCGGACCGGGCGCCGCCCGGCCGCTCCACGCGGCCGGAGACCAAGGGCGCCGCCAAGCCCCAACGCGGATCGTCGGCCAAATCGAACCGCACGCTGGTGCCGTCCGGATAGGTGACCTCCCGATGGGAGCCTTCGCTCACCGAGGTGGTGGTGGCTCCGGAAGGGTCGGTCACGGTACGAATCTGCCGCCCGCCGTCCGTTCTGACCTGCTGACGGGTCACCCGGCCCGCGGGCGAAGCGGTGGTCAGCGTGAATCCTTCGCCTGACTCTGTGCGGGAGTACTTGGTGGTGCCGCCCTCGGGTGACCGGATCGATGCGAGTGTTCCATCGCCGCCGTAAGACAGCGCGGTCTGCGCGCCCGATGGATCGGTCACCGCGACGACCAGGCCCGAGGTGTCGTAGCCGATCGAGGTGATCCCGCCAACCGAGTCGCGCACCGCGATCAGCGCTCCGCCGACCACGTCCAGCACGGTGCGATAGCCATCGGAGGTGACCAAAGCCGTGACGGCACCGGAGCTATCGCGATGAAATCGGGTGGTCCCTCCCGGTTCGACCACGGCAGCCAGCAAGCCACCGTCCCAATCGAATCGCTGAACGACGACCCCGGTCAGTAAGTCGAGGGTGCGCAGATGCCGACCCGACTTGTCGAACACATATAGCTGCGAAGCGTCCAGCGCAGGCACCGCCAACTCTGCACCGACCGCGACGCCGGCAACGTGGCGAACCGTTCCGGTGCCGAGCACGAGCCGACCCTCGGCGGGGTCGTAGCGGTGCAGCACATCGAGCGTCCAAGGCAGGCCACCCACCTGCGTCTCCAGTTCCGGCCGGTCACTGGCCCACACCAGTGCCAGGTCGGTGCCCGAAACCGGCACAGCCACCGTTGCGGCTTGCCGCAGGCAGGGCACGATGATGAAGTCCGGGCATGGCGGGTCGATGTGGCGCCGGACGGGGGCCGCCGAACTGGGTGGCGGCGCGCCAGTCACGGACGGTTCGGTCGGCGAGGGCGCGGAGGTAGCACGATCGGACGAGTGACCGGTGCAGCCGACTAGTAGCGCTGCCACGACGCCGATAACGACGGAGGTTCGGACCGTGCGGACCAGGGCGGAAGGAACGATCATGGCCGATAGCATCGCCGCAAATGATCTTGGGCACAAGTGACGGCGTTGACTCATCGATATTGCGCGCGTTGAGCGCGCCCGCCGAGCCCACTTTCCTGGTTTCGGTAGGGCCTGGTGAGACGAAGCGCGCCGCCCACGCCGGGCACAGCACGCGCGCACCACGAGTTTCCGGACATCTCGTCATCTATTGCCCGCCTGCCCTTGCCGAGAGGGGCGCCATCGGCGTACTACAGAGAAAGCATTGCAGAGAAACAGGACCCGCCCGGCTGCGCGAATGCTCTTGACGGATGTCGAGCATCTCGCGCTCCCCGCGAGCGCTGCGACACATCCTAGCCACGTCGCACGACCTCGGGAGGTTCGCATGACGGCTGTTCTACCCCGCTCGGAGACATCGCACCCGCTGCCGCCGCCGCGCGCCCCACGCGGCTCGAAGTTCTTAAGCTATCTGCGCACCACCGATCCGAAACAGATCGGCCTCATGTACGTCGTCACCACGCTGTCGTTCTTCATGATCGGCGGGCTGCTGGCGATGCTGATGCGGGCGGAATTAGCGCGGCCCGGCATGGACTTCCTCTCCTACGAGCAGTACAACCAGCTCTTCACCATGCACGGCACCATCATGCTGCTGTTCTACGCCACGCCGAT
>JAFIHI010000253.1 GCA_017848755.1 Nakamurella sp. | reverse complement strand
CGTGCTCGTCGGCGCCGCCGCGGTCGCCATCGGTGTGCTCCTCGGCGCGAAGATCGCCCGGCGCCGGTAGCCGCGGCACGCGCCCTGCGCTGCCCTTTCCCGCCGAGCGGTGCGAAATTGCGGACAGAACGCCCAGGGGTCGATGCATTTCTCACCGCTCGGCGGGCGTGTTCGCGGTCGCCGTCAGGCGTTCGCCTCCTGCTTGGCGACCTCGGCCCGGACCTTGTCCATGTCGAGCGCCCGGACCTTGCCGATCAGCGTCTCGAGCGACTTCTCCGGGAGCGCCCCGGCCTGCTGGTAGATCAGGATGTTGTCGCGGAAGACCATCAGCGTCGGGATGGAACTGATGCCGAACCCGGCGGCGAGCTCCTGCTGCTCCTCGGTGTTGACGGACCCGAACACCAGGTCGTCATGCTTCTCCGAGGCGGCCTCGTAGATCGGTGCGAACATGCGGCACGGCGGGCACCAGGACGCCCAGAAGTCCACCAGCACGGTGCCATTGTTCTGCACGGTGTCCTGGAAGTTGGTGTTGGTCAGTTCGACGGTGGCCACGGGGGTCTCCTTGCGCTCGTTGATGCTCGTACCCGGCTCAACGTTCACCGACGGTGCGGTATTCCGCTGGACGGACACCCCCCAGGGTATCCGAGACGCCGACATCGCGCCCGCCGGTCCGGCGCACGGTCAGCACCGTCAGCACCGTCAGCACCGTCAGCACCGTCAGCACCGTCAGCACCGTCAGCGAGAACCCGCGCGGCCGCCCGCTACGCCACCAGCGTCTTGATCGCGGCGGTGATCTCCGCGAGGCCCGCCTTCGCGTCCGAGAAGAACATGCCCGTCTTGGGGTCGGTGTACAGCTCGTTATCCAGCCCGGCGTAGCCCTTGCCCATGGACCGCTTGATCACCACCACCGACTTGGCCTTGTCGACGTCCAGGATCGGCATGCCGGAGACCGGGTTGCCCGGCCGCCGAGCCGCCGGGTTGGTCACGTCGTTCGCGCCGACCACCAGCGCCACGTCGGTCTGCGGGAAGAGCGGATTCGCCTCGTCCATCTCCTTGAGCTGCGGGTACGGTACGTTCGCCTCGGCGAGCAGTACGTTCATGTGCCCGGGCATCCGGCCGGCCACCGGGTGGATCGCGTAGCCCACGTCCACCCCGTGCTCGCCCAGCACCTTGCCCAATTCCGCCAGCTCGTGCTGCGCCTGCGCCGCCGCCAACCCGTACCCCGGAACCACCAGAACCCGTTGCGCATAGGCGAGTTGGATCGCCACGTCGTCCGCGGACACCTGCCGCACGGAGACGTCGCCGCCCGGGCCGCCCACCGTCGATACCGAGTCGCCGGTGCCGAACCCGCCGACGATGATCGACAGGATCGACCGGTTCATCGCCTCGGCCATCAGCACGGTGAGGATCGTCCCGGCCGCACCGACCAGCGCCCCCGCGATGATCAGCACCGTCGCGTCCAGCACGAAGCCGGCCATGCCGACCGCCAACCCGGTGAACGCGTTGAGCAGCGAGATCACCACCGGCATGTCCGCGCCGCCGATCGGCAGGACCATCGTCACGCCGAACAGCAGCGCCGCCGCGCAGGTCAGGATCAGCGCGCCCGGACTGGTGGAGTCCGCGACCAGCCACACCACGCCCGCCACGAACGCGACGGCGAGCACGCCGTTCACCAGCTTCCCCGCCGGGATCTTCACGGGCGACCCGGTCACGATGCCCTGCAGCTTGCCGGCGGCGATCAACGAGCCCGAGAACGTGACCCCGCCGATGATGATGTCCAGGCCCGCGGTGATCGCGACCGTGCCGCCGACCTGCACGCCGAGGGTCAGGTCGTGCACCGCGAGCAGCGCCGCCGCGCCGCCGCCTACCGCATTGAACAGCGACACGAGCTGCGGGATTGCCGTCATCTTCACGGTCCGCGCGATGTACAGGCCGAACCCGCCGCCGATCGCCAGCCCGGCGATCGCGACGATCCAGCCGACCGGCGTGATAGCGCCCTGCACGGCGATCAGCACCAGGGCCGCGACGCCCGCGCAGATCATGCCGACCATCGACACGACGCTGCCGTGCCGGGCCGATCGCGGCGAGTTCATCAGGTGCAGGCCGATCACGAAACACGCTGCGGCGCCGAGGAAGACGAGCCGCACGACGGTTTCGGTCGCGCTCATGCCGCACCCCCGTTCGTCCGGCTTCCGGTTCCGTCGGTCGCACGATCGCTGGGGGTACCTCCCGCTTGCGGGGGAACGATGTTCCCCGCTTCAGAATTCGGCACAGCCTCCGCCGCCGGTCGGGGCGCGGGCTTCACCTTGAACATCTCGAGCATCCGGTCGGTGACCGCATATCCGCCGACCACGTTCATCCCGGCCAGCACCATCGCGATGAAGGCGATGGTGTACCCAAACGGCCCGCGCGCCGCGGCCGTGATGATCAGTGCCCCGATGAACACCACGCCGTGGATCGCGTTCGCCGCGGACATCAGCGGTGTGTGCAGCGTCGCCGGGACCTTCGAGATTACCTCGAACCCGACCAGCAGCGCCAGCACGAACGTGGTGATGTCGAAGAACAGTTCCATACTCATGGCGCGCTCCGTTCCGGCGACGGTACAGAGGGCGCGGCCGGTGTGGCCGAGACCGCCTCGGACAGGCCCGGATGGACCACCGCCCCGTCGTACGTGGCGAGCATGGCGCCGACCACCTCGTCGGCCGGATCTATCACCACCGCACCGTCCTTCACGATCAGCGCCAGCAGCGCGGCGAGATTGCGTGCATACGCCTGGGAGGCGGCCGGGGCCATGTCCGACGCCAGCGTCCCGGCCCCGATCACCGTCACACCCGGATCCACGACCACCGTCTGGTCGGGCTTCGACACCTCGACATTGCCGCCGTAGGAGCTCGCCGCCATGTCCAGCACCACCGAGCCCGGCTTCATCTCGCTCACGGCCTGTGCGGTCACCAGCAGCGGCGGCTTGCGGCCGGGCACCTGCGCGGTCGTGATGACGACATTTGAACGGGCGATGTGCTTGTCGAGCGCGGCGAGTTGCGCCGCGCGCTCCTCGGCGGTCAGCTCCCGCGCGTACCCGTCGGAGCCGGACGTCGAGACGACACCCGGCAGGTCGACGAACTTCGCGCCCAGGGAGGCGACTTCGGCGCGGGCCGCCGGGCGGACGTCATACCCGGAGACGGATGCGCCGAGCCGTCGAGCGGTGGCGATCGCCTGTAGCCCGGCGACGCCGGCGCCCAGTACCAGCACCTCGGCCGGCCGCACGGTGCCCGCGGCGGTCATCAGCATCGGGAAGTAGCCGCCGTAGACATCGGCCGCGCGGATCGCGGCGCGGTAGCCGGCGACCGACGCCTGCGAGGTCAGCGCGTCGATCGTCTGCGCGCGAGACAGCGTGCGCGGCAAGTAATCCAACGCGACGGACGTGGCGCCGCTCGCGGCCCAGGCGCGGACCGCATCCAATCGCTCCCACGGCCGCAGCAGGCCCACGAGCACCTGCCCGCGGCGCAGGCTCGCGGACTCGGCGGTGGTCGGCGGCCCGACGCGGAGCACGATGTCGGTCTCGGCGTAGATGTCCGCCGCCGCCCTGATCTCGGCGCCGGCGGCCGCGAACGCGTCGTCGGAGATGGCCGCGCCGATCCCGGCGTCATGCTCGACGAGCACCGACATTCCCGACGCCGCAAGCTTTCCGACCACTTCCGGGACGAGCGCAACACGGCGTTCGCCGTCCGCCGATTCTCGAAGCACCCCCACCCGGACTTGTCCGGCACGTGCCCCCACCGGTCGATCTGGGGCCTGATCACTCGTCGTCAGCGCCGATCACCCTTCCGTCCGCCTGGGCAGCACAGTTGCCCTCTACGCTAGGCGAAACGTCCCTTTCCGTAACGATGGCATGCCGATGCTTCTCATCACACCAGGACGCGGACCTTCGGCCCTACCGGCCCGCGGGACCGGCTTCGCTGCCGGCATGGCCCGTCACGACGCCGGAGTTGTCGCGGGGACGCTGCTGGTAGTCGAGCGCGGCGTCGCGGGTCTGTTCGGCATGCTCTGCTTCCGCGGCGAGCTTGTCGAGCAGACCCTGGGTGGGTTCGCTCGTCATCGGTGTTCCTCCTCGTCATCTCGCCGAGCGGGGTAGACGGCCCGCTCAGTGCGATGTGCCGGCTACGCCGTCGCCACGCCCCATTCTGTTACGGACTGTTAAGGAACGGAGCCGCGCGGGACGATCCAACGCGCCGCTTGCCCGGTGACGTGAGTGATCATGTCGAAATCGCTGTCGTAGTGCAGGAGCGTCAGTTGTTCGCGCTCGGCTACTGCGGCGATCAACAGGTCGGGGAAACCGACCGCGCGAACGCGGCCGGTGTGCCACAGCGTCGATTGCACATCGAGTGCGCGGCGCCAGTCGCCGTCGTTGGTGGGGAGCCATTCGTAGCCGGTGTCACGGTCTGCGCGAAGCTGGTCGAATTCGGCGCCGGTCCGGGTTGCCCAGGCCAGTTCGAGATCGATGACCGCGCAGGTTGCGACGAGGCCGGCCTCGATGAGCGGGGTCAGCGCGGCGGCAACCGTCGGGTGGCGGAGCCGTGCCAGTGCGCTGGTATCGGCCAGGTGCGTCGCTACTACTGCCATGCTTGCCGCATGACGTCCTGGTCGGTCAGGTCGGGCAACCCAGCCGAGATCAGCCGGTGAAGGTCGCGGCGGCGGGCGGCGAGGGCGGCTGCCTCGCGCAATGCCGCGTTGACCGTGTCCTTCTTGGTCGTGGTGTGGAGTGCTTCGGCCGCCGCGGCGAGGGCGCGGTCGTCGACATCTATCAGCGTCTTTGACATGAGCCCAAGTATATCCGGACTCGCGCTCATCGAATATATGGATGAGGCGCGTGGTCGGCGTGTTCGCGTCCGCTCAGCGGAGAGCTCGCCGATGCCGGCGGGACGGCGTGGAGGCCTGCGCATCCCGTGCGGCAGACTCGGTGCCATGAGCGATGGCGAGCGCACCGGACGGCTGCCCTGGCCGGGACCCGACGACCTCGGCCCCGAGGCGCGCCGAGTGTACGACGCGATCGTCGCCGGCCCGCGAACCGCCCATGACGGCCCCACGACGCTCCTCGACAGCGACGGTCGGCTGCTCGGCCCGTTCAACGCCATGGTGCAGGCGAGCCCGGCCGTCGGCGACGCGCTGCAACGGCTCGGCGCCGAGATCCGTTACGGCAGCGCGCTTTCCGACCGCACCCGTGAGCTCACCATCCTTACCGTCGCCGCCGAACGGCGCAGCGAGTTCGAGTGGTGGGCGCATGCGGGGCCCGCCGCTGCGGCCGGGCTCACCGACGACATGCTCGAAGCCATCGCCCGCCAGGACGCCGGTTTTTTCGAGTATGACGATGCTCTCGTGCATGGGGCCGTCCGGGAACTCCTGCAGGATCGCGACCTCACCCAGAACACCTTCGAGCGACTCGAGGACCTCCTCGGAACGCGCGCGGTCGTGGACCTCGTCATCCTCGTCGGCTACTACGACCTACTCGCCCTCACCCTCCGGACGTTCCGCGTGCCGCTGCCCGATTGAGCGGGTTTCTGGCCACGGAGCATCGTTTTGAACACCGCTCGGTGCGTCGATATGCCGCACGCAGCCCGGCGGAATCAGCCTTCGAACGGATTGAGCAGGTCGATGCCGAGGCCATCGACATCGATCGTGTTGCGCGTGACCAGCGTCCACCCGCGGATCGCGGCGGTGGCCGCCAACAGCCCGTCCACCACCGGCAGCGGGCGCTGCGCAGTGAACGTGCCCCACTTCTCCGCGATCGCCCGGTCGATGGCGATCACGCGATCGGCGAATTGCCGATGCAAGTCGCCGAGCCACCGTTCGATGTCGTCGGCACGGGTCGCGTCGCGCGGCCGCAGCCGCTCGACGCCCTGACGGATCTCGCCGACGGTGGGCACGCTTAAGTGCAACTCATCGGAGGGGGCTGCCGCGAACCACCCGGCGACGCCGGGGTGGGGGCGTGGGCGACGCAGCTCGGACACCACGTTGGTGTCGATGAGGTAGCCCATCAGTCCGCGAGCCCCGCGGCGAACTCCATGACGGGTGCCGGCGTGCGGTCGCGGCGAATGTCCAGGCCTTCGATCGGGGCCGAGCGGAGGAAGTCCTTGAAGTCGGGAATCTCGACGGTGAGCGCTCGGAAGTCCGCGATGTCCATGACCACTGCGACATCTTCGCCGTGCCGGGTGACGACCTGCGGGCCGGCGTCGTGCGCCGCCCGCAATAGTTCACTGAGCCGCTGCTTCGCGGTCTGCACCTGCCATCTGGTCATGGGTCCGGGCCTCCCTTCTCAGGCACAGTCTAGACGGTCTAGATCGTGCGAACAGCACCTCCATCCACCGCCCGGATGGCCCAGCTACGGAAGTCTTCGGGCGCCCGGGAACACCCATCGCCGCATCGTGCGACGGGTCGGGTGCGGCCCGGCACGGTAGCAGCGTCATGCCCGATCGTCATCGCCGAATTCGGCGTAACTTGAGGGTGTCTTCTCTCTACCAGGAGGTGGTCGCAATGACTACTGAGGGGACAGTCCAGAGTCGGCTCCCGATGTCCGAACACCCGGACATGGCCGAACTCCGGGATCGGCTCGATCGGGTTTCCGAAACCGCCCAGGCTCGCACCGTGGAAGGTCTCGCCGTGTTGGCCGGCCTCTACGCCGCGATCTCCCCGTGGATCATCGGATTCAACACCGGCAATTCGTCGCTCACCGTCTCGAACCTGGTTGTGGGCCTGACGGCGACGCTGCTGGCGCTGGACCTCGGGTCCGCGTACTCGCGGGCGCACGGGTTGAGTTGGGTGCTGCCGATCCTCGGTGTGTGGATCATCGTCGCACAGTGGGTGATGGCCAGCACGACGCTCGATGTGAGCATCATGGTCAGCAACATCATCGCGGGCGGCGTGATCGTGGTGCTCGGTGTCATCGCACTGGCGATGCCCCGCATGGGGATGTCGCGCAGTGGGATGTCACGGCACTGACATCGCAGTAGTTCAAGAAGTCGGCGTCGGGCGGGGCCGGGGGGCTCCGACCGGCGCCGTCTTCTGTGCGGGTTCAGCGCGGGAGGTCTATTCCCTAGACAGGGAGTGGGCAAACGCTGATCGTTTCGCCGAACGGCGCTGCCCGCCGAGCCGGCAGATTCATCAAGGGTGCGGACCCGTCGTGCCGCCGGTCGGCAGCGTTCTGTCGGCGGTGCCCTTCGGGACGACCCACTCGACGGGTTGACCGGTCACGGCCGCAACGAAGTCATAGTCATGGTCGTAATGCAGCACCGTCAATCCGTGCCGCTCGGCCACTGCCGCGACGATCAAATCCGGGACCGAAACAGACCGCCACTCTGCGCGCTCCGCCAGGAGCGCCTGCACTTCTTGCGCGCGATCCATACACCACTCGTCGGTGTCAGCCGGGAGCATCGTGCCGTTGCGAAACCGGGAAATTTCCACATAATCCTGCGGCGATGTCGCCGAAAACAGCGCTTCGAGGTTCAAGATCGCGCACGTCCAGGCATGACCGCCCTCGAGAAGCGGCTCAATCCTGATCGCAACGGCGTCGGACGTTGCCACGCGCGTCATCGCGCTGGTGTCGATCAGGTATTTGACCGCTGCCACGCACGCTCCCGCACATCGAGATCAACGTCGCTGCGACCGCGGAGGTAGTCGATGTACTCGGTGGCGAGACGACGCCGGACCGCTTCGCGTAGCGCCTGATTCACCGTTTCGGTTGGCGACGAGGACTCGAGCATGCGCTGCGCGTCGGCCAGGACCGTCGCGTCAAGATCCGTCACGGTCGCCGTACCGGCGCTGGGCGTGTCAGTCTTCATTGCGCATCCTCCGCTCGGTCATCCGCGAATTTGTCAAAGCCCTGCCTACATACTGCCCCAGTCACCACGAAGATGTCCTGTCGTACCACGAGGGGCGACAGCGATCTCGGGCTGTGTCGACGGCACAGGTCACACGGGCACCCGCGTGCTGGATTGGTGGGATCGGGCGCGCTGACTCGGCGGCGCAGCGGGGTGTGGGGCAGGGTGGAGGGATGGACGACGACACCGTTGGCTCGATCTTCACCCTGGACGAGGCGCGGGGCCTGGTGGCGAGCCAACCATTCTGCCGATGGTGGGGCCTGACCGTCGTCGAGATCGGTGACGGCACGGCGACCGTGGGGCTCGCGGCGGCCCCGCACCTGCTGCGGCCCGGCGGCGTGCTGCACGGCGCCAGTTACGAGGTGGTGGCGGACTTGGCGATGTGGCTCGCGATCATGACGCGGGTAGGCTCCGAGCCGATGGCCGTGACCGTCGAGATGAAGACCTCCTTCCTCCGCGGCACGAGCGGCGACATCACCGGCACCGCAAGGCTTCTGAAACTCGGGCGACGCATCGCGTTCGGCCAGGCCGAGGTGTTCGACGCAGACGGCGACCTGGTGGCACACTCCACGCTGTCGTACATCAGGCCGACCGTATGACGCTGTTCGCGTCCGCGCGCCGTCGCGATCGTCGGGCTCGGGCGCGGCACTGGGCGCTGCGGGTCGGCATGCGAGGATGGGCCGGTGAACTCCACTTCCGTCGATGACGGCGCGGCACGCGACACGTTTCCGAGGCTGTTCGCGCGGACGCAACGCTTCACGCTGGGGGTGCCCAGGAACATCACGGTGACGTCCGACGGGTCGACAGTGCTGTTCGTCCGAGCCGCCTCGGGCATCGACCGCACCGGCTGCCTGTGGGCGTTCGACGTCGAGGCGGGCACGGAACGCCTGCTCGTCGACCCACGCGAGTTGACAGGCGGTTCTGCGGAAGAACTTTCAGCGGCCGAGCGGGCGAGGCGCGAGCGGGCCCGGGAGTCGGCGGCCGGGATCGTGGCCTACTCGGCAGACCCGGCCGGGACGGTCGCCGTGTTCGCGCTGTCCGGATCGCTGTGGGCGTGCCGGGTCGCGACCGGCGAAACCCATTGCCTGTCAACGCAAGGCTCCGTGATCGACCCGCGCGTCGACCCGACCGGGCGGCGGGTCGCCTACGCGTCGGACGGGGCGCTGCGAGTGGTCGGCGTCGACGGCGCCGGCGACCGCGCCCTGGTCGAACCGGAGTCCGACACGGTGGTGTGGGGCCAGGCCGAGTTCGCCGCGGCGGAGGAGATGGACCGCGCCCGCGGATTCTGGTGGGCGCCGGACGGCGCCTCGCTCGTGGTCGAGCGCTACGACGAGGCCCCCGTCCGGGTCTGGTACATCGCCGATCCCGCGCACCCCGATCGGGAGCCCGCGCCGCACCGCTATCCAGCCGCTGGCACGGCGAACGCCGATGTCACCCTCTGGCACGTGGCGTTGGACGGCGAGCGGCGCGAGATCCCGTGGGATGTAGACGGTTTCCCCTACCTGGCGCGGGTCTCCTGGTCGACCGCCGGCTCGGTGCTGCAGGTGCTCAGCCGCGACCAGCGACGCGCCCAGATCCTGCGGCCGCACCTTCTGGACGCTGCCGACGTGCCAGCGGAAAACGACGGTGCAGCACAGGGCGAGCCGGGTCAGGTGTGCGAGATCGTCGGCCAGCGGACCGATGCCGCCTGGATCGACCTGGTGCCCGGGCTTCCGGCGCTCGCGCTCGACGGCCGGCTGTTGAGCGACCTCACCGACATGGCCGACGGCGAGCCGGGCGTGTCGACGCGTCGCCTCGCTGTCGATGGTGTCGCGGTGAGCCCGCCCGGCCTACAACTGCTCGCGGTGCTGGACGTCGTCGATTCTGGCGTGCTGGCAACGGTTTCCGCCGACCCCGTGGAACAACAGCTCGTCCTGATCGGGTATGACGGCACGGTGCGGGAACTGTCCTCGGGCCCCGGGGTGCACAGCGGCGCGATCGGTGGTGAGACGGTCGTCATCGCCGGTTCGCGGCTGGATGACGCCGCCACGACGATCACCGTCTCCTCGCGCGGGACGCCGGTCGGCGAGCTGCGCAGCCTGGCCGAACCCGCCCCCTTCACGCCGCGCGTCACCATGCTTACGGTGGGCGAACGGGATCTCCGGGTGGCGCTCGTCCTGCCGCGCGGGCACCAGTCCGGTTCGGTGCGGCTGCCGGTGATCATGGCGCCGTACGGCGGTCCGCACGCCCAGCTCGTGCGGGCCAGCGGTCGCCTGTTCCTGCAAGCGCAGTGGTTGGCGGACCAGGGCTTTGCGGTGATCGTGGCGGACGGGCGCGGCACCCCGGCGCGCGGCCCGGCTTGGGAACGGGAGATCCGGAACGACTTCGCCTCCGTCACACTGGCGGATCAGGTGGACGCGCTCGCCGGGGTCGCGGAGCGGTATCCGGACGAGATCGACACGGCCCGGGTCGGCATCATGGGCTGGTCCTACGGCGGCTACCTCGCCGCGCTCGCCGTGTTGGACCGGCCGGACGTGTTCCACGCCGCGGTCGCCGGCGCGCCGGTCACCGACTGGACGCTCTACGACACCTGTTACACGGAGCGGTATCTCGGTGACCCGGGCGATCAGCCGGAGGTCTACCGGCGCAACTCGCTCATCGACCGGGCGCCGGCGCTCACCCGGCCGCTGATGCTGATCCATGGCCTGGCCGACGACAACGTCGTCGTCGCGCATACGCTGCGACTGTCCGCCGCCCTGCTCGCCGCGGGCAAGCCGCACCAGGTGCTGCCGCTCACCGGCATGACGCACATGGCGTCGGATGAGGTGGTCGCCGAGAACCTGCTGCTCGCTCAGGTCGACTTCCTGCGCCGCGCCCTCGGCTGACGCGTGCTCGCCACGTGCCTAGGCGCTAGTCCGCCTATGGCTTCGGTAGTGGCGGGCGGGCGCTGCGCACCGTGAGCGGCAGGCTCGCCGCGATGAGCACCGAGGTGAGCGCGAGCGCGGCCGGAATCGTCAGGACCAGGACCAGGACGCCCACCAGCCCGGAGCCGATGGCGGTGCCGGTGTCGAAGCCGATGTTCCATACCGAACTCACGGTCGCTGTCTCGCGCTGCCGGGCCCGCATGAATGCGGCGAGCAGGGTCAGGTTCTGCGTTCCGCCGAATCCCATGCCCAGGATCGCCGAGCCCACCAGGATGGTCAGCCAGGTCGCGGCAGCGTCGGCGGGGCCGCCCCACAGCAATCCACCGGCAACCACGCAGATGCCGACGATGCTCAGGACCGACGCGGAAGGCAGCAATATTCTCAACCCCGACCTGTCGGCGATCACGCCGACGCGCCAGCGGGTGAGCGCGCCGGTCCCTCCCCAGATCAGCAATGCCAGAGTGGCGAGCGCGCCGTCCGGACGAACGATCGGCAGGTACGTCAGGAAGCCGCCGCTGGTCAGGGTGACCACCATCAGCACGACCGCCGGGCCGAGCGCGGCCCGACGCGCAGCGCGACGCGAGGCACGTCCGGCGGCGGCCGTATCGGGCGACGGGCTGCGCGACGGCGCGGGCTGGTCGGCCCGGGCCCGCGCCGCGCGGGCCAATGCAGGTACGGTCGGCAGGCCGAGCAGCGGCGCGGCACCCAGCAGCGCCACCGCCCAGAAGTGCCCCGCGGAGACCAGCGCCACCCCGCCCGGCACCGCCAGCAGGTTCGGCACCGCGATCGCCAGCCCGTAGATGCCGATCGCCTCGCCGCGTCGCGCGGCCGGCACGACCCGAGCGGTGAGCATCGCGCCGAGCACGGTCATCGCCCCGAAGCCGATCCCGCGCAGGGCGCAGATCGCCAGCACCCACCAGTAGCCGCCGTCGATCAGCAGCAGAAGTGACGGTGCGCCCAGGGCCACCAGGCCGATCGCGAGAGTCGCCGTCATACCCGCTCGGGCGACCAGGCGCGGAACGATACTTTGCGTCGAAACGGTCGCCACCAGAAGCGTTGTCGTCACGAAGCCGGCCAACGTGTCGGAGACGCCGGTGGTCGCGACCCACGCCGGCAGCGCGGAGATGGTGGCGAAGAATCCGGTGAATCCGGCGAGCGTGTACAGGGCCAGCAGGCGCATAGCGGGCAGCCGCCACAACGACCCGGATATGACGTCGTTCGCCGGCTCCGCCGGCCGCGCGAAGGATAGCGGCCGTCGGTCGGAATGGCGGGTCTTCGTATCGGGCGCAGGCGCGGAACTGCGGTCGTGCATAGGAAGGGCCTTCTGTGGTTCATGCCCCGCGCGGGACGTCCGTCCCGGGGGCGGCACATCGTCGTGATGTCACCGGACGGCCAGGGTGGCGGCCGTACCCACCGAGCCAGTATGGCGGACGAGCGCCCCAACCGAAAATTGGCGCCCAGACGCGACCAAGATCAACTCGACCTGCGGATATGCGTACGCGCGAAACTGGATGTCGGATTTCAGTAACTGACCTCACCCGGGACTACCGCAGTCGGGTGACCTGGAATTCGGACTGCGGGTGGGCGATGGCCTCCTGCGCTTCGACCAGCGCGATCTCCACGTCGGTGCTCGCTACTCGGGTCTGCTCTTCGGATGTGGTCCGCCGGATGGTTTCGGCCAGGATCCCGTACACAGAGGAGGCCGTGGCCGCCAGGGCCCGCTCGATCCCGTCGGTGAGCAGGTGTGCGACGAACAGCGCCGCGGTGACGTCCCCGGCCCCGTTGGCCAGCAGAGGCAGGCGTGGGGTGCGGACCTGGTACGCGCCGGAGTCGTCGACGGCGATCATGCCGATCGTGTCGTGTGCGCCGGAGGTGCGGGTGGTGGCTGGGGTGAGGGTTTCGGTGGGGGCTCGGGTGCGGGCGCTGCCGAGAACATCGTCATCTCCGTCATTCTCGGTCGAATCGGGATCCGCAGCGTGCGCGGATCGTCCGCCGGCGGTCAGTCCGAAGAACTCGCCGGTGTCGCCCGCACCGTGGCTGCCGCCGGGCACCGGCTCGATAGCCCACGCGTCGTCGAGGGAGGTCACGAGTACGGTCCGCGGCCCCATGGCGCGCACCCGGTCGACCGCCGTCAGCACCCCCTCGACGGTCCGCACGTCCGCCGGCACCGCGACAGCCGGATCTCCGCCCGTGCCGGCCAGGTAGGCGAGCTCGAAAGCGTTGGGGGTCAACACATCTGCCGCCGGGACCACCCGGGTACGGATCAGCTCGGGCAGCTCCGGCAGCACGAACATGCCCTTCCCGAGGTCGCCCATCACCGGATCGCAGCAGTACACGGCCCGCGGGTTCGCCGCCTTCACCCGCGCGACCGCGTCGAGCACCACGTCGGCGACGCCGGGCGAGCCCTGGTATCCCGTGAGCACCGCATCGGCCGACCCGAGCACGCCCCGGTCCGCGATCCCGCGGATGACGTCCGCCACGACGGCTGGCTCGAACACGATGCCGCGGAACGAGCCGTATCCGGTGTGGTTGGAGAAATGCACCGTGTTCACGGCCCACACCTCGTGTCCGAGCCGCTGGAGCGGAAACGTCGCGGCGCTGTTTCCCGCGTAGCCGTAGGCCACCGACGACTGGATCGACAAGATGCGCATGACCCGACACAGTAGGCCCCGGCGTGCGCGCCGCGGTGCTCGAACCGAACCTCGCACGGACCGTGTAGAGCGCGCGGCGGGGTGGCGGACGCTGCGAAACCGGGTCGTCGAGTGGCGGCCTGCCGCCGCAAGCCCGAGACTGCCACCATGGTGGACGATGCAGCGTCGGGCGCCGGCTTCAAGGTGGCCGACCGAATCCAGAACACGCTCATCGGCCAGGCGATCACCGCCGCGCAGGTCGAGGAACACGTCGCCGACGCGCAGCGGATCGGGTTCAATGCGGTCACCGTCCCAGGATGCTGGGTGGGCTTCGCGCGAGAACTGCTACGCCGCAACGGTCCTGCGCACGTCGCTCTCGGCGCGATCCTGGACTTCCCGTACGGGTCGGCGACCACGGCCGAACGCGTCGCGGGTGCCGCTGCGCTGGTGGCCGCCGGGGCCACGGAGATCGACGCCACCGTGAACATCGGCCTGGCGCTGTCCAGCCGCCGCGCGGAGTTCTCCGCGGATCTCGTTGAGGTAGTGACCGCCGCGCGGCCGGTGCCGGTGAAGTTCATGCTGGAGCTGCCGCTGCTCACCGCCCAGCAACGGGATTTTGTGGTGGACGCCGCCGTGGCGGCGGGCGCCGCGTTCGTCAAGAACGCCTCGCGCGGTGCCGTCGGAATCGCCGACGCGGCACAGATCTCGTACCTGCGTCATCGCGTCCCAGATTCGGTCGGCGTGAAGGCGTCCGGCGGAATCCGCACCCTTCGGCAGGTGTGCGAACTCCTGGAAGCCGGCGCCGATCTCATCGGCACGTCGGCGGGTGTGGCCATCGTGACCGGGACCCGAACGGCGGGCGACACCCTGGACGCGTACTGACCGTCCGGTGCGCCACGCGCCTCTCGCTGAAGGGAGCGGGGTTGCGGCGGGCGGAAGCCGAAGCCAGCGGGAGCGGAAGGCGGGCTACGCCGTGGCCACGGCCGCGATGGCCAGCGCGATTGCGCCGAGCAGGCTCGCCCGTTCACCGAGAGCCCCACGGACGACTGTCATCTCGGCGGATACATAGGGCTGGGTGTACCGATGCACCGCGGCGCGGATGCCTGCCACGAGCGCGTCGGTCGCCACCGTACCGCCGATGATCACCAACTCGGGGTCGAGGTTCGCGGCGACCGCGGCGATCACCCGCCCGATCGCCGTGCCCATGTCGGTGAGCAGGCGCAGGGTCCCGGGATCGCCGCCCGCCGCGAGCGCGACCAGGTCGTCGACCGTCATCGTTCGGCCGTGCGCGGGCGAGAGCAGCGCCAGCGCGGCACCTGCCGACGAGACCGTTTCCAAACAGCCGCGCGATCCACACCGGCAGAGTGCCCCGTCGTCCCGCACCTGCACGTGCCCGATCTCCCCGGCGGTGCCGCGCGACCCTCGATACAGCTTGCCACCCAACAACATTCCGGCGCCGATTCCGGTGGACACCTTCACGAAGATCAGGTGATCGACGCCGCGACCCGCACCGAACCGGTGCTCGCCGACCGCCCCGAGGTTCGCGTCGTTCTCGACGGTGACGGCGCAGCCGATCCGGCGCGAGAGTTCCGAGCCGGCATCCAGCCCCTCCCACGTCGGCAGCACTGTGCCGGAACGCAGCCGTCCGGTGCGCAGATCCACCGGCCCCGGCACCCCCATCACGACATGCGCCGGCGCCTGGCCGACCCGCGCGCGGTCCAGCAGTGTGGCGACCATCGACGCGGCCGCGTCGAGCGCGTCGTCGGGGGAGCCGTGCACGTCGATCGGGACCCGTTCCTCGTCCAGGATCGTGCCGGCCAGGTCCGCGACGGCGACGGTCAGGTGCGAATGGCCGAAGTCGACGCCGACCACGGCGTCCGTCCCCGAGCACAGTTGCAGCAGCGCCGGTGGGCGGCCCCGTCCGCCGGGCTCGGTCCCCTGGATGACGGCCAGCCGTCCTTCGGCCCGCAGGTCGGCCGCGATAGACGCGACCGTGGCCCGCGACAGACCGGTCGAGCGGACCAGGCTCGCCTGGCTCAGCGCACCGGACCGCGCGAGCTCCGTGAGCACGAGAGACCGACTGAGCTCACGAAGGCGTGACGGCCGGGTGCCCCGATCGGCATCGGTCACCAGGTCACCTCCCGATGGGGCGTGGCGGATCGTGAGCGGTGCGGTCGCGAACATCGTCATATTCGGCCGTGTCTTGACCATATTCTTGACATATGCAGTCGGTGTCTTGACCCTACTCGATCGTCGGCTCGCGTCCCGCTCTCGGGTCTCCGTGACTATGAGGCGACATTTTGTCTAATCATAGATTATAACAATGCAGTAATGACCTGAGTTCTGTCTATGAATGAGCATCCTAGGGGGATAGCATCAGCATGCGGCGGGCATCGGTTGCCCGCCGTGAGATGCCGCGGATCAATGACTCGTGGTTTGCCCACGGAAAGGACGCGTTCATGCGCAGAACAATCCTCATCGCCTCCTTGGCGGTGGTCGGCATGGTGGCCGCCGCGTGCGGCTCATCGACGGGAGGTGGGAACCAGTCGAGCGCCGGCCAGAGCTCGTCGAGTTCGGGCGGCTCCAGCGAGACCGCCAAGGCCGGCGGCGCCGGCGGAAACGTCGGTGTCTTCACCTGGTGGGCGGACGGCTCCGAGAAGAAGGGCCTGGACGCGCTCGTCAAGCTCTTCGGCGAGAAGTACCCCAACGACAAGTTCGTGAACCTGGCCGTCGCCGGTGGCGCCGGCTCCAACGCCAAGGCGAAGCTCGCCGCCGACCTGCAGGCCGGCAACCCACCGGACTCCTTCCAGGGTCACGCGGGCGCCGAACTCACCGACTACATCAACAACGGCCAGATCCTGCCGGTGGACGACCTGTACAAGGCCGAGAACTGGAACAACGTCTTCCCGGCCGACCTGCTTGCGCGCCTTACCGTCGGCGGCCACATCTACTCGGTGCCGTCGAACATCCATCGCGCGAACGTGGTCTGGGTGAACAACAAGGTGCTCACCAAGGCGGGCCTCGATCCGAAGACCGCGCCGAAGGACATCGCCGCCTGGATCGCCGACATGGACAAGCTCAAGGCCGCCGGCGTCGCCACGCCGCTGTCCATCGCCGGTACCTGGACCCAGGTCGAGCTGCTGGAGACCGTGCTGATCTCCGATCTCGGCGTCGACGGCTACAACGGCCTGTTCGACGGCAAGACTGACTGGGCCTCCGCCGATGTCACCAAGGGTCTGAACGACTACAAGACGCTGCTCACCTACGCCAATACCGCCGCCGACGGCGACGATTGGCCGGGCGCGACCGACGCCGTCATCGACGGCAAGGCCGCCTACAACGTGATGGGCGACTGGGCCGTGGCCGAGTTCACCGCCAAGGGCCAGAAGGACGGCACCGACTACAGCTACTGGGCGGTCCCCGGCCAGGACGGCGTCTACGACTTCCTCGCGGACTCCTTCACCCTGCCCAAGGGCGCCCCGAACGCCGAAGGCGCCAAGGACTGGCTGCGGCTGATCGGTTCCGCCGACGGCCAGCACGACTTCAACCTGGCCAAGGGTTCCATCCCGGCGCGCACCGACATCAAGCCGGACGATTTCCCGCCGTACCAGAAGTGGGCCATGGGCGAGTTCCAGAAGGACAAGATCGTTTCCTCGATCGCGCACGGTGCCGCGGTGAATCTGGGCTGGGGCACGGAGATCTCGCAGGCAGTCTCGCAGTTCTACGGCTCCAAGGATGTGGCCGCGCTGCAGGCGGCGCTGGTGACAGCGGCCAAGAGCAACATCAAGTAGTAGGTATGACAAAGCACCTGATATGACGCTGTTCGGTGGCCGGCCCGTGTCGCATCGGCCGGCCGTCGAACGTGTCGCTCGGCGACGGGGCCGGTTCCGTGATGGAATCGGCCCCATCGTTGTGAAGCAGCCATGAAGGAGCAAGAAACGGGTATGACGGCGACCACGAAGTCCCGTGCCGCGGCGCCTTCGCGCGGCGACACTCCCGCGCGGCGGCACTCGCGCATCCGCTGGCGTTCCTGGGGCCCCGGCCTCGCCATGGTCGCACCCTCGATCGTGCTGATCGGGATCTTCGTCTACTGGCTGCTGTACAAGACCGCGGCCACCTCGATGACGGACAAGCACAGCTTCAACCCGAACGCGGACGTCCACTTCATCGGGCTGGACAACTATGCGTCGCTGTTCGGGGAGCCGTACTACCAGCACACGCTGTGGAACCTTTTGGTGCTCACGGTGGTGTTCCTCAGTGGCACCATGTTCTTCGGCCTGCTCTGGGCCCTGCTGCTGGAGAAGGGCGTCAAGGGTGAGGGCATCTTCCGCTCGGTGTACCTCTTCCCCATGGCGGTCTCGTTCGTCGCGGCCGGTGTGGTGTGGAAGTGGCTGCTGTCCAACCGGACCGGGGACCAGGCGATCGGTCTGAACCAGCTCTTCCAGGAACTCGGCCTCGGATTCCTGCAGAACTCCTGGTGGTCGTCGACGGCGGCGTTCAACATGGCGGCGATGGCGATTCCGGCGGTCTGGCAGCTGTCCGGCTATGTGATGGCCCTCTTCCTCGCCGGTTTCCGTGGTATCCCGTCGGACCAGCGCGAGGCTGCCCGGATGGACGGGGCCAGTGAGTTCCAGGTGTACCGGCACGTGCTCTTCCCGCAGCTCTCACCGATCGCGTTGTCGGCGCTGATCATCATCGGACACATGTCGATGAAGATGTTCGACCTCATCTACTCGATCGCCGGGGCGAACAGCTACGCTGCCGCCGTGCCGGCGACATACATGTGGACGCAACTGTTCTCGAAGTCCGATCCGGCGAACGCCTCGGCGAACGCGACGATCCTGCTGCTGATCGTGGCGGTGGTCGTGGTGCCGTACCTCATCTACACGAACCACGTCGAAAAGGGCCAGGGATCATGACGGCGACCGCGAGCCCGTTCACCGCACCGGTCCCGCCACCGGTCGAGCGTTCGACGGCGGTCCGGAAGCGGCTGACGGGCCGCGCCGTTAGCGCCCGAACAGTGCGGTACCTCCTGCTGCTGGCCTTCCTGATCCTGATCCTGATCCCGCTCTACGTGATGGTGGTGACCAGTTTCAAGACGGCCGGCGACATCCGGCCCACCACGGCGTGGAACCTGCCCGAACGCTGGTCGCTGGACGGCTGGGCCAAGGCCTGGGATCAGCTGTCGGGGCCGCTACTGCGGACCGTCGTGATGGCGGTGGTGGCCGCGACCGTGTCCTCGATGCTGGGGTCTCTCAACGGATTCGTCTTCGCGAAGTGGCGCTTCCCCGGCGCGAACGTCGTCTTCACGTTGTTCCTGTTCGGCATGTTTATCCCGTATCAGGCGGTGATCATCCCGCTGCAGGAGATCATGCTGAAGGCCAACGATCTCGGCCTGCCGAAGGGCATCGGCACCCTGATAGTGGTGCACGTGATCTACGGCATCCCGATCTGCACTCTGATTTTCCGGAACTATTACGCAACAACGGTTCCCACTGAGATTCTGGAGGCCGGCAAGGTCGACGGCGCCGGGATGTGGCGCAGCTACTTGTCCATCGTGCTGCCCGTCTCGATCCCCGGCTTCGTGGTGACGCTGATCTGGCAGTTCACCTCGGCGTGGAACGACTTCCTGTTCGCACTGTTCCTCACGAACGCGAACAACGGGCCGGTGACGTTCGTGCTGAACTCGTTGGCGTCCGGCCAGAACCCCGACTACGCCTCGAACATGGCCGGCGCGCTGCTCGCGTCGCTACCCACGCTGGCGGTGTACATCATCCTGGGCAAGTACTTCATCGGCGGGCTGATGTCCGGGTCTGTCAAGTAACCGCGGGTGGACCCAGCTGCTCGCCGCATGGCCGCAGGTAACGTGACCGCGCCCCGCGAACGGGGTCGGGTCAGAGGTCGCGGCGGGCGCCGGCGGCGGGAGTGACGCTGCGGACGACCGGCCGCGTGTATCCGGCGCGCGAAAAAGCGTCGATGACGCTGTTCGCGACCACGCCCGCCCGGTCCGCCGCGGTGAGCGCGATCACCGACCCGCCGAAGCCGCCGCCGACCATCCGGGCGCCGAGAGCGCCGGCCGTCTCCGCGGTGTCCGCTGCGAGATCCAGTTCCGCGCAGGAAACCTCGTAGTCGTCCCGGAGCGAGGCGTGCGATGCCGAGAGCAGCGGGCCTATCGCAGCGATGTGCTCCTCGCGGAGCAGCGCCACGGTCTCGCGCACCCGCTGATTCTCGGTGATCACGTGCCGCACGCGGCGCTGCAGCACGGTGGCACGGGGACCGGTGAGCCCTGCGAGCGCGTGATCGAGCCTCTCGAACGGAACTTGCGACAACAGCTCGACACCGAGTTGCCCGGCGGCTGTCTCGCAATCCGCGCGCCGCTTCGCGTATTCACCGTCGGCCAGCGAATGGTGCGCCCTGGTGTCGATGACGAGCATGGCTAGGCTCGCCGCTGCCGTGTCGAACGGGATGTGCCAGGTCGTGTCCGCGCCGATGTCGAAGAAGAGCGCATGCCCCTCGGTGCTCGCCGCTGAGGCCATCTGGTCCATCAGACCGCATGGGACGCCGACGAACTCGTTCTCCGCTCGCTGTGCGATCCGCGCCAGCGTGGGCCGATCGAGTCCGCACTCGAGATGGTCCGAGATCGCCAGTGCGACCGCGCATTCCACCGCCGCCGACGAGGAGAGCCCGGCGCCCGCGGGCACGGCGGAGTCGAGCGCGATGTCGAGCGGTGGTACGTCGATGCCGCGTTCGTAAAGGGCCCAGACGACGCCCAGCGGATACGCCGGCCACCCCTTCACCGCCGGTGAGCTCGGCCGGAGGTCCTGCGCCGCAACGGATATGACGTCGTTGTCGCGTTGCGCCGAGGTCACCCGGAAGACACCGGCGCCGTTCGGACCGATCGCCGCCTGCGCGCGGGCGTCGATCGCGAACGGCAGCACCAGACCGCCGGTGTAGTCGGTGTGCTCGCCGATCAGGTTCACCCGCCCGGGCGCGGACCACACCCCGGCGGGATCCGCCCCGAAACGCGCGCGGAAGGTCTCGGTAGCGCTCATCGGAACCTCGTCATCTTCGGGTCCGCCGGGGAAGCGGCGGCTGTTCTCATCGATTCGCCAGGCCCCGCGCGAAATCCCAGGCGTCGCGGACCATGTCCGCCAGATCGTGTTGCGGCTGCCAGCCCAGTTCCGCGCGCGCCCTGTCGTGGGAGGCGATCAGCCGGGCCGGGTCCCCGGCGCGCCGCGGACCCACCTGCTGCGGCACGTCGCGGCCGGTCACGTCCGTGATGGTGTCGAGCACCTGGCGCACCGAGAAGCCCTGCCCCGAACCGAGATTGCAGATCAGGTGACGGCCGGGCCGCGCGGCGCCGAGTGCGGACACGTGCGCCCGGGCGAGGTCGGCAACGTGGATGTAGTCGCGGATCGGGGTGCCGTCCGGGGTGGGCCAATCCTCGCCGAAGATCGTCAACGGGCCGCGGCGCCCGGCGGCCGCGTCCAGGGCCAGCGGGATCAGATGTGTCTCGGTGCCGTGCCGCTCGCCCGCGCCCCAGGCCGCCCCGGCGACGTTGAAGTAACGCAGGCTCACCGCGCCGAGCCCGGTCGCGGCGCACTCGCCGGTGAGCATCATGTCGACCGACAGTTTCGACGCCCCATAGGGATTCGTGGGCCTGGTGGGCGCGTCCTCGGTGATCGGGATCGCGTCCTGCTCCCCGTAGACCGCGGCGGTCGAGGAGAACACGAAGCGTGGCACATGGTGCTCGGCGACCGCGTCCAGCAGGGCACGAGTGCCGCAAACGTTCGTCCGCCAGTACTTCGCGGGGTTCGATACCGACTCGCCGACCAGGGACTTCGCAGCGAAGTGCAACACCCCGTCGAAGCCACCGCGGCCGAGAACCGTTCCGGCGTCGGCGATGTCCGACTGCACCAGCTCGACACCGTCGGGCACCGCGTCGGCATGCCCAGTGGACAGGTCGTCTAGAACGGTCACCCGATGCCCCTCGGCCAGCAGCAGCCGGGTCACCACGGAGCCGATGTATCCGGCACCGCCGGCGACCAGCACGCGCATCGGTGCCGATGGTGCTTCGCCGGCGGGTTCGGCGAGAACGTCGTCATACTCGGCGATCTCGCTGATCACAGTGCCACCTCCCGCAAGCTGACGGCGACGGATTCCGGGGTGGTGTCGTTGATGAAGGCGCCCATCGCGGACTCCGAACCGGCCAGATATTTGATCTTCCCGGGGGCGCGGCGGATCGAGGTGAGACGCAGGTGCATCCACCAATCCTCGCGCCCGGTGCGCACCGGCGCCTGGTGCCACGCGGTGATCAACGGGAGCGGCTCGGGGATCAGGCCCTCCATCCGCAGAAGCGCCTCGCGGTAGATCGGGACGAAGGCGTCGCGCTCGCCGTCGGTGAGCGCGGGCAGGTCCGGCA
Organism: Nakamurella sp.; assembly: GCA_017848755.1. Taxonomy (GTDB): domain Bacteria; phylum Actinomycetota; class Actinomycetes; order Mycobacteriales; family Nakamurellaceae; genus Nakamurella. The sequence continues at coordinate 21,218 of JAFIHI010000253.1, read as the reverse complement.
CTCGCCGACGCGGGTAGAGGTGGACCTCAATCGGCCACCGGGCGGCGAACGGGACGAAGGCCACCCAGTGCTCGTTCGCCGCGATCTGCCGCGGCCCGTCGATCTCGCGCGCCAGGAGTTCCGCGAACAGGTTGCCGCCGTGGGCTTCTCGGTGCGCGGCGACTTGTTCCAGCATGCGCGCGGTGACCGGCGTGACGAACGGATAGCCGTAGATCTGCCCGTGCGGGTGGTCGAGCGTGACGCCTATCTCGATGCCGCGATTCTCGAAGCAGAACACCTGCTCCACGCCTTCGTGCTGCCCGAGCGCTCGCGTGCGATCGGTCCAGACGTCCAGCACCGTGCGCACTCTCGATGCCGGGAGCTGCGACATGGTGGCGTGGTGGTCGGAGGTGAAGCAGACGACCTCGCAGCGGCCGTTGCCGGGCCGTGTCGCGGTGAGATCGGCCGGTTCCCCCGCGGTCCCGGCAGCCGGACCGGAGCCCGCGAAGGACGGGAATCGGTTCTCGAACACCACCACGTCGTAGCCGGAAGCCGGTATCTCCGAAGCGTTCTCGGGCGTCGACGGGCACAGCGGGCACAGGTTCGCGGGCGGCAGGTAGGTGCGGGTCTGCCGGTGGCCGGCGATCGCCACCCACTCCCCGGCCAGCGCGTCGTAGCGGACCTGCGAATGGTGCTCGACCGTCGGAAGGTCACGCGAGTCGGGGGCGGACCGGTCGACGCCCGGCGATTCGTCGAAGTAGATGAGCTCCCGCCCGTCGGCCAGGGTCGTCGACGTCGGATAGACCTGGTGCGAGGCCATCGGCGCTCCTCTCGCGTGCCCTCGTGTGTCCGGCGAGGCGTCGTCGTTCGATCGAATTCGATATGTATCGATCATATTCGATCAGCTACGATACTGCCATGTTCCCCGCCGAGCGCCGCCGCGTGCTGCTCGATGCCGTACTGCGGGCCGGCGCCGTGTCGCTGCGCGACCTGTGCCGACTGACCGACGCGTCCGAGGTCACCGTGCGGCGCGATCTGCAAGGCCTGGAGCGGGACGGGCTGATCGTGCGCAGCAGGGGTGGTGCACTGGCGCCCGCGTCCGAGGTGCCGGAGCCGAGCTACTCCGCCAAGACCTCGGTCGCGACGGCCGAGAAGGCCGCCATCGCGCAGCGGGCGGCTGGCCTCATCCGGGATGGCGACAGCGTGGTGATCGGGGCCGGCAGCACGACGCAGCTGCTGGCCCGCGCGATCGCGACCCGGCGCGACCTGACCGTGGTAACGAACTCGGTCCTGGTGGCCGAGGTGCTGGCCGCGGCGCCGCGCGTCGAGGTGACCATGACGGGCGGGCACCTGCGCGGGGCGACGTTCTCGCTGATCGGCGCGGCCGCCGAGAGCTCCCTGGCGGCGATCCGCGCGGACCGCGCGTTCCTCTCGGGCAACGGGCTCACCGCCGAGCGCGGGCTCTCCACGCCGCACCCGGGGGTGGCGAGCATGGATCGCGCCCTCGCCGCCGCCGCGCCCGAGGTGGTGGTGCTCGCCGACCATACCAAGATCGGCGTCGACGCCTTGGTGCAAACCGTTGCGCCGGACCACATCTCGACGCTCGTCACCGACGCGGGCACGGACGCCCGGCAGCTCGCGGCGCTGCGCGCGGCAGGCATCGATGTGCTGGTGGCGACCTGACCGCGGTCGGCCGGCTGACCGTTCAGCGACCAGCGTCACACCCGGGCCGGCGTCACCTACCCGTCCTGCCTCGCGTCCCGATGCCCAGATTTCGCGTCGAGTGGGAGTCCTGCAGAGTTTCGGGCGCCCTTTTCTCTGCAGGCCTCCCACTCGACACCTGCTGACACGTCGGGTAACGCGTGTCACCTTTCCGGATACTGTAGGGGGGTATAGTATTGAGCCTGATCATCGAGGACGGGAGGTGACAGCGATGACGGTCCATTCGACGGAGGCGCTGCCGGCACAGGAACAGCTGTCGCAGGAACTGCCGAAGCCGACTCCGCCGCACGGCTACACCGCTCGCAAGGACGCGCACCTCAAACGCCTGCGGCGCATCGAGGGCCAGATCCGCGGGCTGCAGCGGATGATCGACGAAGACCAGTACTGCATCGACATTCTCACGCAGGTCTCCGCGGCAACCAGCGCGCTCAAATCGTTCTCGCTGGAACTCCTCGACGAGCACCTGAACCACTGCGTGCTGCACGCCGCCGAACACGGCGGGCAGGAGGCCGTGCTCAAGGTGCAGGAGGCCTCGGCGGCCGTGGCCCGGCTAGTGCGCAGCTAGGCCGACGCCGCGCGGACACGAACATCGTCATAAACGACAAGCACGAGCAGTGAACAACTTTCGACCGAAAGGACGGCCACCGTGGCCCAGAACACGTACCGCGTCACCGGAATGACGTGCCAGCACTGCGTCAACTCGGTCACCGAGGAGCTCAGCGCGTTGGATGGGGTCAGCAAGGTCGACGTCTTCCTGGTATCCGGCGGGGAGTCGACCGTGCAGGTCACCAGCGACGCCGAACTGGAGCGGTCGGCGGTGCAGGCGGCCGTCGAGGAAGCCGGCTACGAGCTGGTGTAAGCCGCGCCCGCGCCGCGCACCGCCGGAAGCACCGAGAGCACCACCAAAGGAAAGGCCCATCGTGAGCACCGCCACCCACACCGTCGAACTCGACATCGGCGGGATGACGTGCGCCTCGTGTGCCGCGCGAGTTGAGCGGAAGCTCAATCGGCTGGACGGGGTGCAGGCCACCGTGAACTACGCGACGGAGCAGGCCCGGGTGTCGCTGCCCGAGTCGCTCACGGTGGACGATCTGATCGGGGTCGTCAAGGCCACCGGCTACACCGCCGCGCCGTCCGCCCCGCTGTTCCCGAGCGCGGCGGCCCGTGGCGTCGAGGGTGCCGCCGATGACGAAGTTCAGATCGATACCCGTTCCGCGACAACAAGTGTCGCACGCAGCGGGGCGCGGGGCGGAGCCGGTCTGGAGGCCGATCAGGCCGCGCCGCAGGCACCCGCGGGCGAATCCCGCGAACTCGCCGCCCTCCGCACCCGGCTGATCGGCGCCGCGACGCTGGGCATTCCGGTGATCGTGCTGTCGATGATCCCGGCGATCCAGTTCACCTACTGGCAGTGGTTGGCACTCACCCTCGCCGCCCCGGTGGTGACATGGGCCGCGTGGCCGTTCCACCGGGCGACGCTCGTCAACCTGAAGCACGGCGCGGCGACCATGGACACGCTCATCTCGGTCGGCGTGTCCGCCGCCTTCCTCTGGTCGCTGTATGCGCTCTTCCTCGGCGGCGCCGGCGAGCCGGGCATGCGCATGGCCTTCGAATGGCTGCCGGCCCCGGGCGGCACGCCGGAGGTCTATCTGGAAGTCGCCGCGGGGGTGACGCTGTTCCTGCTCGCCGGCCGCTACTTCGAGGCGCGCGCGAAACGTCGCTCCGGAGAAGCACTTCGGGCGCTCGCCGAGATCGGCGCGAAGGAAGTGACGGTGCTACGCGACGGTGTGGAGCAGACCGTGCCCATCGGCGCGCTCGCCGTCGGGGAGGTCTTCCTGGTGCGCCCCGGCGAGAAGATCGCGACCGACGGCGAGATCGAAGACGGCGCCTCGGCCGTCGACACGTCCATGATCACCGGCGAGTCGGTGCCGGTGGAGGTGGGCCGCGGCGACCGCGTGGTCGGCGGCACGGTGAACGCCGGCGGGCTGCTCACCGTCCGCGCCACCCGGGTCGGCGCGGACACCCAACTCGCGCACATGGCCCGGCTGGTGCGGGACGCCCAGTCCGGCAAGGCGCCGGTACAGCGGCTGGCCGACCGCATCTCGGCCGTCTTCGTGCCGATCGTCATCCTGCTGTCGCTGGGGACGCTGGCCGTGCACCTGCTCATCGGCTCGGGCGTGCAGCCGTCGTTCACCGCCGCCGTCGCGGTGCTCATCATCGCCTGCCCGTGCGCGCTCGGGCTCGCCACGCCGACCGCGCTGCTGGTCGGCACCGGCCGCGGCGCGCAGCTCGGCATCCTGATCCGCGGGCCCGAGATCCTCGAATCCACTAGGAAAGTCGATACGATTCTGCTGGACAAGACGGGCACCGTCACCACCGGGCGCATGACGCTCACCGATGTGCTGCTCGCTCCCGGAGTGGACCGTGCCGACCTCCTGCGATCGGCCGCGGCCGTGGAGAACGGCAGCGAACATCCCATCGCGCAGGCGATCGTGCGCGGCGCCGTCGAGGAGCTGGGTGCGTCTGTCGCCGAACTTCCGCCCATGACGAAGTTCTCGGCCACGGCCGGTCACGGTGTCCAAGGTGTTGTGGATGGGAGGGCCGTCATCGTCGGTCGGCTATCCATGCTGGCTGAGCGCGGCCTGGCGCTCGATCCGGCGCTCGCGACGGCCGGCCGGGCCGCCGAGAAGGGCGGGGCAACCGTGGTGGCCGCCGGATGGGACGGGACAATCCGGGCGCTGTTCGCCGTCGCCGACACCGTCAAGCCGACCTCGGCCTCAGCGATCGCCGAACTGCGCCGCCTTGGCCTGAGGCCCTTGCTGCTGACCGGCGACAACCGCACCGTCGCAACGGCTGTCGCTTCGCAGGTGGGCATCGGGGCGGACGACGTCATCGCCGAAGTGCTCCCCGAGGACAAGGTGCGGGCGGTGAAGAGGCTGCAAGACCGCGGCGCCGTGGTGGCCATGGTCGGCGACGGCGTCAACGACGCCCCCGCGCTGGCCGCCGCCGACCTGGGCCTGGCGATGGGTACCGGGACGGACGTGGCGATGGCCGCCAGCGACCTCACCCTGGTCCGCGGCGACCTCGGCGCCGCGGGCGACGCGATCCGGCTCTCCCGCCGCACGCTGCGCACCATCAAGGGAAACCTGTTCTGGGCGTTCGCCTACAACGTCGCCGCGCTCCCGCTCGCCGCGCTCGGCCTGGCGAACCCGCTCCTCGCCGGCGCGGCCATGGCCTTCAGCTCGGTGTTCGTGGTGAGCAACTCTCTGCGCCTCCGCCGGTTCGGATGATCACCAGTTGTGTGGGATTTGGTGCGGATTCCGGAACAAATCCCCCACAACCCGTGATCATCCCGTCGGCACGACGATGACGCGCACTCCGAGCGCGGCGTAGGTGGGACGGGCGCGAGTGTCTCGTGTCGCGACCGGCAGGTCGTGCTGTCGGGCCGCAAGTGCGACGAGCCCGTCATAGACGGCTCCGCCGAAAACGCCTGCGTCGGCGAGGATCTCGGGGACGCGCCGCGCGACGTGGTCGGGCAGCGACAGCGTCTCGGGAAACCGGCTCTGCAGGACCTTGACCGCGTCGAGTGGAGCGAACTTTGCGTCGCCCGGATATCGGGTCATTACCGAGTACGCCTCCGCTGCGGCATGTCCGGCAAGTGCCAGATTCTTACCACTGGCCCACCCGCGCACCACCTCACGGTCCCGATGTGATCGCAGCACCAGCGGCAGGACGACGCTAGTGTCCACGGCAAACGCGGGCCGCGGCGCGGATATCCGCGGGACTGAGGTCACTTGCGCCCTGAATCGATGAGTGCGTACATGATCTCGTCGGTGATAACCGTCGAACTGTCGCCGACGAGCTTCCCGTCCTCCTCCACGATCCGCGCCGTCCGCCCCCCGGGCAGCACCGCAAGCCCACCGCCGTAGGGCGAGATGTCCACCTCGGACCCCGGAGTGAGGCCGAGAGCCTCGCGCAGCTGCTTCGGGATCAGGATCCGGCCCACGGAATCAATCGTCGCCTTCATAGGGAATACATTACCAGCCGAATCCCAGTTGCGTTGGACCCGAACCCGCGCACCGATCATCGCCGGGGGCGTTGGCACGTTTTGCCGTCATAGCCGCCGAATCCGCACGATTGAGTGGGCATGGTTGATCGGATATGACGCTGTTCGCGGCACAACCGGATCGCCCCGAACCGGCCCGCCACGCGAAGCGTGCGAACAGCGTCATACACGGACGAGAAGGACACCGGCGTGAACCCTGAGCAGCAGATCCACACCGGGCGGGCCACCGGGCACGTTCGGATCGGCGTGGACACCGGCGGCACGTTCACCGACATCGTCGCGGTGGACACGATCACCGGCGCGCTCGCCACCACCAAGACGCCGTCCACCCCGGCCAACCCGGCCGAGGGCTTCCTGACCGGCGTCGACAAGATCCTCGGCCAGATCGGGGCGACCCCGGCCGATATCGAGTCCATCTCGCACGGCACCACGGTCGCCACGAACCAGCTCCTGGAGGGCAAGGTCGGCGATCTCGGGTTCATCACCACCGAGGGGTTCGAGTTCGTGCTGGAGATCGCGCGCCAATCGGTGCCCGACGGATACGGCAACTCGTATTTCTGGGTGAAGCCGCCGCGCATCGTGCCGGCCGACCGGGTGCGCACCGTCGGCGGGCGACTCGACTTCCGCGGCAACGAGATCCGGCCGTTCGATGATGAGTCCGCGCGCGCCGCCGTCGAGGCGTTCCAGGCCGAGGGGATCACAACGTTGGGCGTGTGCCTGCTGCACTCCTACGCGAACGACGCGCACGAGCGCGCGATGCGGGACGTGATCTGGGAGATCATGCCGGAGGCAGTCGTGTCGCTCTCCAGCCAGGTGCTGCGCGAATACCGCGAATACGAGCGGTCGATGACCACGTTGGTCGACGCGTCGGTCAAGCCGAAGGTCGGCGCCTACGTCGCAAACATCTCCGCGCGGCTCGCCGAACTCGACCCGGGCCGGCACATCCCGTTTAGCATCATGCGCTCCAACGGCGGGGTCCTGTCGGCGGAAGAGGTGGTGCACCAACCGATCACGACGGTGCTGTCCGGCCCCGCGGCCGGCGCGCTGGGCGCCGCGGTGATCGCGGCGAAGGCCGGGTACCCGTCCGTGGTGACCTGTGACGGCGGCGGCACCTCGACCGACGTCACCGTGATTCAGGACAGCCAGCCGTCGCTCACCACCGAGGGCCGGGTCGGCCCGTACCCGTCGCGCATCCCGATGATCGACGTGGTCACCGTCGGCGCAGGCGGCGGCTCCATCGGCTGGATTTCGCCCGAGGGCACACTCAAGGTCGGACCGCAGTCCGCCGGCGCGGACCCGGGACCGCTGTGCTACCGCAAGGGCGGCACCGAGCCCACGATCACCGACGCGCATCTGGTGCTCGGCCGCATTCCTCCGCACCTGTTGGGTGGGGAGATCCCCCTCGACATCGAGGCCGCGACATCGGGTATGACGGAGCTCGCCGCGAAACTCGATCTGGAGCTGGAAGCCTGCGCGGCAGGCATTCTCGAGATCTCCGCGTGGAACCAGGCGAACGCACTGCGCCAGGTGACCGTGAAGCGCGGCCTGGACGTGCGGGACTTCCCGATGGTGACGTTCGGCGGTTCCGGGTCGCTGCTCGCGTGCCGGCTGATGGACATTCTGAACCTGCCCGCGGTGTTGGTGCCGCCGAACCCGGGGAACGTGTCGGCCTACGGGCTGCTGACGGTAGACGTCCGGAACGATTACGTACAAACGTATGTCGCGCGCCATGATTCGCTCGATCTGGGCGCGGTCGACGCCATCTATGCCGAACTCACCGGCAAAGCCGCGGAGGCGCTGCGCTTGGAGGGATTCGCCGACTCCGATCACGTTTTCGAGCGCACCGCCGACCTGCGCTACTTCGGCCAGGCCTACGAGGTGCGGGTCACCTGCCCGGACGGTGAGATCACCGCCAAGTGGGCCGATTCCGTGGAGGCGGCGTTCCATGCCGCGCACCACGCGCTGTACGGATACGACTTCGCCGGCCGCACCGACCAGCCGGTCGAGTGGGTGAACCTGCGGGCGACCGGGATCGGACCGATCCCGCGGCCGGAGATTCGCGAGATTCCTGTCGCAGCAGGCGATGTCGCCTCGGCGGTGATCGAGACGCGCCGCGTGTTCTACGACTCGTGGATGCCAGCCACGATCTATGATCGCGCGAAACTCGGTGCGGGGCATCGGGTATCGGGGCCGGCGGTGGTGCAGGAGTTCGGCTCCACCGTGCCGGTGCACCCCGGATTCGCCGCGGAGATCGACCGATTCGGCAACCTCATCATCACGCGCGAAGGAGCGTCCGCATGACCGCCGCCACCGCCCCTGCGCAGAAGCCGGCCGCCGACGCGGTGCTGGTCGAGATCGTTGCCGGCACACTGGCTTCCGTCGAGAAGGAGGTCGAGACGGCGATCGGCCGCACCTCCCGCTCGCCGATGATCCGCGACGCGCACGACTTCCGCGCCGGTATCCACGACATCCACCTGCGTAAGCTCACCGGCCGCTCCTACTCTGCGCTGGTGCAGCCGATCGTCCGGGACTTCCCGATCGACACCATGAAGCCGGGCGACGTCTTCTTCCACAACGACGTCTACTCCTCCGAGGGCGGCATCGGGCACCTGCCCGACATGTGCGTTACAGTGCCGGTCTTCCATTCCGAGGACGGCGGCGAGCCGAAGGTCGTCGCCTTCGTGCAGGCCTTCGGCCACCACGACGACATCGGCGGTGCCGTACCGGGTTCCATGCCGTCGCATGCCCGCAGCGTCTACGAAGAGGGCCTGATGGTCCCGCCCATCAAGCTGTGGGACCAGGGTGTGCCGAACCAGGCCGCGCTCACCATCATGACGCGCAACTCCCGCATGCCGGAATCGCTGGCCGCGGACCTGGACGCGGAGTGTTCCGCCTGCCTGATGGGTGCCCGACGGCTCGGTGAACTTTTCACCCGCTACGGCGTGGATACCGTGCAGGCATGCTTCGACGCGATCATCGAGAACACCACCGAGATCTATCGCACCGAGATCCTGTCCAAGATCCCCGACGGCAGCTATGTCTGGGAGGATTACGCGGAGCACGACGGGGTCGAGGAACCGAAGCTGCACCGGCAGCGCATCACCCTCACCAAGCTCTCTGACGGGGACGGCGTCACGAACGGGCGCATCATCCTGGACTTCACCGGCACCGGCCCGCAGGCCAAGGGGCCGATCAACCACTGCGCCAACTACTCCGACGGGGTGTTCCTCGCCAAGTGGCTGGCGCCGATCCTGCGCAATCTGGCCGACACCCCCGAGCGGATGGCCGAACTCGACGTCAACGAGGGAGTAGTCCCGCTCATCGAGATGCGCTTCCCCGGTCCGGGAACACTGCTGACCCCGGTCTTCCCGGCACCGACCAATGCCCGAACGTTCGTCATATTGCGGCTTCTCGGCGTGCTGGCCGGGGTGATCGCCAAGGCCGTGGACGGCAAGATGCCCGCCGATCAGGAGACCATCCGCTACGTCGGCTTTCACGGGATGGATCGCGACGGAAACCCTTATCTCATGCGGGAAATCCTCGGCGGCGGCTCCGGGGGGCGCTATTACGCCGACGGGGAGGACACGGTGCACGTGGTGCCGGACTCCTCCAACGTGCCGACGGAGGTGACGGAGTCCCGGTTCCCGTTCCGCATCGAAAGGCTAGGCCTCGCAGTCGATTCCGGCGGCGCGGGACGGTACCGCGGCGGCCTGGGTTACGAGAAGCACTACCGGATGGAGATCGACACCGATTTCATGTGCGTCGCCGACCGGTCCATCCTGTCCTGCTGGGGCGTGAAGGGCGGCCGGGCCGGGAAGCCCTTCCAGGTGACCATCGACCCGGGCGGGCCGAACGAACGGGAGGTCGAGGGCCTGGAGGATGCCGCGCCGGTTCGCGCGGGTGAGGTGATCCGGGTACGCACCACCGGCGGCGGCGGATGGGGCGACCCGTTCGACCGGCCGACCGTCGAGGGCGCGCGAGATGTGCGCTGGGGCAAGGTGTCTGTCGCCGGTGCGCGGGACGATTACGGCGTCGTTCTAACGGGCGCGCCGGGCGGCATCGTGATCGTCGACGAGGCGGCGACCGAGGCGCTGCGGGCTGCCAAACGCGCCGAACGGGAGGCCGCGATCGCAGCCGGGACAGAGGCGGCGTTCTTTGACCGCGGTCCCGGCTACGCAACGTTGGCGGGCGGCAAGCACTTCGCGGAGGTGGACCTGCTGTGATCGCGGTGACCGGTGCGGCCGGGAAGACGGGACGCGCGGTGACAGCGGCACTCTCGCGTCGCGGCGTGCCGGTGCGCGCCCTGGTGCACCGCCCGGAGCAGGCCGCGGCCGGCGTGCCGGGCGCGGCCGAGGCGGTCGCCGTCGACCTCACCGACACGGAGGCCGTGGGCGACGCGTTACACGGCTCCGACGCGGTATACCTCATCGCGCCCAACATGTTTCCGGACGAAGTGGCGCTCGCGAACAGCGTCATGGGCGCCTGCGAGCAGTCCGGACCGACGCGCCTGGTCTACCACTCGGTGATCCACCCGTACGCGCCCGACATGCCGCACCACCTCGCCAAGGCCGAGGTCGAGGCGGCGCTGCAGACGTCCGATCTCGACTGGACCATTCTGCAACCGGCCTCGTATTTCGAGAATGCCCTGGGCGTCTGGGATTCCGTGCGGGACAACGGGATCTGGCCGCTGCCGTACACCGCGCAGGCGCGCTTCACCCCGGTGGCGCTGGACGACGTCGCCGAGGTCGCCGCCTGCGCGCTCACCGACCCGCGACACCGGTTCGCCACCTACGAGCTGGCCGGGCCCGAGGTGCTGACCACGGCGGAGATGGCCGAGATCGCCGCGGAGGTGCTCGGCCGCGGCGTCACGGTCGAAAACCACTGGGACCCGATCGTCGCGGCCGCCCGCCCGCCCCTCCTGCAGGCCATGTTCGACTACTACGACCTGCACGGCATCTGCGGCAACGGCACCGTTCTCGCCGCCCTGCTGCACCGGCCGCCGACCACCTGGCGCGCCTGGGTCGAAACGCACCGCTGATCACGGTTGATCGCGCCCACCTGCGCTTTGTGCGCAATTCGGGTCCGGCATCCGGGTGGTCGCTTATCCTGATGCGACCCGCGACAGGCGCGGCATTCGAGCCCGAGGGGGCGTCGTGAGCGATGGCACCGACCCGGCGGCGCACGTCGACCCGGCGGAGCTAGCGGAGCTGCAGCGGTCGCTGGCCGCCCTCGCCGCGCAACTGAACGAGATCACCGCGCGCGTGGACGAGGTCGCGCGGCGACAGGCATCCGGGCCTGTAGTCCCCGAATATGACGTTGTTCCGGGGTTGGGCGATGTCCCGGCGGCCGAACCCACCACGGACCTCGGCCGATCGACGGGCTCGGCGACGCCGCCCGCCGCTGAGCCGCCCGCCAGCTCTGTGACGACGGGGCCGGTATCCTTTGCGCCGCAGTCGGTTCCGCCCCAGCCGGCGTCGTCCCAGCCAATTCCTCCCCAGCCGATGCCGCCCGAGCCGGTTCCACCGTGGCCGGTGCCGCAGGGCGCGGTCGGCGTGCCCGGGCACTTCGTGTCCGCCGGGGGGCCGGTCGGTGCCGTGCCCGGTCCGCTTCCGTCCTGGGCCGGTGCGACTGCCCGCCCGCGCCCCAACGAGATGCCGATGGCGGCGCCGCCCGGAGTGCCGACGGCCGCGTCGATACCTGTGCCAAAGGCAGGCGCCTCCTGGGCCGACACCGCCGGACTCAAGGTGCTGGGCTGGGTGGGCGGCGGTGTCACAGTGCTCGGCATCGTGCTCCTACTCGTGATCGCCGCTCAACAGGGAATCCTCGGCCCGCTCGCGCGCGTGATCATCGGCTTCGTCCTCGGCGCCGTTCTGGTGGGCGGTGCCGCCCTGCTGCACCGCCGACCCGCGCACGGCACGCTCGCTGTGACGATCGGGAGCACGGGGCTCGCTGTGGAATACCTGGCCGTGGCGGGCGCCGTGCGGCTCGCCGACCTCTTTCCGCCGCTCGTCGGGCACGGCGCGTCCGCGCTGATCGTCGTCGTTGCGGTGAGCATGGCGGTCGCGTGGCGCGAACCGTGGCTGGCGGGCGCATCCTTCGCGGTGAGCGGCCTGCTTGCTCCGGTGGTGGGGGGAGGGTTCTCCGCGAGCGTCCTCGGTTTCGAGGCGGTCATGGTCGCCGGCGGCGCGGCGTGCCTGCTCCTCGGGCTCGGGATTTTCGCGTGGGCGGGCGCTGGGATCGCGGCCGTCTTCGCCTTCCTCATGGCGATGGCCATCGATGTGTTCACACCGGTCGGGCTCGTGCTGGCGATCGTGGTCGTGGCCATCGCGTGGGCCACGTTTATCGGCCGCTGGGCCACCGGCCGGGCGCCGATCGATCCCGGCCCGTTCCCCGTGCGCCCCCGCTCGCACGATCCGGAACAGATAGCGCGCGACTACGCCGATTTCCATGAGCACAACCGGCTCCGCGACGAGGCCCGGCTGCACAGCGCGGTGGCTACGGTCTCGTTGTCGATCGGTGCCGGGCTGCTCGCCGTCGCGCTCGTCGTGGTCGAACCGGCGGGGGTTCAGAATCTGACTGCGGGCGTCATCTCGGCGGTGCTGACCGTGCTCTTCGCGGTCGTGGCCTGGGCGAGCGGGAGGCACGCGCCGCTCGGGCATACCTCGGCGCGCGTCGTTGCATGGTGCGGGACGATCGCGCTGGCGGGCGTCTCGCTGCTGCGGCTGCTGGGTGGGGATGCCCGCAGCGTGTCGTGGGCGGTACTGGCGACGGTGATCCTGGTGATCGTGGCTGTCGAGCGGCTCACGTGGTTGCTCGCACCGGCTCTCGCCGCAGCCGGCGTCGCCCTGCTCGCTGCGGGGCCCGCCCTGCACCCGTCCGACCTGCTGAGCTGGCCGCCGAACGGCCTCGTGGACGGCGGCGGACTGATGACGCGTGGCTGGACCGTGGTGCTGCCGGGCGGCATCTGCGTCATCGCCATGTGCTTTGCCGCCTGGTGGGCCGTCGCACGAGTGACAGCAGCACGGGTGACCGCGGCCCGGGCCGCCGCCGCGACCGGCAGTCCGGACGGAGGGACGGGCGTCAGCGGCCCCCACCGCGGGCCGGCTGCTGCGCCCGCCGGAACCGCGACCCCGGAACAGCACCGCATCACCGTCATGGGCTGGACCCTGGTGGGCTGCAGCGCGGTGGCCTGTTACGGTCTGCTGGCCGTCACGATGGTGCTCGCGTACGCCGCCTCACCGACCCATGCCGGCCACCAGGCCGGGCAGATCGTGGTGACGATCTTCGTGACGCTCGTCGCGCTGGCCCTGCTGTGGCAGGGTTTCCGGCGGCTGATCGTTCGGCTCGGAGGCCTCGGGCTCGCTGCCGTGGCAGTCGCGAAGTTGCTGCTCTTCGACACCAGCACCCTCGAGGCGCTGCCGCGGGCAATCACCGTCATCGGGGTCGGGGTGCTGCTGCTGACTGGCGCCGTCGCCTACCTCGCGGCGCTGTCGCGCGTCGGCGGCGCGAGTGGCCGCGGCGTCGGAGGCCCGCGCCCGGCGTCCGACGGACGAGACTGACTGCGGCGAGTCGTGTGCCGGGCGGTGCCGGCTGCATCACCGGGAGGCGCCACCTTCGCCAGCACGGTGGCGGCTGGGGAGTCGTATTTCGGGCGGCGCCGACAAGTGCCAATGCGGCCGGGGCAACATGGTGCACCAGCGACGGCGACGCGGACGCGAACGGTGTTTAGGCTCGGGCCGAGCTAGTTGACACAGCTAGTCCACAGAGCCATTCCACACAGCGCCCCGGTGGCAGGCCGGCACGCGTTCGCAACCGACGGGAGTCTCCGTGAGTGCAGGTCCGCTGTCCGATATCACCGTGCTGGATCTGACCCGGGCGCTGGCGGGGCCGCACGCCGCCATGATGCTCGGCGACCTCGGCGCTCGCGTGATCAAGATCGAGACGCCCGGGCGCGGGGACGACACACGCGGCTGGGGGCCGCCGTTCGTCACCGCCGCGGAGCTTGCGGAGCGGCGCCGTGATACCGCCGCGGATGTGCCCGCACGCCGCGCCGCCGCAGTCGGGGTCACCGGGACCGACGAGGGTGCGGCCCGGAACATCGTCATAGGCGGTTCTTCCGGCGATACGGGGGCCGCAGCTGCCGATCACTCGCCGGGCGGAGACACGCACAGCGACCCCAGCGCGGACCCGATCTCCACATATTTCCTGTCCTGCAATAGGAACAAGGAATCCGTGACGCTCGACCTGAAGAGCGATCTGGGGGCCCGCGCCCTCACCGAACTGGTGCGGCGGTCCGACGTGCTGCTGGAGAACTTCCGGCCCGGAGTGCTCGACCGGCTCGGCTTCCCGCTCGCGCGGCTCATGGAGCTGAACCCCGGCCTGGTGGTGCTGTCCATCTCCGGCTTCGGCCACGACGGACCCGAAGGCGGTCGCGCCGGCTACGACCAGATCGCCCAGGGCGAAGGCGGTCTCATGTCGATGACGGGCCCCGACCCGGACACCCCGACCAAGATGGGCGTGCCGATCTCCGACCTGCTCGCCGGCATGTACGGCGCCTTCGGCGTGCTCGGCAAACTGCACGAGCGGTCGATCACCGGCAGGGGCGGCCTGGTGCGTACCTCGCTGCTCGCCGCCGTCGTCGGGGTGCACGCCTACCAGGGCACGAGGTGGACCGTGGCCGGCGAAATCCCGAAAGCCCAAGGGCCGCACCATCCCTCGATCTGTCCCTACGGCCTGTTCCACGCGTCCGACGGCGCCGTGCAGATCTCCATCGGCTCCGAGGGGCTGTGGCAGAAGTTCGCCCCGGCTTTCGGGCTGCCGACGGACGCGGACGGATTCGCCACCAACGCCGACCGGGTGCGGAACGCCACCGCCGTGCGGGCCGCCGTCGACGACGCATTCGCCGGGTACACCTGCCGCGATCTGCTCGCCAAGCTCGACGAGATCGGCGTGCCGTCGGGGCAGGTCAAGAACCTGCAGCAGGTCTACGAGTGGGAACAGACGAGGTCGCAGGGCCTACTGATCGACGTCGACCATCCGGTGCTCGGCACGGTCGAACTGCCCGGTCCGCCGCTGCGGTTCTTCGACGGCGACGGCTCCGAATGGCACCGTGATCACCTCGCCCCGCCGCTGCTCGGCCAGCACACCGAGGCTGTGCTCGATTGGTTGGGCGTCGCCGCGAACGAAGGTGACCGGGTATGACGACGTCCGCGACCGCGGCCGGAAAGCCTCCTCGTCTGTCCGCGCCCGAGCTGATCGACACCGTGCTGGACACGGGGTCGTTCGTCAGCTGGGATTCGCCGATCGTGCGTCCGGACGATCTGGACCCGGAGTACCTGGCGGACATCCGCGCGGCGGAGGAGAAGTCCGGCGTCGACGAGGCGATCCTCACCGGCTCCGGCACGATCCGGGGATTTCGGGTTGCCGTCGTGGCCAACGAGTTTCGCTTCCTGGCGGGGTCCATCGGCATCGCCGCGGCGGACCGGCTGGATACCGCCATCCGGCGCGCGACGGCCGAGGGCCTGCCGCTGCTGGCCGCCACCGCCTCCGGCGGCACGCGAATGCAGGAGGGCACCGCCGCGTTCGTGCAGATGGTGCGCATCACCGACGCGATCGCCGCACACCGCGCCGCCGGCCTGCCGTATCTGGTGTATCTGCGACATCCCACCACCGGCGGGGTGTTCGCCTCGTGGGGATCGCTCGGCCATGTGACGGTCGGCGAGCCGGGTGCGCTGATCGGCTTCCTGGGACCCAAGGTCTTCCAGGCGCTGTACGACAAGCCCTTCCCGCCCGGTGTGCAGCAGGCCGAGAACCTTTTGCGGCACGGCCTTCTCGACGCGGTGCTGCCGGCGCACCGCTTGCCGGAGATCGCGTCCCGGGCGCTCACGGTGCTCAGTGCCCGCCGCCGCGGCATGCCGCCCGTCGACGCCGCCGCGGAGGAGGAACAACCCGAGGAGACCGCGTGGGAGTCGATCCAGCGGACACGACGGCCGGAACGCCCCGGCGTGCGCGAGCTGCTGCGCTTCGCTGCAACCGACGTGGTGCCGCTGAACGGCACCGGCCAGGGCGAGGCGCAACCCGGGCTGATGTTGGTGCTCGCGCGGTTCTCCGGGATGCCGTGCGTGCTGCTCGGCCAGGATCGCGCCTGGCAGGGCAAGAACGGTCCGCTCGGGCCGGAGGCGCTGCGGGTCGCGCGGCGGGGCATGCGCCTGGCCGACGAACTGGATCTGCCGCTGGTCTCGGTGATCGACACCCCCGGCGCGGCGCTGTCCCAGGAGGCCGAGGAGGGTGGCCTGGCCGGCGAGATCGCGCGCTGCCTGGCGGATCTCGTCGCGCTGCCGGCTCCGACGGTGTGCGTGCTGCTCGGCGAAGGCTCGGGTGGCGGCGCCATGGCACTGCTGCCGGCCGACCGGGTGATAGCGGCCCGGCATGCGTGGCTCTCGCCGCTT
Organism: Nakamurella sp.; assembly: GCA_017848755.1. Taxonomy (GTDB): domain Bacteria; phylum Actinomycetota; class Actinomycetes; order Mycobacteriales; family Nakamurellaceae; genus Nakamurella. Next base: position 5,006 of record JAFIHI010000253.1, on the reverse strand, counting down.
CCGCCGGAGGGCGCGTCGGCGATCGTGCACCGCGGCGACCCGTCATTCGCGGCGGAGATGGCTGCGGCGCAGCAGATCCGGGCGGTGGACATGCGCCGGCGCGGGATCGTGGATCGGCTGGTGCCCGAATATGACGACGCCGCCGACGAGCCGGCGGCGTTTGCCCGGCGCATGGGCGCCGTGCTGGCCCAGGAGATCGCCGTCCTGTCGACCCGCCCCGAAAGCCAACGGCTGGCCCGCCGCGCCGGGCGATACGCCTTCTAGGGTCGCGGTCGAGCCCGAACCACACGCCGCCGGACCGCTTCCCTCATTCATCGCTTTTTTCTCGCCTCGTGTGTGCCAGGTGGCGCTATCCCGCCACCCCGGACACACGAGCCCGATGCACACGAGCCGCGTGCGTCTACGCACCGGCGGGGTTCGCCTGTTCGATCGGGCCTGCCGCGGTGTCCGCAACGCCGTCGGAGCGGGCGATGGTGCGGTCGGTTCCCGGTCGTCCCCAACGCATCTCGTCGGTGCGCACCAAAATCACGCCGAGCACGATGAGCACCCCGCCGAACAGCTGCGCGAGCCCCGGCAGTTGGCCCAGCAGGATCCAGGCGAACAGGATCGCGAACAGTACCTCCGCGAGCCCAACGAACGAGCTCAGCTTCGAGCCGAGGATCCGCACCGCGCCGATCGCCGCCACATATGCGATCGCAGCCGCGATCACCGACAGGCCGAGGATCGGCACCCACCACGGCACGGCGTGGCGGGCCAAGGTCACGCCCCCCCAGGTCGCGTGCAGCGGAACGATGCCGACCGATCCGGCCACCCACAGTGCGACCGCGGCGATCGCCAGGCCGCCCGCCGCCAGCGCGAGCGGGGGCAGCCCGTGCGCCGGCCGCGCCGAGAGTATGTAGTGCACGGCCAGGCCCACCGCCGCGGCGAGGCCCCACAGGATGCCGACCACATCGACGCGAACCCCGCCGCCGAGCAGGTTGAGCACAAACACCAGCCCGGCCATGGCCAGCGCCGCGCCGGCCAGCGTGAGTGCGCGCGGGCGTTGCCCGTGCCGCAGCCACAGCCACCCGACGACCATGATGATGCCGAGGTATTCGAGCAGCAGCGCCACGCCCACGTCGAGGGTGGCGAGCGAATTGAAGTAGAACAGTTGGCAGCCGGCCACCGCGATCAGCCCGTAGGAGGCGATCAGACCAATATTGGGCCGCAGCAGGTGCCACCGCCCGCGCAGCACGCGTATCGCGGGCCCAAGCAGCACCAGCGCCGCGAGCGTGACCCTGGCCGTCACCGCCGCCCCCGGGGACCAGCCAGCGTGGATCAGCGGGGTGGCGAAGCTGCCCGCAATGCCGAAACAGGCCGACGACCCCAGCGCCAACGCCCACCCCGCGCCGGATCCGCCGCGCGCCACCATGTTCGAGCCCCTACCAGCGCAGAAAAATGAGGAAAGATTCCGTCATCAGGATACGGCCCGCGCGAGCGGGGCCCGCCGACGCGGCTCACTCGGCGGTTAACTCTCAGACAGTCCGATCTTCTGATACACCGCGCGCAGCGGCCGCGGCGCCCAGAAGTTCGCGCTGCCCAGCAGTCGCATCGCGGCGGGCACCAGCACGCCGCGGATCAGCGTCGCGTCAATCAGCACGGCCATGCCCGCCCCGAAACCGAACAGCTGCAGCATTGACACGGACGACGTGGCGAACGCGAAGAACGACACCGCCAGCAACGCCGCCGCGGAGGTCACGATGCGGCCGGTGTGCGCCGTCCCGTCGATCACCGCGTCGGGAAGGGGCTTGCCACCGTGGAACATCTCCGTGATGCGGCTGGACAGGAACACCTCGTAGTCCATCGACAGGCCGAACGTGATGCACAGCAGGAGGACCGTCATGGAGGCGTCCATGGGCCGCGCGGTCGCCCCGAACAGCGAGATCAGGTGCCCGTCCTGGAATATCCACGTCACGATGCCGACGGCAGCGGTCAGCGACAGCCCGTTCACCACGAGCGCGCGCAGCGGTTGCAGCACGCTGCCGGTGAACAGGAACAGCAGCACGAAGGTCGTGAGCACGATGATGCCGAGCGCCAGCGGCAGCGGGCGGCCGATGGAGCTGAGTGCATCGGCCAACGTCGCATCCGCGCCGCCGACGAGAATCCCTGGGCCGGAATCGATGTGGACCGCTCGCAGCCCCTCGATCACCTTCCGCGCCCCATCGGTGCCGCCGTCCACATCGGTGAGCACCATCAGCCGCTGCCAGCCGTCCGCGGTGAGCTTCCCCGCTGCAGGATCGGCCGGCCCGGCGGAGCCAGCGATCGCCGTCATACCCGGTGCTGCAACCGCCGAAACGTGCGGCACTTTCGACAGGGCGAGAGCATACTCGGCTGCGGTTCGCGAGGTGGCCGGCCCGGCGAGTATGACGGGGATCGTGGCATGTGCCTGTGCCGGAAACTGTTGCTGCACAAGGTCTGCCACCTGTCGGCTCTGCGCGGATGGTGGGAGCACTGTCTGGTCGGGCAGCGAGAACGAGATACCCAGGATTGGCGAGGCGATCACCAGCAGCACGGCGAGGACCGGTGCCGCGGTGCGCCACGGCTTGTGAAAAACGGTGTGCGCCACGCGCTTCCAGAACTGCGACGCGGACCCTTGGGCGGTGCCCTTCCAGGGCATCCGGCCCGCGTTTACGCGCGGGCCGAGCAGGGCGAGCATTGCCGGTGTGAGGAACAGCGCGCCCAGCGCGGCGACCACCACTACGCCGATCCCCGCATAGCCGAAGGAGGACAAGAAGAACATCGGGAACACCATCAGGGTGGCCAGCGCGCAGCCGACCGCCGCGGCCGAGAAGGCAATGGTGCGACCGGCTGTCGCGACAGTACGGGCGACCGCGGCGGGGACGTCGTCACCGGCGAGGAGCTGTTCCCGGAAGCGCGCGACGATCAGTAGCGCGTAGTCGATGCCGAGCCCGAGGCCCAGCGCGGTGGTCAGGTTGATCGCGAAAACCGATACGTTCGTGAGGTTTCCGAGGATCGCAAGCTCCGCGAACGTGCCCGCGATCGCCACGCCGCCGATCAGCAGCGGCAGCAGTGCGGCGACGATCGAGCCGAACACGAGCAGCAGCAGGATGAGAGTCAGTGGTACGGCGACGGATTCGGCGATGACCAACGACTTGCCGACCTGGGCGTTGATGTCCCCGTACAGGCCGGCCGGCCCGCCGAACCGGACCGTGAGTCCGTCGTGGGTGCCGGCGTACTTGTCGATGAGTTGCCCGCCGCGGTCGACCATTTCCCCCTGATTGCCGGCGATCACGGCGAGCACCATCGCCGAGCGATGGTCCGTGGACACGAGTGAGGGTGCGGGCGTCGCGAAGTAGGACGAGGCAATGGTGACGCCGCTCTCCGCGGCAAGCTGCGCCGTCAACGCCTGGCCGGCCGCGGCGGTGGCCGGTGCATCGATCGTCCCGTCTTTCGCCGTGACGACCATGACGAGGTTCGGCTCCGCGCCGAAGTGTTCGACGGACAGCGCGTTCGCGCGGCTGGATTGCGATGCCGGATCGTCGAATCCACCGGAGGAGAGCTCGCCGAAGGCTCGGGAGCCGACGGCGACGGCCGCGATAAGGAACACCGCGCCGAGGACGAGCACCAGCTTGGCATGGTGGGCGACGGCCAGGCCGAGCCGGTACAGCGCGGGGACGCCCGTGGGGATCGAAGCACCGACGGTTCGCCGGTGGCGACCTGGCGTTGGCATAGGGACTCCCACGGGGGTCGAAGCTATGATGTGAACAGCGTCAACTTAGGCCTTGATGGTAACACTGTCAACATTCGGTGTGGCCGGCGGGCGCGGGCATGTCGAGACGAGCCGAACTGTGGCCGAGGGCGGCCCAGGCCGTCGGGGTGTGTCGGCGCGCGTCGGCGTTTGTCGAAGAGCGGCGGAGGGTGGAGGTGAACCCGTGGCGAACCGCGTGCATCGGCCGTACCACCACGGAAACCTTGCCGCCGCGTTGATCGATGCGGGGCTTGAGATGGCGGCCGAAGGCGGTCCCGATGCCGTCGTCCTGCGTGAGGTGGCGCGCCGGGTCGGCGTCTCGCCGACGGCCGCCTACCGGCACTTCAACGGGCAGGCGGGCCTGATCGAGGAGGTGAAAAAGGCCTCCCTCGGGCGGCTCGCCGAGTACATGCGCTCGGCGCTGGCCGCGTACGACGGTGATGACGGCGGTGGCGATCGAGGCGGCGGCCGCGGCGGCGACGGTGGTCATGGTGGAGGTGGCCGGGGCAGCGGTCGTCGTGGCGGCGGAGGTCACGGGGGCAATGGTGTGTCGGGCAGGGCCGAGACCCGAAGCGGCGCCGATCGCGTCGCCCTTCCGGGCGTCGAGCCGGGGTCGCCGCAGGAACGAGCGTGGCGCCGATTGGAGGCGATCGGCCGGGCGTACTTCACCTTCGCATTGTCCGAGCCCGGCCTGTTCCGCTGCTTCTGCATCGGGCTGCCGTTACCGGAGACGGCGGACGTGCCGCACCTGCGCCCGGCGCCGTTGGAATCGGCCGGCGACCGGCTGCCCAATCCGGCCGCATTCGGTGTGCTGACCGAGGTGCTCGACGAGCTCGTCGACGCCGGGGTGATCACCTCCGAGCGACGGGCCCTCCAGGTCGACATCGCGTTGTGGTCCTCGGTGCACGGCCTGGCGGTGTTGTGCCTGGACGGGCCGCTGGCGCAGGCCGGCCGCGAGATGCAGGAGCAGATGCTCGACACGGTGCTCGACGTGATCGCGCACGGCCTCGCCGGCGCCCGGTAGGCCCCACCCCGACTGCGAAGAGAGTGTGCGGGTAACCGGGACTTTTCGGGCATTCTGTTGCAGGATACACACTCCGGAATTGACCGGAATTGAAGGGTGTGAGTCCTGCAGCATTCTGTCCGAAATATCCCGGTTTTACTCACACCTTCCTGCAGGACTCACACCCCTACAACGGACGGTGTGAATGCTGCAGCATTCCGTCCGGAATGTCTCAGTTTTACGCACGCTCGAAGT
>JAFIHI010000252.1 GCA_017848755.1 Nakamurella sp. | reverse complement strand
CCGACCAGGGGGCGCAGCTCACTGGCAAGCACCACGAGATCTATCTCGGCGACCCGGCCCGCTCCGCCCCCGACAAACTCACAACGATCCTGCGCCAGCCCATCCACTGACAATAAACACCCACACCACCCGCGTCGGCCACAGTGACCCTGCGTACGGAAACGGCGAAGCTAGGCCCGCGGCCTGCGCGACGAGTCGGGGTCGACGATGGCCAGCACGACGTCGATGAGAGTCTGTCTCGCGTCGGCATCGATGGCGGTGGCGGTCGGATTCGACTCCTGCCATGCGGCGATCCCGGCCGGAATCGCGGCAACAGCGCAGGCGGCGCGGATGCGGCGGGAGATCGGCGCAGCACCCGGCGCAGCAGTTTCGCGCACCGTGGGCCCCGCCGATAGACGCGCCAGCGCGTTCTCGATCTGCTCCGTCATCGCGCTCTCGTTGGCGATCTTGTAGACGCGGGCGCCCACGGCCGGATCGTCCAGCAAGGTGACCACCTGCGGTCCGATATCTGCGATGACGTCGATCAATTCGGTCACCAGGTCGACGGGATCAACGGTAGTCGCCGCGCCGCCGTAGAGCGCAAGGATCTGATCGACGCGCTCCATCGCGGGGAAGAGGATGTTGCGCAGGATCTGCTCCTTCGCCGGAAAGTGGTAGAAGATCGCGGCCTTCGTGATCCCCAGGTGCTCGGCGATATCACGAATCGAGGTGCCTTCGTATCCGCGGGCGGCGAACAGCTCCAGCGCCACGGCCAGAATCCGATCCCGGGTGGCCCCTTCGTGTTGGATCGTCATGTCTCGCGCCCCTTACTTGCCGACCGGTCAGTGGCTATCCTGGATGGTACCCACGCCGGATGCCGACCCGCGCTACAGAAAGTGGTGAGTAGATGACGCCGCATCGCGGAACCGACGCCTCTCACCCGCACGACGATCACCGCGCGCACGCCGCTCATGACGGCGAAGACCTGTGCGTCGCCCGGGTTCCGCTCTTCCAGTCGCTGCCCACCGCCGACCAGCGCGACGTGGCGAGCATGGCGCGCCCGACCCGTTTCGATCGGGGGGACGCGGTCTATGCGCCTGGATCGGATCGCGCGCAACTGATGGTGGTGCACACCGGCGCGCTGAAGATCTCCCGGGTCGATGCCGATGGGCGCGAACAGATCCTGCGAGTGCTCGGCCCCGGCGACTTCTTCGGCGAATCCGCCCTGCTCACCGGCAGCCGACCGGATCATTTCGCGACTGCGCTGGACGCGGGAAGCATGTGCGTGTTCCGGCATGCGGACCTGGATCGCCTGGTCCGCATCCATCCTTCGATCGGTCTGACGATGCTGCAGACCGTCAGCCGCCGCTTGGTGGAGACCGAGAATCGGCTGGTCTCACTGATTTCCGGCGACGTGAGCTCGCGGTTGGCAGACTATCTGCTGTCGCTGCCAGGACGCGTTGATGCGGCGGGTATGACGATCGACCTACCCCTCGCGAAGAAGGACATTGCGTCGCTACTGGACACCACTCCGGAATCGCTCAGCCGGCAGTTGCGCCGGCTGAGCGATTCCGGGGTGATCGTCGCCGATGCGTCGCGTCAGATCCGGATCAAAGACGCGGATGCGTTGATGGGCTTGGCGTCCGAGTCGTGAGCGCTCGTGGCCGCCGCCGCGGGGCGCATCAGCCGCATCGCGTTCACGATCACGATCAGCACCGATGTCTCGTGGACGAGCATGCCGATCGACATCGTGACCCCGCCGAAGAGGACACCGGCGAGCAATAGCGCGACGGTCGCCAGGGCGATCGCGATGTTCTGCCGCATGTTGTTGACGGTGCGGCGGGCCAGCGAGATCGCCTGTGGCATCTTGAGTAGGTCGTCCGTCATCAGCGCGATGTCGGCGGTCTCGATCGCCACGCCGGTCCCGGCGACGCCCATTGCGACCCCGATATCCGCGGCGGCGAGCGCGGGTGCGTCGTTGACGCCGTCGCCGACCATCGCGACGGTGTGGCCGCGCCGCTGCCACTCCTGAATGGCGGCGAGTTTGTCCTCGGGCAGCAGCCCGGAGCGCACCTCGTCGATGCCGACGCGCCGGCCGACGGCTTCCGCCACGGGCTGCACGTCGCCGGTCAGCATGACGACCTTCCGCACGCCCGCGCGATGCAGGCGAGAGACCATCTCGGCGGCATCCGGCCGGATCTTGTCCGCGACGGCAATGACGCCGATCAGCATCCTGTCCCGAAGTACCAGCATCGGCGTTGTGCCGCCCGCCGCAAACCGATCGACAACCCTTGCCGCGCTGGCGAAGTCGTCGTTGGTGGCGACTTCGGACGTCAACAGCGCCAGGTTCCCGACCGCGATTCGCGCCCCGTCGACGATGGCGACGATCCCCTTCCCGGGCATCGGTTCGACATGTTCCGGCAGCCCGCGCACTGGCAGCCCGCGCTCGGCGGCGGCCTCCAGGACGGGCCGGGCGAGCGGGTGCTCCGAGCCGGCTTCCGCGCGCGCGGCCAGGCCGAGCACCTCGTCGACGGAGACACCGTCCGCGAGCGTGACGACGTCGGCGACTTGCGGCCTGCCCGCGGTGATGGTCCCGGTCTTGTCCAGAGCCACGACGTCGATGCGGGCCGATGTCTCCAGGAACTCGCCGCCCTTGATCAGGATGCCGTCGCGAGCCCCGCGACCGATCCCCGCCACGATCGACACTGGAATTGAGATGACGAGCGCCCCGGGGCAGCCGATGACGAGCAGCGTGAGCGCGAGATCGATGTTGCCGGTGACGATCCCGGCGACGGCCGCGAGCAAGACGATCCCCGGGGTGTACCACTTCGAGAAGCGATCCATGAACGCCTGGGCCTTGGCCTTGGCATCCTGCGCCTCCTCCACGCGGCGGATGATGCCCGCCAGGGTCGTGTCAGACCCGACCGCCGTGGCGCGGACCTGCAGCAGGCCGCCCATCGAGATTGTTCCGGCGAACACTCGGTCGCTGACGAGCTTTTCCACCGGCACGGATTCACCGGTGATCGAGGCCTCGTCGATGGCGCCGGTGCCGCCGATGACGACGCCGTCGACAGGCACCTTCGCCCCGTTCTTCACCAGGACGGTCTCGCCGGCGGACACCGCCTCCGCGGCGATCTCGATCTGCTCGCCGTCTCGCAGGACTATCGCGAGATCCGGTGCGACGGCGATCAACTCGGCCAACGCTGAACGGGTCTTGGTGAGTGTCGCCGCTTCCAGCGCGTGGCCGATGGCGAACAGGAAGGTGACCGCGGCCGCCTCCCAGTAGTTACCGATAACGATCGCCCCGATGGTCGCGATGGCAACCAGCAGATCGATCCCGATCACCCGGGCTCGTAGCGCCCGGACGGCCTTGACCAGTACCGGCGCGCCGGCGACGGCCGCCGCGAGGACCATGGCGACGGCGCCCCACTGTGGGGCGCCGAAGACATGGGTGGCGGCGAGCGAGACCGCGATGGCGGAACCGGCGAGCGCAGGCACGGCCCATCGCCCGTGCGGACCGCGGAGAACGGTCCGGTGCAGGGCAGTCCGGTGCAGGCGGTGATGCAGGCGGCTGTGCAGCGCGGCTCCGTGTACCGAGGCCTTCTGCAGGAATGTCGTCGATGGGGTCATGATCGTCTCCTCCGTGGGGATGGGGCTTCGTCAGAACGCGGCCGGGCGCGCCGCATAGCCGGCCTTGGCAACAGCCGCGACGAGTTGCGGCACGTCGGCCACCGCGGGGTCGTGCCGGACCTCGATGCGGGCCGACGAGAAGTACACCTTCACCGCGGCGACGCCCGGGACGTGACCCACGCTCTTCTCGATCTTGGCGACGCAGGAGGGACACGAGAAGCCTTCCGCGCGAAGGATTGTCGTTGTCAGGATGCTAGCGGTTGTCGTCATCGTCATACCTTTCTGTGTGTGCGTCCCACGGGTTCGCCGGACGCTTACCGGAAACGTACGAAAGTCCGGCTCACCGCGCCTTGACGTAGATCAAGCCGACCCGCAGAGGCCGATCCCAGCCCAGGTCGCAAACGTGCCGTATGGGAATTGATGCTCATTGGGCATTGATCTGTTACCGTGTGCTGGTGACGGACATCGGGCTTCGCGAGAAGAAGCGGCTTGCTGTGGCACACGACCTGGCGCAGTCTGCGTTCGATCTGCTCCTCGAGCACGGTCTGGACGGGTTCACGATCGACGAGGTGACGACCCGCGCGGGCTATGCGCGGCGCACGTTCGCGAACCACTACTCCTGCAAGGAAGAGGCCGTCACCGCACTCGCCATCGAACGCCTCCGGGAGGGCGCCCTGACCATGCCACCGCAGCCGGACGGCACGTCCGTGCTCGACTGGATGCGCGCGCTCGCGAAGCACCAGATGGCCGGCGGGCAGTTCGAGCTGCTGGTGCAGCTGTCCGCGCTCGCCCGGCGGTACCCCGCGCTGGAGCCCTACCTGGCCAAGGTCTTTCTGCAGATCCGGCGCGAGGCGACGCAGCTGATCCAGTCGCGCGTCGGCAAGGGCGTGCGGCCAATCGTGGTGTCGATCCTGGTGGCCGCGGCCTACGGGGCGCTCACGCTCATGCTCGACAACGCCGCGGACCCGAACGATGCCGATATCGGCTCGGCCACTGCGACCCCCGAGTTCTTGGACACCGTCTTCACCCAGTTGGAGTCCGGCTTCTAGCCTCGCGCCGGCACTCATACACGCTGCCACCACGCCCATGGGGGACGACGTGGCCGTTCCCCCAAGCCAACCGTTCGGAACCAACCGCTGTCGAAAGGCGCACCATGTCGCTCGCCCTGTTCCGCCTCGGCCGCTTCTCCTATCGCCGCCCATGGCTCGTCATCGTGGCCTGGGCGTTCATCCTGGCGACCGTCGTGGGATTCGTGGCGGCGAACGGCGGCGGGAAGATCGCCTCGAACGTCACGATCGACGGCACACCCAGCCAGCGGGTGCTCGACGAGTTGCGCACCCAGTTCCCGGCGATGTCCGGCGGGCAGGGGTCGCTGGTCTTCGTGGCGGGCGACCAGGGGCGCCTGGACGAAGGGGAGTCCGCGCAGGCGTTGCAGGGTGCCGCCGCGGCGATCTACGCCCTCGAGACGGTACGTCAGCGCCCCGATCCGATGGCAGCGATCGCGGGCGCGACGATCCCCGAGGGCGTGGCCCCACCGGCCGGCGTAACCCCGCCCACGGGCGCCGCATCGCCCACCGTCGGTCCCACGAAACCGCACCCGCTGATCGTCGACGGCACCAAGGTACCGGGCATCGTCGTCTCGGGCGACGGGTCGGTCGCGATCATGCAGCTGCAGCTCACCGAGCCGGTGGAGGACCTGCCCAGCGGCACGATCGACACGATCGTCTCCATCGCGACCTCGCATGCCGAGGGCGTGCACGCCCGGGCCCTGGTGTCCGAGTCGCTCAAACCGCACTCCGCTCCGCTCGGCGGCTCCGAAGGATTGGGCATCGCCTTCGCCGCGCTGGTGCTCATCCTCACGCTCGGCTCCCTGCGTGCCGCCGTTCTCCCGCTGGCCACTGCGTTGATCGGCGTGGGCATCGGCCTCGGGGGGGCGCTCGCCCTGTCCCATTCGGTGGAACTGACGTCGGCCACGCCGGTTCTCGCGCTGATGGTCGGCCTTGCCGTCGGGATGGACTACGCGCTGTTCATCGTCAACCGGACGAGGCGGCTGATGCTGCTGGAAAACCTGTCCGCCGCCGAAGCCGTACCCCGATCCATCGGAACCGCCGGCAGCGCAGTCACTTTCGCCGGGCTGACCGTCGTCATCGCGCTCACCGGCCTCACCGTGATCGGGATCTCCTTCCTCACCACGATGGCCCTGGTAGCCGCCGTCACCGTCGCGCTCGCGGTGCTGATCGCACTCACGCTGCTGCCCGCGTTGCTGCGGCTCGTCGGCGAACACCTGGTCAGCACGCGGGCCCGGGAGCGCGCGGCCGTCAACCGTCATACCAGCGGTGTCGCCACGCGGTGGGCCGGGCGGGTCGTCCGCTCGCGGGGGATCATCACCGCGGTGGTCGTCGGCGGCTTGCTGGTGATAGCGATCCCGGCGGCGTCCATGACGTTCGGCATGTCCGACGGGTCGACCGCGAACCTGCACACCGACGAGCGGCAGGCCTACGACGCCGTCACGAACGCCTTCGGCCAGGGCTACAACGCGCCGCTGATCACCGTCGTCACCGCGCGGGACGGCGCGCGCCTGACCGCCGCGCAGCTACCAGGTCTGGTCAAGGGGCTGGAGGGCATCGACGGCGTGGAAACCGCTCAGCCGCTGGGTGTTTCACCGGACGGCTCGGTCGCGATGCTGACCGTCATCCCCACCGAGGGGCCGACCTCCCAGGCGACCATCGACCTCGTGCACACGCTGCGAAACAGCGGCGCGCAGCACCTCGGCTCGGGCATCGCTTCCGTCGGGGTGGCGGGGCTGACGGCGGTCAACATCGACATCTCCGAGAAGCTCGCGGCCGTCTTCCCCTACTACATCGCGATCATCGTGGTGCTGTCGCTGATCGTGCTCGCGCTGGTGTTCCGGTCCATCCTGGTGCCGCTCAAGGCTACGCTCGGCTTCCTGCTCGGCATCGGGGCGACGTTCGGTGCCGTCACAGCGGTGTTCCAGTGGGGCTGGCTCAAGGATCTGTTCGGCTTCGACACGACCGGCCCGATCCTGAGCTTCCTGCCGATCATGGTGACGGGCATCTTGTACGGGCTTGCGATGGACTACGAGATGTTCCTGGTCAGCTCGATGCGTGAGGAACATGTGCACGGGAGGGTCGGGAACGCGGCCGTCACTCGCGGGTATGCGCAGGCCAGCCGGGTCGTGGTCGCCGCGGCCGTCATCATGGTGTCGGTCTTCGCGGGATTCATCTTCAGCGAGGACCCGATGGTCAAGCAGTTCGGCTTCGCGCTGGCCGCCGGGATCACCATCGACGCCTTCCTCATCCGGCTGACGGTGGTGCCCGCGCTGATGTCCTTCCTCGGCGAGAAGGCCTGGTGGATGCCGGCCTGGTTGCGGCGCATCATGCCGAGGCTCGACGTCGAAGGCGCCCGCCTGGCCGACCATCTCCGACGCGATGAGCGCGAACCGGCGCCCCAGCTGACGGCGAACTGAGCTACAAACCCGGGCTTCGGGCCAGAGCGGCTAGGCGCCGATCGCATCATGCGGAGCATGGGACGCGTCACACCAGGACGCGCTCGCCTTCGCGCGGGACGACCGCGGTCCAGTTCAGCTCGCGGCGAAGCCGCTCGGCAAACGCCTGTGACGAATGTTCCTCGCCGTGCACCACGTAGCACGTATGTGGCGCGGCGGTGCCGGCGGCCCCGGTGGCTACGGCACCGGCAGCGCCGGCGGCCCACGCGGTCAGTTCGTCGCTGTCGGCGTGGGCGCTGAAGGCGTCCAGCGCAACGACTTCCGCGCGCACCGGGACGTAGTCCCCGTGGATCTTGACCTGGCGGGCTCCCTCCACGAGCTGGCGGGCGCGGGTGCCCTCCGCGGCGAATCCGACGATCGCGACGGTGTTCCGCGCATCGGGCAGCAGGTCTTTCAGGTGGTGCAGCACCCGCCCGCCGGTCGCCATCCCCGATGCCGAGACGATGATCGCCGGCGATGACGGTTTGTTCCAGTGCTTCGACTCCTCGGCGGTCTGCACCTCGACCAGCCCGCGGGTGTCCAGCGCGTCGACCGCGAGCCCCGGGCGGATCTCCGGCCATCTCTGCGCGATGGCTTCGCGGTAGATGCGCAGGCAGGCCAGTGCCATGGGGCTGTCGACGACGATGGGAACGTCGGGGATGCGCGCGGTGCGCGTGAGATCCCGCAGGGCGGTGAGCAGGACCTCGGTGCGGTCGACGGCGAACGCGGGCACGAGCACGCTGCCGCCGCGTTCGACGGTGCGCGTGATGGCCGACGCGAGCATGTCCCCGCTGGTCTCGTCGTGGCGCAGCCGGTCGCCGTACGTCGATTCCAGCAGCAGTGCGTCACAGGCCGGACGCGGCTCGGGCGGGCGGAGCAGCGGGTGTTCGGCGCGCCCCATGTCGCCGCTGTGCACCAGCCGGCGGTCGGTGCCCGCGACATCCAATTGTGCCCACGCCGACCCGAGTATGTGCCCCGCGCGACCGAAGGTGAGGGCGACATCCCTGGTGATGCGCGTGATCTCGCCGTGTGGGACGGGCACGAACAACTCGCACGCGCGGGCCGCATCGGCTGTGTCGTACAGCGGGCGCGGGGTCGCGTGCTTGCTCCAGCCGCCCTCGGCCGCGTACCGTGCGTCCTCCTCCTGGAGGTGTGCGCTGTCGGCGAGCACGATCTGCGCCAGGCGCGCGGTGCCCGGGGTGGCGTACACCGGGCCGGACCAGCCCTGCCGGGCCAGGACGGGCAGGTAGCCGCTGTGGTCCAGGTGCGCGTGCGTCAGGACGACAGCGTCGACGCTGTGCCAATCAACCGGCGGCTCCGCCCAGTTACGCCGCCGGAGATTCGACAAGCCTTGGAACAGGCCGCATTCCAGCAGCACGCGCGTGGTACCGGTATCGAGCAGGTACTTGCTCCCGGTGACGGTTCCCACGCCGCCGAGGAAGGTCAGCGAGGGCCTCATGCGGTTCATGGTGTCACCTATCTAGGAGGGGCCGGATCCGGCGCGGCCACGAACATCGTCATATTCGTTGCTGCCGTGCCCATCTCGGATCTTTCAGAGCGAATATGACGACGTTCATGGCGATGCCGTGCCGACCGGGATCACGGCGACCGGGCAGGTGGCGTGGTGCAGCACACCCTGGCTGACGGAGCCCAGCAGAGTGCCGGCCACCGCGTGCCGCCCGCGCGCACCGACCACCAGCAGTCGCTCCGCCGTGGACTCGGCGAGCAGACCCGGCACGGGCCGCGCGCGGATCACGGCGGGGGACACGTCCACAGCCGGGTAACGCCGGCGCGCATCGGCCAGCGCCTCGCCCAATAGATTCTCGGCATGCTGCGGCGCGGGACGCTCTGTGCCCCAGGAGGTTTCGGCGACCGGGTCGCTGTGCCAGCACAGCACCGGCCGCACGGGTGCGCCGTGGCGGTCGGCGTACTGGAAACCGAACTCCACCACGTCCTCGTTGCGATCGTGCGGATCCACGCCGATCACGACGCCTGCGCGCGCGGCCGGGTCGCCGGCACGCCCGCGAACGACGACCACCGGGCACGGCGCGTGCGCCGCGATCGCCGAGCTCGTCGATCCGAGGAGCACCGAGCCGATCGGGCCCAATCGGCGCGATCCCACCACGAGAACCGATGCGTCCCGGGCGATGTCGAGCAGTGCGGTCAGTGCGTCGTCGTCATAGGCGGTGGTGCTGGTTGCAACGCCGATGCCGAGCCGGGCGACCGCATCGGCGCCGTCGGCGACCAACCGGCGCGCGGCGGACTGCACCAGATCTGCCTCGCGAGTGGCGAGCCTTCCCTGCCGTGCGACCAACGCGTAGGAATCGTCGTCGCGGTACGCGTAGACAAGATGCAGGGGCGCGTGCAGCGCGGCCGCTTCGACGGCCGCCCATTCCAGGGCCAGCGTTGCGCCCTCGGACCCGTCGTAGCCCACGACGACCGGGCCAGACATGTCCGTCATGGCGACTCCTCTCGACCGGCGAGTTACGTGCGTGGCACCGGCGCGGCACGTGTGCAGCATCCCAGGAGCGTTGATCACAGCTCCCGACTCGACCATCGCGCCTGGTCAGGGGCGAGGCCAGTGCCATTGGTCCCGCACGCGGGCTCCGCACCGGGATGCGCGGATCGCTCGCGGACAGGGGCATACGGACCGCGGGTCACGCCGACCGGGCGGCAGGAGGGTGGGCGGCATCCGAATGCCCGTGCCCGTGGATCGCGTCATCGGCACGGTGTGCGCCGGGCCGCAGATCAGGCTCGCCCAGGCCGTACCGTTGCTCCACCTCGGACGCGGCACGCCGCCGCAGCGACCTGGCGGCGGTGGTAATGCTGCTCACGCACTCGTTCTCGACCGCGGCGAGCAGCGAGCCGAGGACCCGATCCTGCACCGCGCCCACCGCCCAGCGGGAGAAATCGCCCTGCAATGCGTGGTGCACGATCGAATCGTCCGGAACGGATGCCAGTTGACCCACGAAATCGTTCACCGTCGCGGCGCAGGCCACCTCCCGTCCCGAAGAATCCCGGAAACGGAAGCGCAACTTCTCCGGCAGCGCGATGTCCCGGTACTTGTTGCGGTGGCGGACGTGCGCGGTGATGCGAGGGTCCGGAACGAACTCGGTATCCGCGCGACCAGGGACCCGGATCACCGCTCGAGCGCCGTCCCCGTCGCCCAGATCCGGGCCCAGCGCGATCACGGTGACGTCGACGGTGGTTTTCGCTGCGGCGCAGAGCATCTCGGGGTGGTACGTGACGTAGCAGTACCCTCCGGCGTTGGGGCGGAAGACATCCGCGAGCATGCCGTCCTCGCCCAGAACTCCGTGCGCCTCGTCGATGACGACCCAATGCGGCAAGCCGTGTTGGCTGCGGATCGATTCCACGCCGGGCGCGATCATCGAGAGATAGGCGACCGTGGCGGACCGGCTCATCCGCGAGAGATCCAACACAACCGACAGCGACTGGTGGCACAGCAGGTGCAGCAGCTCGTCGACCGACTGGGTTGCGCTCGCGTCGATGACGACCGTCTGGTGCAGGCTCGCCAGCGACGAGTGGTCTCCTTCCGGGTCGATGATCAGTGCGGTGTACCCCGCGTCGATCCATCGCTCGACGAGCAGGCCGGTGAGGTGCGATTTGCCGGCGCCGCTGGAACCGCACACCAGCACACCGGCTTGGGCGCCCGGGACCGTGACGATGGACCCGTCGGACGCTTGCCCGATCCGAAGGGCGCGTCGCGGCGAATGGATCGGCTTGGCTCCGGACACGACCGGGCCGCGCAGGAAATCGGCGAGAGTATCTCCCGGACGGTCCGAGAGCGTCACATCGGCGATCCGTAACACGGATGGCACCGCCCCATGGGCCGCGACACCGACCTCCGCGGCGATCAGCATGGACAGGTCGTTCTCGGCGTCACCGATCGCGACCGAATTGTGCGCGGAGACCTCGAGTCCCTGAAGCGCGGCATGCAGGCCGGTGCCCTTGGAGACCCCCGAGGGGAGGACCATCAGCTCCGATCGGTTGTGCACCAACTGCGCGTCCAGGCCCAGCGCATCGATGCCCTCCAGTACCACCGGCGCATCGGACAGCCCGCAGGCAAGGATCGCGACGCCCTGTCTCAGGAACGGAATCCGCTCGCGAAGGTGCGACGCCAGTAGCGGGTCGATGCCGGCCAGGGTGATCCGGTGCTCGTCCATCGCGAGCACCGCGCCGTTCTCCAGCACCGCCGCGTCGAAATGCGGCAGCAGGTCGGGAAAGCTGCCCAGCAGCTCGGCCTCGATGCGCCCGGTGACCAGAACCGTTGTGGCACCTGACGATCTGCATTCGTCGAGCGCCGCCATGGCGTTCGCGTCGAGCGTGTTGCCGTGCGCAATGGTGCCGTCCAGATCGACCGCCACCGCTTGCACGAACCCAGCCATCGCTCTCCGCCGCCCTTCCCGGCGCTCCGCTGCCATTGACGGCACTCCGCCGCTGACGGCACCTCACCGCTGACAGTGCCCGCCGTCATGTCGGCGTGCCGTGCAGCCGGCCGGTGGATCCGGCCGTAACCCGCGGATCAGCCCATAGTGGACCCGGGTGCCGCCGTCGGTATAGAGCCCAACGTCCCGTGTCACCCACCGTGACGGATCCGATCTCGGCCTGCTCAGGGTCGGCCGTTGGTCGGGGCAGGATCGGGCCCTTCGGCCCTGTGCGCGCGACCCGCGCCGCGGCATGCTCACATCATGACGACGGGTGTGTACCGAAGGCCCGGTCATGGGGCGCAGGACCCCCCACCGGCGCGCCGCCGTGTCGCAGGCAGCCGCCCGCAGACAGGGATCCATCCGTCGGTAAACCCATCCGCGGGCCCTAGAACCAGCGGATCTGCATCTGGGAGGGTTCCGATGGCGAACATTCCGGATATGACGACGATCCGGCGGGCACTCGATCTCGCTATCCGCGCCCCGTCGATCCACAACTCGCAGCCATGGCGGTGGCGGTGGCAGGAACCCGTCCTGCACCTGTATTCGGACGAGGCCCGATGGCTGCGGGAAACCGATCCCGAGCAGACCGACCTGATGGTCAGTTGCGGGGTGGTGCTGCACCATGCCCGGGTGGCCCTTGCCAGCCTGGGGTGGGCGGTGACGGTCGACCGCTCGCCGGACCCGGCGCAGCCGAACCATCTTGCGGCGCTGCATTTCACGGCGGATGCGCCGGAACCGAAACTGGCGGCCCGGGCCGCTGCAATCGCCGAGCGGCGCAGCAACAGAGCGGCCTATACCTCGTGGGAGGTTCCGGCCGGCATCATCGACCTCTTGACGGGTGTCGGCGCCGAAGAAGGCGTGATGGTCGTGCATGTGCACGGCGCGCAGGCGCACCGTGGGCTCGTCGACGCGATGGCTGCCTCCGAATCGCTTCGGGCGTCGGACGTCCGATACCAGGCCGAGACCGCGGCGTGGACCGGCTTCGTCGCGGCGGCCGGTGTCGGAGTGCCCGCCCGCAACTTCCAGGCCGCGACCCATGAGCTGAACCGATCGCCGTTCGCCCGGGAGCACGGCACGCAGGTGGTCGACTCCGGTGAGGATGATGCGTCGGCGTTGTTCGTCGTCGGGACATGGCACGACGACGTGCCGTCGCGATTGCGGGCCGGAGAGGCGACGAGCGCTGTGCTTCTGGAGGCGACCGCGATCGGATTGGCGACGTGCCCGCTCAGCCTGCCGGTGGAAGTGCCGGGCACGCGGGACAGTCTGCGTGCGGGTGTGTTCTTCGGTCGTGCCTACCCCCAGGTCATCGTCCGGGTGGGGTGGGCACACGTGAGTCAGGAATCTTTGCCGCCGACGCCCCGGCTGCCGCTCGACGCGGTCTTCGAGGTCGAGCGCTAACGGTCCCGGCGCCCGGTCCGGACCGCTCAGGCCTGCGCCCGTATCGAGCAGGAAGGCATCACCATGAACGCGATCCTCTGGTTCAACGAGATCGGACTCCGCGACGTCGCCCAGGCGGGAGGCAAGGGCGCCAATCTGGGTGAGCTCACGTCCGCGGGCCTGCCCGTGCCGCCCGGGTTCGTCATCTCGGCGGACGCGTACCTCGATGCGCTCGACCGCACCGGCGCGCGCGCCCGGATCCGCGAACTACTGCGCAGCGGCGATACCGATTCCGCCGAGAGCCTGCGCGCCACGGCCACCGAATGCCAGGCGGTGATACGCAAAACCCCGATTCCGGAAGAGCTCGCGGCGGCCATCACCGACGCTTATCGCGCGCTCGGGAACGACGTCATGGTCGCTGTCCGCTCGTCCGGAACCAGCGAGGACGCCGGCGCCACATCTTTCGCCGGCATGAACGCCACGTTCACCAACGTGCGTGGCGAGCAGGAGCTGCTCGCGCGCGTGGTGGACTGCTGGGCCTCGTTGTATGCCGCCCGAGCGATCTCCTACCGGGCGGCGCAGCGCGTCGACGAGGAGCCGAGCATCGCCGTCATCGTCCAGGAGATGGTGCCGTCCGAGGCCTCCGGGGTGATCTTCACCGTCGACCCGTCCACCGGCGCCACCGACCACATGGTGATCGAAGCGGTGTTCGGGCAGGGCGAGGCGATCGTCTCGGGCCGGGTCGAACCGGACACCTACCTGGTTCGCAAGGACGAGCCGGTGGTGCTGAGTGTGCGGATCGGGCTCAAGAAGATGAAGATCGTCCGCGGCCCGGACGGGCGGGACCAGGAGATCGAACTCGACGCCCATGCCGGCCTGGCCCGCGTGCTCACCGATGCGCAGGTGCTCGAGTTAGCCCGCCTCGCAACGGATGTCGAGAAGCACTACGGAACGCCCCAGGATGTGGAGTGGGCCCGGGCCGGCGACGCGGTCTATCTCGTGCAGTCCCGGCCGATCACCACCCTGCCGCCGCCGCCTGGCGTCGAAGAGCACCGGGTGCTGGTGCGCGGACTTGCCGCATCGATCGGGCGGGCCTCGGGAACCGCGCGGGTGCTCAGCACGCCCGAGGAGTCCACTCGGCTTCGCGACGGCGACGTCCTGGTCGCCGCGATGACGAGCCCGGACTGGGTACCCGCGATCCGCCGCGCGGCGGCCCTGGTGACCGACGGCGGCGGCATGACGTGCCACGCCGCGATCGTGTCGCGGGAGCTCGGCGTGCCCTGTGTGGTGGGGACGCGGAACGCCACCACGGTGCTCCGCGACGGCGAGACGGTGACGGTCGACGCCAAGCGCGGCGAGGTCTACGCCGGCGCCGTCGCCGAACCGGAGGCCCCGGTGGTGGCCGTGAGCACGCCCGTCGCGGCCAGATCCCGGGTGCCGATGGCGACCAAGCTGTACGTGAACCTGGCGGTCGCGGCACACGCCGAGGAAGTGGCGGCGATGCCCGTGGACGGCGTCGGGCTGCTGCGCGCCGAGTTCATGGTGGCCGACGCGCTTGCCGGGGTGCACCCGCGGCTGCTCATCGAGCGCGGCGAGCAGCAGAAGTTCGTCGACGCCATGTCGGCGTCGTTGCTGCAGATCACCCGCGCCTTCGCCCCGCGGTCGGTCGTGTATCGCAGCATCGACTTCCGCTCCAACGAATTCCGGCACCTGGAGGGCGGCGAGAAGTTCGAGCCGACCGAGGACAACCCGATGATCGGCTATCGGGGCTGCTACCGGTACGTCGACCAGCCGGACCTCTTCCGGCTGGAACTCGACGTGCTCGGCGCGGTGGCCGCCGAGACGCCCAACCTTCGCCTCATGATCCCGTTCGTGCGCACCGCCTGGGAGATGCAGCGGTGTCTGGACATAGTGCACGAGCATCCGACCGCGTCGGGGCTCGATGTGTGGGCGATGGCGGAGGTGCCGTCCGTCGCCTACTGGATCCCCGCCTACGCGCGCATGGGGGTTTCGGGCGTGTCGATCGGCAGCAATGATCTGACGCAACTCGTACTCGGCGTCGATCGCGACTCGCAGGTCTGCGCCGACGTTTTCGACGAGGCCGACCCGGCCGTACTGGATACGATCGACCGGATCATCCGGGCCTGCCGCCGCGCTGGCATCACCAGTTCGCTGTGCGGCCAGGCCCCGTCCAACCGGCCCGAATTCGCGGAACACCTGGTGCGGTCGGGCATCACGTCGATCTCGGTGAACCCCGACGCGGTCGACGCGGTGCGCGATTCGATCGCCGACGCCGAATGGCGGCTGTTGCTCTCGAAGTCGGATCGCGCCCATTGCGGCGGCCCGACGGCGCTCACCCCGCGGCACCCGTGGCGCGCCCGCGGCTGACCGATGAACCGCCGTTCGCCGGATGCACATCGAGTATGACGACGTTCCGGGGTGTGCCGGATCGACGAGCTCATAGACCGGAGGCGACCGGCCCCGGGAGTGACGCCGGGCCGAGAGACGCCGAGGCGATGGGCACCGCGGTGTCCACCGCCTCGGGTCGTGCGAGATCAGCCGTGGGTGATCTCGACGACCCGCCTCGCCGCGGGCTTTTCGACGGCAGCCGCCACGGGAAGCCGCACTTCCAGGATGCCGTCCTTGTAGGTCGCCGTCACATCGTGTTCGGTCGCCCCGTCAGGCAGCGGGATGTACCGCTCGAAGCTGCCATAGCGGAACTCGCTCCGATACGCGTCCGGGCGCTCCTCCTTGGATCGCTCTTCGCGGCGGGCTACGACATGCACTGCGCCATCGGCGATCTCGACGTCGATGTCCTTCTCGGGATCGATGCCGGGGATCTCCAGGCGGATCACGCACGTGCCTTCCTCGACGTACTCCTCGACATGCATCGGCCACGTCTCGGCCAGCCGAGCCCCGCCGGTGAACAGGTCGCGTGCCATGTCCCGGAAGGCCCGGTCGAACCGGTCCTCCGGCCACGGCCAGCGCAGCAGCGGCCGTTCCCATCTCACCAGAGCCATGATCGTCTCCTTTCTGGTTGATGTGGGTGCTGTTGGTATTGCCAGCGTGACGCCTGCGCCGCTCGCAGGCACGGGGTCCTTGGTCCCGTGTTCCGGTCACCTATGGCTGTCATGTGTTCAAACCGTCATGTGTCACGCGCTCAGCAGGCAGTCGGCGCACTGGTCCGCCCGCCGCAACCGGTCGGCGATCGCGGGATGCGATGCGGCGAGGCGGCCGGCGACGACGTCGACGGCCAGGCCCGCTCCGATCGGACCGCCGCAGGTTCGGCAGAGCGCCCCGGTGGGCACCCGTGCCACAGCCTGCCGCCGCGGATCCAACAACGATGAATCGATCCGACGTCGCAGGACGACCGCGCTGTTCGGGCAGATCGACGCGCACGCGCCGCAGGCGAAGCACAGCGATCCGTCGAAGCTCAGCGTGAGATGGCCCGGCTCGTGCTCGCCGGCGAGAGCGCCGGTCGGGCATTCGCAGACGCACAACCCGCAGGCCGAACACCGCGCAGCGTCGATGTCGACAGCTCCGGTCGGCGCCAGGGCCGACTCGACCCGCCAGGGTCGGGCGGCCGGGCCGGTCCCATCGCCGCTCGCGAAGTCCTTGCCCGCGCCGGAGCCCGGACGCATGGCGGACAACGCGCCGAGCGTTGCTCCGGGCTCGGCAAATGACAAGCGGTCCGGCCAGGGAGGTTTCGCGACGGCGTCCCCGCCAACCGCATGCCCGGCAACGGAATGCCGAGCAAGGGCGTCTCGGCGCGGAGCGGCCACCTGGGGGAGGGCCGTCCCGTTCGGCCATGATCCGACGGCCGCCCGCAACGATGTCAACAGGTCCGCGAGATCCCGGCGACGGTCCGCGCAGCTCGGCTCGCCGCAATCCACCAGCGCGACGGGCAGCCCGGCCGCGGCGATCTGGAGTGGCCATCCGATGGTCACCGTCTCCAGCGACGGAACCGCCAGCGGAAGCCACCCCTGACCGAGCGCGATCGGGGCGGCCCCGGAGCACGTGATCACCACCCCGAAGCGGGAGCCCGCGCGGTGCGACTGTTCCACCAGGACTTGGGCTTCGGCCTCGAACGACCTCCGGGAGAGCGAGCCGAGCGTCATGGCCGGACAACGGCTCAGGCACGCGCCGCAGCCCGTGCACGCGTCGGCGTCGACGTGCACCGCGCCGCCCCGAAGCGACAATGCCCCGACCGGGCAGCTCTCGACACATGCCGCGCAGGCCCGCGAATCGCAACGACCGGGATTCCAATGCGCGACGGGCCTGGGCGTCGCCAAGTCGATGCGGAACAGGTCGCGTCTCGATACGTGTTTCGCCGTGCCGCGAGCGGCGCGCTCGTCGACCGGGATCGAGGTGTCGATCGATGCCGCTCGCGCCACGGCGGCGCGGATGCGAATGCCGGCTTCCGCGCCGTGACCCTGGACCGTGTCCATCGGCGCGGCCGACAGATCCGGGATGACGATCCGGGTCGGCTGCACCCCGGCGCGGCGCAGGGCGTGCACGATCGCGTCGCGACGCTGATACCCGTTGCGGCAGGCGACGACCACGCGGCGATCGGTGAGCCGGCCGTCTAGGTGCCGCAGGCCGGACGGCACAGCACAGATCCGGGAACCCAGCACGGTGTCGATCTGCGGGGCTCCGCTGTGAATCTGCATCGCCGCAACCGCTTTCGCGACCGCGTCCCCCACATCCGGGCAGCAGACGACGGTCAGCGGACGCCCCGTCGGTGGTTCCACTGTCCCGGTCGGCATCTCGCTCACGACCACATCGTCTGACATCGACTCAACTGACCCGTGCGGCTTATCCGTCGGCGGCATCGCCCACGGGTTCGAGGATCTGCCATTCGACTTCGGCCGCCCACGCCGCTGTCACCCGCGCGAGATCCGCGTAGAAGTGGTGGCGCGACGCACGTTCCACGGCATCGGCGAACCGCGGCAGCCAGTGTCGCAGGTGCCCGGCGAAGATGACGCGCCCGGTCTCGAACCGTTCGGTGCTCGCGAGTGCGTAGGCGAACGCCTCCAGCTCGATAGGCAGGAAATCGGGCATCTCGCCGGTCGCGGGCGCGGTTTCGAGTCCGAGATCGCCGTAGAGGTCGCGGAGTTCGGCCGTGCACGGACCCATCAGGCTGCCGCGCATATCGAACGACACATCCTGCCGCCAATACGATTCGTACGGCGGGCATGGCACCGGTCCGGGGCCGATGAACAGCCGCTCGTATTCGGCGAGCAACTCGGGCACGTCCAGCTCGTCCCACGCATATTCGTCGGATTCGCAGACCTGGCGGAACAGGTGGTCGGCACTGTCGCGCCACTGCAGCCACACCTGGAACTCGTCCGCCGTGGGCCGGCTCCACAGGCGCGAGAGCACGACGGCCGTGTCGGCGGCAGAGACGGCATCGCGACGAACCCCGGCTACGCCGTCATATGCGTTGTCGACGAAGTCCGGGATGGACGATGCGGGGGATACCGGTGTCGGTGCCGGTCGGACGTCGCCGTTCGATCGAGCGGTCATGGTGCCACCTCCGCTTCGCGCCGGCCCGGACCGCCCGTGGACTCGTCCCGCACATGCGCGGGGGAGTCCTCCGTGACATGCAGGCCACGAAACCCGACCGTCACGATGGCGGCGAAGACGGCGAACAAGCCCAGCACGATCCCGTATTCGACCCAGGTCGGTGCGTAGTGGCCGACGAGCTGGAACGAGCCCGCGGGCGTTGTCGATGTGCCGAGGGCGATGCCCGGCGGGTACTGCGTCAGGGGATTGACGAACCCGACGACGATCAGTTCGATGCGGAACGCGTACACGCCGACGAGTGCGAGCGCCGCGGCGATACCCAACACGCCGGGTGCGCGCCAGAGGCGCGGGACCAGCAGCAGCACCAGCGGGAGCAGGCCGCCGACGACCCATTCCATCCAGAATGTCCAGGACCACGAACCGCCCGGGAGCACCAGCCGCAGCACCGCGCGATCGTCGGGCACGTTGCCCCAGAGCACGGTGATGTATTCGCAGCCGACGAAGAACAGGTCGACGATCAGCGTCACGACGATCAGCCCGCGCAGCCAGCGCCGCGTCGCGTCCGGGAGGGCGAACGAGGTCCAGCGCTGGGCGCCCAGCGCGAGCAGCGTCACCAGCGCGGTTCCGGACAACATGGCGGACACCACGAACAGCGGGGCCATCAGCGCGGTGTTCCACCAGGAGCGTGCGATCTGCAGCCCGAAGATCCACGCGGTCACCGAGTGCAACAGGACGGCAAGGGGCAAGCCGACATACGCGAGCACCCGGGCCGTGCGATGCCACCGTGACGGTGCCGCCGCGCGGCGCTGCAGGACGGTGAGGTCGACGATCGCGAACACGAAGTAGGCCGAAATGATCAAGATGTCCCAGATCAGCGGGGACGACCAGTTCGGATGGAGGAACAGGTTCAGTACGCGCGCCGGTCGCCCGAGGTCCGGGATGATCATGAGCCCGGCGACCGCGACACAGGCGCCGGCCGACAGCACACCGAGCCTGGACAACGGTTTCAGCGCGGCCACGCCGAAGACTTCGGCGCTCGATGCGACGATCAGGCCGCCGGCCGACAGGCCGATGAGGAATGCGAACGTGTAGATGTACATCCCCCACGAGACGACGTCCCGCATGCCGGTGGTGGCAAGGCCGGTTCTGAGTTCGTAGATCCACGCGGTGAGGCCGAATGCGGCGACGACGGCGATCGCCGCGTACCAGAGACCCGTGCGGGCGTGCGGATGGTGTCCGGCCGTCGGCGGTGTCGTCAGCTGAGCTACGTTGCTGGTCACTGTGTGCTCCTATCAGCTCTGGACGACGGGCCGCTTCCGGATCGGCACGTAATACACATTCGGATCCGTGCCCAACTCCGGGTGCAATTGTTCGGCGCCACCGACATTCACCAACTGGCTGACATCGCTTTCGGGGTCGTTCAGGTCCCCGAAGACGCGAGCGCCTACCGGGCATGCCTCGCAGCAGAACGGTTGCTCTCCGACGTCGATCCGCTCCACGCAGAACGTGCACTTCTCCACGACGCCGACGGGTCGTTCCGGCGTGAACACCAGGCGGCCGTCGCTGCGGTAGTCCTGGCCGTACCCCACGACCCCACCCGGCGCGTACTCGGTGTTGCCCCAGTTGAAGATGCGGACGCCGTAGGGACATGCGGCC
>JAFIHI010000251.1 GCA_017848755.1 Nakamurella sp. | reverse complement strand
GCACGGCTGGCGAACAAGTGATCCGGGCTGCCGGGTCGGTGCGGCGTTCGTGCCGGCCCGGCAGCGTAAGGAGTGGTCGTGTCACCCATCATGCTGGCGGTCTTCGCCGGGCTCGCCGTGCCCATCGGCATCCTGCTGTACCTGCTCCTTGGGGAGTGGATCCTGCGCCGCGTCCGGCCGCGGGCTGCCCGGGCCTGGCGGGTCGTGCTGTGGCTGGCACCGGCCGCGGTGCTGCTGCTCGTCACCTTGCTGTACCCGCTAGTCCGCACGGTCGTCATGAGCTTCCAGCGGGCCGACGGGGGTGGGTTCGTGGGGCTGGACAACTACGTCTCCGTGCTGACGCGCGCCGAGACGCTCACCGCGATCCGCAACAACGTCCTGTGGCTGGTGGTGTTCACCGCGTTCGTCACCCTCGTCGGGCTGATCGTCGCGACGCTGGCCGACCGGGTGCCCTACGAGCGGGTCGTACGTACCGTGATCGTCTTGCCCACCGCGATCTCGTTTGTCGGCGCGGGCGTGATCTGGGGCTTCGTCTACGCCTACAAGCCTCCCGGCCTGCCGCAGACCGGGACGCTGAACGCGATCTGGACGGGACTGTCGCCCACGGCGGACCCGGTGGCGTGGCTCACTAACGAACGGACCGTCAACGGCGCGCTCATCTTCATCGGTATCTGGATGGCCGCGGGCCTCGCGACCGTGATCCTCGCGGCCGCGATCAAGGGAGTTCCGATCGAGACGCTGGAGGCCGCGCGAATCGACGGTGCGTCCGAGCTCACGGTGTTCTTCCGGATCATGCTGCCGCAGATCGCGACGACCGTCGTCATAGTCATCACGCTCATGGCGATCAGTGCCCTCAAGGTGTTCGACATCATCTACGTGTTGACCAACGGCAACTACGACTCGCAGGTGCTAGGCACCGAGATGTACAGCGAGATGTTCAGCTCGCAGAACAACGCGACCGCCAGCGCCATCGCGGTGGTTCTCCTCCTCGCGACCGTGCCGATCATCCTCGTCAACCTCCGATTCTTCCGGGAGAAGGCATGACCTCGACCACGCGTCGCGGCCGCGTCGGTTACGCCGCGTTCTTCGCCAAGCACGGCGCGCTGATAGCGATAACGGTCGTGTGGATGGTGCCGCTGCTTGCGCTGTTCCTCAGCTCGTTCCGCTCGGCGCACGACATCAGTAGCACGGGCTGGTGGACGTCGATCTTCCCGCCGTACAGGTTCACGCTGGAGAACTACGAGTCCGTGCTTGCGCGGAACGGGATCGGACGCAACTTCGTCAACAGCATCCTGATTACCGTCCCCGTCACGCTCATCACAGTCGTGATCGCCTCGGTGACCGGGTTCGCCTTCGCACGCTGGCGGTTTGCCGGGCGGGACGCGCTGTTCGTGATCGTCCTCGTTCTCCTCAGCGTGCCGTTGCAGATGACCCTCGTGCCCGTGCTGCAGCTGTTCTCGAGTCTGCACATCGTGGGGACGTTCCCGGCGGTGTGGATCGCGCACGTCGGCTACGGCCTCCCGTTCGCCGTCTACCTGCTGCGGAACTTCTTCGCCACCATCCCGGACGAGTTGTTCGAGGCAGCCGCGATCGACGGCGCGAGCGACCTCACGTCGTTCTTCCGCATCGGGATTCCGTTGGCCGCGCCGGCCTTGGCGGCGGTCGCGGTGTTCGAGTTCATGTGGGTGTGGAACGACCTGCTGGTGGCTCTCATCTACCTCGGCGGGAGCCCGGACGTCGCACCGCTGACGCTGGCGGTCACGAACCTCGTGAACTCCCGCGGCGAGGGCTGGGAGGTGCTGACCGCGGCGGCGTTCATCCTCATGGCGGTGCCGATCATCGTCTTCTTCGCCCTTCAGCGGTACTTCGTGCGCGGCATGATGGCAGGAGCGATCAAATGACTTCGGAGATGTTCGCCGACGGGGACGAGATCGCCCTGAGCTCCGAGACGCTCGCATGGCAGCGAAGTGCGCTGGCATTGACCGGGGAGATCGACGACTCCACCGTGGATTCGGCCCGCCGCGGGCGGTTCGCCTCGAGCCAGATCCTCGCCGAGCGGTTCACCAAGCCGCCGGAACCCGACGTGACCTGGCGTGATCATCAGGTCGGACCGTACGGGGTGCTGGTCCGTGAGTGCCGGCCGCCTGAGGCCGCCGGGCCGCACGCCGCGTACGTCTACCTGCACGGAGGGGCCTTCTGGCACGGAGCGGTCAACGAGCGCGTGAACGAGTCGCTCGTGTCGGAGCGGACCGCCCGCACGGGCGCGATCTCATTCGTGGTCGACTACCGGCTGGCTCCGGAGTTCGGCTGCCCGGCCGCAATCGAGGACACCCTGGCCGTGCTCGAGTGGCTCCACCAGGCGGCCGGAGCGCTGGACGTCGATCCCGGCCGAGTTCTGCTGGGCGGGATCTCCGCAGGCGCGAATATTGCCGCCGCCACGACCAACCGCCTCGGCCGGTCGCCGCTGCTGGCCGGACTGCTCCTCGAGGTGCCCGCGATCGACCTGCGTGCCGAGGGCACGTGGGACGACCGGTTCGCCGCAGTCAATGGCCTAAACACGCCGGATGAGATGAAGCACCTGTACAGCAGCGACGGCGATCCCGCGGACCCCGACCTGTCGCCGCTGCTGGCACCCTCCGTGGCCGGGTTCCCGGCGACGCACGTCGTCACGGCCGAGTACGACCCGTGGCGTCGCGGCGGCGAACTGCTCGCAGGGCGCCTGCGAGCCGCCGACGTGCGGGTCACCGCTACCCGCCACATCGGCGCGCTGCACGGCTCGGTCGGACTGACCGCGCGAGACCCGATCGCGGCCGCCTGGCAGGACGACGTGTGCGCGGCGATCGGCCGCCTAGCCCGGTCGATCAAGGACTCCGGTTGATCCTGCACCGGCCGTGCAGCGGAGTTGCGTCTCAGGCCTTGGGCTCCAACGTGAGGCTGATCGAGTTGATGCAGTAGCGCAGGTCCGTCGGGGTGCCGTAGCCCTCACCCTCGAAGACGTGACCCAGGTGGCTCCCGCAGGTCGCGCAGCGGACCTCCGTCCGCACGCGCCCCAGGGACCGGTCCTCCAAGTAGACGACGCTGTCGCCCGCCAGGGGTGCGTAGAAGCTCGGCCAGCCGCAGTGCGACTCGAACTTGGTGTCGCTTCGGAAGAGCTCGGACCCGCATCCACGGCAGCGATACACGCCCTCGGTCGTGGTGTCCGTGTACTCGCCCACGAACGGGGCCTCGGTTCCGGCCGCGCGCAGCACGTGGCACCCCAGCGGCGCCCGCTCCGCCTGCCCCTGCGCCCCAGAGCG
>JAFIHI010000250.1 GCA_017848755.1 Nakamurella sp. | reverse complement strand
GCCCGCGCCCGCCTGCCGGGTCAGCACGACCTCATCCGCGCCGGGCGGCGAGGTGAGTGCCTCGGCGGCTTCGCTCAGACCCGGCGCGGCGATGAGGCACGGCCGCGCGGCCGAGATCGGAACGACCTCGTGCGACCGGTACCGGCGCGGCCCGAGAACAGCGTCATACTCGGACATCACGGTGCCCGGCACGGACCGGCCCACGGCCCACCGGACGCGGCTCCGCCAGCCGAAGCCGTCCCTCGGCAGCGGTTCGACGGTGACGGGCCTGTCGATCCCGGCGAGCCGCCACAGCTGCTCGCGCACCACCGTCGCCTTCAGCTCCCGCTGCAGGTCGGCGCGGGCGTGCTGGACATCGCATCCGCCGCAGCCGCCCGGCCCGAAGTGGGCGCACGGCGGTGCGACCCGGCGCGGATCGGCCCGCACAATGCGGACCGCCTCACCACGGCAGAAGGAGCCGGGACGCGCCTCGGTGATGCGCACCACCGCGCGCTCGCCGGGCAGCGCATACCGGACGAAGACCACGCGCCCATCCGCGCGGGCGACGCACACGCCGCCGTGGGCCACCGCGCCGACGTCGAGTTCGAGCTCGTCACCGACGTCCAGATCGACGCCCGCGGGGGGCGGGACGCTCATCGGCGGCGTCGCATGCGCGGACGCAATCCGCTCCCCACCGGGGAGCCGTTGCCGCTGTACGAGCCGTCCCGGGCCCGGCCGCTCGTCTGCTGCCCACCCACCGGCTGGCCGAACCACCCGGTCCGTCCGGCGGTATCCGACGCCCGCGCGGGAGGCCGGCCGGAGCGCTGCACTCCGCCGTCCCTGCGCTCCGGGGCATCCGTCGAGCCGAGCAGCTGCCACGGCACGCTGGTGACCATCACGCCGGGCGTGAACAGCAGCCGCCCCTTGATCCGGAGCGCGGACTGGTTGTGCAGCAACTGCTCCCACCAGTGACTGACCACGTATTCCGGGATGAAGACCGTCACCACGTCGCGCGGGGAATCGCTGCGAACGCGACGCACGTAATCCAGGATGGGGCGCGTGATCTCCCGGAACGGCGAGTCGATGATCTTCAGCGGCACCGGGATCTGCCGGTCCTCCCATTCACGCGCCAGCGCGGTCGTGTCCTCCGGATCGACGTTGACAGTCACCGCCTCGAGCACGTCGGGGCGTGTCGCGCGGGCGTAGGCGAGCGCACGAAGGGCCGGCAACTGCAGCTTCGAAATCAGCACGATGCCGTGCACACGGCTCGGCAACACCAGGTCCTGTTCCGAGCCGGCGAGCTCCCGCGCCACGCGCGCGTAGTGCCGGTGAATGCCTTTCATGGTGAAGAAGATGATCACCATCGCGAGGATCGCGATCCACGCCCCGGCCAGAAACTTGGTCAATAGAACGATCACCAGAACCGTTCCGGTGCAGCAAAAACCGATCGCGTTGATGGTCTGCGCGCGCCGCATGCGATATCGGGCGGCGCGATCCTTCTCGGTGCGCAGCAGCCGCTGCCAGTGCCGCAGCATGCCGCCCTGGGAACACGTGAAAGACACGAACACGCCGACGATGTAGAGCTGAATGAGGCTGGAGACGTTCGCCTTGAACGCGACGATCAGGATCAGCGCGATACCGGCGAGGAACACGATCCCGTTGGAGTACGCGAGCCGGTCCCCGCGGGTGTGTAACTGGCGCGGCAGGTATTGGTGCTGCGCGAGGATCGAGCCCAGCACGGGGAAACCGTTGAACGCGGTATTGCAGGCCAGCATGAGGATGAGACCCGTCGTGAACGAGACCACGTAGTAGCCGATCGGGAATCCGTCGAACACGGCGCGGGCGATCTGCACCACTAGCGTGTTCTGGTTGTAGTCCGCGGGCGCGCCACCCAGGGTGACCCCGGGCCCGGCCAGATGGACGTGGGTGATCATGGCCATGGCCACCAGGCCCATCAACATGGTGACCGACAGCAGGCCCATGAGCGCGAGCGTGGTCGCCGCGTTCTTGGACTTCGGCTTGCGGAACGCCGGGACACCGTTGGAGATGGCCTCGACGCCGGTCAATGCCGCGGACCCGGACGAGAACGAGCGCAGCAGCAGGAATACGAACGCCGCGCCGCTGAACGTCCCGGTGGCTTGGATCGTGAAGCCCGCGCTCGGCGAGAGCTGCGTCATACCGAGGGCGAACTTGACGAGCCCGGTGACGATCATCACGAGGATCGAGACGATGAACGCGTACACCGGGACCGCGAACGCCTTACCCGATTCGCGGATGCCGCGCAGGTTGAGCGCCGTCACCGCGACGATGATCCCGACCGAGAACAACACCGCGTGATCACCGACGACGCCGATGGCCGACCCGATGTTCGCCACACCCGACGCGGTGGACACCGCGACCGTCAAGATGTAGTCGACCATCAGCGCACTGGACACCATCAGGCCGAAGTTCGGGCCCAGGTTGGTGCCCGCGACCTCGTAGTCACCGCCCCCGGAGGGGTACGCGTGCACGTTCTGCCGATAGGATGCGACGACCACGAGCATGACGAATGCCACGAGGGCCGCCACCCACGGTGCCATGGTGATGGCGGACAGGCCGGCGACCGACAGGGTCGCGAAGACCTCCTCCGGCGCGTACGCGACGGACGAAAGCGCGTCGGACGCGAACACCGGCAACGCGATCCGCTTGGGCAGCAACGTGTGCGACAGCCGGTCGCTACGAAACGGCTGCCCGACCAGCAGCCGTTTGACGACCCTGGGGAGCTTCGGCACTGTCCGTTTCGACACAACCGGATAGCCTACGACGAGCCGGCGCCGCGGGGGCACGCGCGGGCCGCGCTCTCCACCGTGTGGCCACGGTTCGGCGCGGACCATCGCGGGCGGTAGGTTGCGTGAGTACCGTCGGATCGCGTCGCTCGGCGGCGGTGGGACCATGCGGTGACGGCATGTAGTGACAACCTTGGATGACGACATTCGGCCTCGCGCGATGCGGGAGAGGGACAACTCGCGATGCACATCGTGATCATGGGCTGCGGGCGCGTCGGATCGATGCTGGCCCGCCAGCTCGGCGACGCCGGGCACTCCGTCGCAGTCATCGACCGCGACGCCGAGGCATTCCGCAGGCTCGGACCGGAGTTCCGCGGAACTCAGGTGCTGGGAATGGGTTTCGACCGCGACACGCTGATCAAGGCGCGGATCACCGAGGCGCACGCCTTCGCCGCGGTGTCGTCCGGCGACAATTCGAACATCATCGCCGCCCGCGTGGCCCGCGAGCAGTTCGGAGTGGAGATCGTCGTCGCGCGGATCTATGACCAGAAACGCGCCGCGGTCTATGAGCGGCTCGGCATCCCGACCGTGGCGACGGTTCCGTGGACCGCCGATCGGCTGCTACGGGAGATCATCCCCGAAGGGTTGATCAGCGAATGGCGCGACCCGTCCGGGAAGGTCGCGATCGCCGCGATCCCTTACCACCGCGATTGGATCGGCCGGCCGGTGCATCGGCTCGAGCGCGCGGTGTCGGTGCATGTGGCGTCGATCATCCGGTTCGGCGAGGCGCTGCTGCCGGACGATTCGAGCGTGATCCAGGACGGCGACATCATCTACGCGGCGGTGCTGACGGCGGATCTGGTGACCCTGCCGGACCGGGCCGGCATCCGCCCCGGCGAGGAGACGGCATGAAGAACACCCTCAGCGGCCGCGGCCCGGACGCCCCGATGACACCGCCGGACCGGGCCGGCATCCGCCCCGGCGAGGAGACGGCATGAGAATCGCGATCGCGGGCGCCGGCTCTGTCGGGCTCACAACACTGCCCGAACCAGCCGGCGCCACGAACATGGAGGAAACAGCATGAGGATCGCGATCGCGGGCGCCGGCTCTGTCGGGCGGTCGATCGCGACCGAGCTCATCGACAACGGCCACCAGGTGATGCTGATCGACCGTTCGGCGCAGGCGATCGCGCCGGAGCTGATCGAGGCGGCGGAATGGGTGCAGGCCGACGCCTGCGAACTCGCCTCGCTGGAAGACGCCGGTCTACACACGTGCGATGTGGTGATCGCCTGCACCGGGGACGACAAGGTCAATCTGGTGCTGGCCCTACTCGCGAAGACCGAATTCGCCGTGAGCCGCGTGGTCGGCCGCGTCAACGACCCGCGTAACGAGTGGCTGTTCAACGAGTCGTGGGGCGTCGACGTCGCCGTCTCGACACCGCGCATCCTGGCTGCGCTGGTCGAGGAGGCGGTGACAGTCGGTGATCTGGTTCGCCTGTTCACCCTGCGGCAGGGCCAAGCCAACCTCGTCGAGGTGACGCTGTCCGCGGACGCCGCCATCGCGGGCAGGCCCGTCCGGGACCTGCGGCTGCCACCGGATGCCGCGCTGGTGACGATCCTGCGCAGCGGCCGGGTGATCGTGCCGCAGGCGGACGAACCGTTGGAGGCGGGGGACGAATTGCTGCTCGTGGCGACGCCCGAGGTCGAGGACGAGGTGCGCCGCGCGCTCAGCTGACCCCAGTCGGCATGTCGCACAACCGGAGTCGATCAGCGGGGGTCGGTCGGGGCAGTGCGCTGTCTGCGCAGCAGATCCCGCACGGTGACGCCGGACGCAGATCCGACGATCACGACGGTCGCGAGCGCGGCGACGATGAAAAGCGGATAGCCCATCGCCAGCCGCGCGCCGGCGAGCCAGCCCACCTGATCAGCCCCATACAGCCACTGCTGCACCGCATAGCGCAGCGCGAACACCGCGACCCACACCAGGGTGGCGGCGTCGTAGCGGTATCGCAGACGGCGGTCGGCGCGCCATCCGCGTCCCCGTCCGTTGAGCGACTCCCACGCCAGGCCTATGAGCGGCCAGCGCACGATCACGGACAGCGCGAGGACGGCGCCGTAGAGCAGATACGTCCAGATCCCAAACAGGAAATACCCGCGGGCGGACCCGACGCGGTAGGCGATGAAGGCAGCGATCCCCACCGCTACCAGGCCGCCGATGGCCTGGGTAACCGGTTTGTGCCGAACGAGCCGCGCAGCTGCGATGACGACCCCGGCGGCCAGCGCCGCGATGATCCCCGCAGTCAACCCCGCCATCACGTTGACGACGACGAAGACCACCACGGGAAGGCCGGAATCGACCATGCCCATCGGGCCGCCCACTTGGTCGAGCAGCGTCGGGCGAGCCACCGCATCTTCCCCCGCCGACTCGGCCTCGGATACTTCGGCGACGGCGGGCCGTTCGTCGCCGATCGCGTGCCCGTCGGCACGAGCGGTCGGCGCGTCATCCGAGGGTGGCACGGGAGCCACCGGAACACTGCCGGTGCCGGATGCGAGGGAGCGATGCCGACCCATCACACGCTCGTCGGCAAGAGTTGGTAACGGGGGTTGTAGATCGCCTTGTGCCCGTCGCGCAGCGCGATGCGGCCGGTGGCTCGGACCGTGCGTCCTGCCTCGATCCCCGCGATCGTGCGCCTGCCCAGCCAGATCAGTTCGACGGCGTCGGTGCCGTCGTACAACTCCGCGATCAACGCGGCGAGGCTGTCACACGGTTGCACCTGCACCATCCGCAGCTTCCCAAGGATCTCGGCCTTCTCGCCGACCCGGCAACAGTCGGCGCGCATCGCGCCGCCCGCATCGGTCTCGGACGACAACGTGTCCGCCTCGAGCTCCTCCTCGTCGCTGGTCAGACGGCGCACCCAGCGTCCGAGTGGACTGCGCATGATCATGGCCTCCCCCGGTCCCGGATCGGCATGCCGCCGACCCGACCCGCTGCATCCTCGAGCCTAGCGTGACGAAGCTCCGTTGCGTCCGTCCGTGTTCCGGCCAGCAGGCCCCTCGCCATCTCCGGTCGCATCACTGCCGCCGCAGCACCGCCGCAATGTCCGGCGGACGGTAATCCGGGCCCTTGAGTATCTTGCCGTCCGCGCGGCGTACCGGGCGACCATCGGCGCCGAGCTTCGTCATATTCGAGGCATGTACCTCGTCGAGGACACCGTCCAGGTCGATGCCATAGACCAGCGCGGTGCCGTAGGCGACGTACACGATGTCCGCCAGGGCGTCCGCGACACCGACGATGTCGGCGTGGGCGGCCGCGGCGCGGAGCTCGGACACCTCCTCCTCGATCAGGCTCTGGCGAAGTTCTGCCTGGCCGTCGGACAGTCCGGCCGACGGCGCGGTAGCGACCGGCAGCTCATACGCCAGGTGGAAATCGCGGACCTGGCCGGCGATCCGGCTCCCTGGCCGCACCGCGCCTGCCGTACCCACGGGACCCGCGGCGCCCCCGGTTCCCGCCATGCCGTCAGGCACAGTCCACACAGACCGCTCGGCCGTCCTTCTCCGAGGCGAGCCGGCTCCGGTGCTGGACCAGGAAGCACACCGAGCAGGTGAATTCGTCGGCCTGCTTGGGGATCACGCTGACCGTCAGCTCCTCGCCGGACAGGTCTGCTCCGGGTAGTTCGAAACTTTCGGCGGTGTCGCCCTCGTCGACGTCGACCACCGAGGACTGCGCGTCGTTGCGACGCGATTTCAACTCTTCGAGAGAGTCCTCGCTGACGTCGTCCGATTCGTTGCGGCGCGGAGCGTCGTAATCGGTTGCCATCGTCGTTCCTTTGTCTCGTCGTCATCAGTGCTGCACCAGACACATCAACCATGCACATCACGGTGCGCATCGCCGGCGTCGTTCCGGCTCATGGGCGAGCGCCGGAACCACGCACCGCGGATGCTCCGCTTCCTAACGCACGCGCGGATGGTTTTGTGCCCGGGTACGCCGATCTCTCCGAGCGATGGTGCCGCAGGAGTGATACCGCGCGGCCAGCAGGCTAGCCGATACCCGCCGGCCGGCGAAAGGCGGGGGACGCTTCAGCGCACTGAACCGCGTCGTTGCGGCGAGCGCCTACGCTGGCACAGGACAACTGCCGCCCGGCCCGAACGAGGATGGGCGGCAGCGGGCACAGCGTCGCAGCCACGCGCACGCCGCAGACAGGGAGGTTATCGACCGGTGAGCCCCGATTCAGCGCCACGGTACCGGCGCCGCACCCGCTGGCCGATCCTGGTGCTGCTGACGTTGCTGTTCGTCGCGGCCATCGTGATTTGGACCGAGGCCCTCAAGCCGGCACCCGCCGAGGCAACGGGATGCAACGAACCAGGCGCGCTCCCCACGACATCGGCATCGACGCCGCGACATTCGGCGAGCACGACATCGCCCACCGGCGCGTCATCGACGGCCGCGACGCCGAAGACGACCACAACGGGGAGCACGGCGTCCACGCGATCGACCACTATCTCCACGACGCTAGGCACATTCACCGCGGACCAGACGCTCGCCGGCGTTCGTCCGGCAGACCCCGGGCAGGTGCCCGTCCGGGTGTTGAACGCGAGCACCGTCACGGGCCAGGCGAAAACCGTGACCGACGAGCTGCGGGCGGCCGGTTTCGCCGAGATCGGGCAACAGGAGAACGATCCCTTGTACCCCGCGGCGGATCTGCGCTGCTACGGCGAGATCCGGTACGGTTATGCGGGTCTCGCGGAGGCCCGGACCGTTCTGATCGTCGCGCCCTGCGCGCAGTTGGTGCTCGACGGCCGAACCGACAACAGCGTGGACCTCTCACTCGGCGCGCGCTACCAGGTCGGGCCGATCTCCAAACAAGTGCAACAGCAGCTCAACGACGCCAAGGACGCCGCCGCGCCGCCGCCGGTGATCGAGGGCCAGACGGTGTCCGTGCGCAGCCTGCCGCCGATCCCGCCGCTCCCGGATCGCAGCGGCTGCCCGGCCTGACACTCACCAGACCCGCGACGCCCGGCCTGACCCTCACCAGACCCACGACGTCCGCCCGCAGCACCGCACGACATACCATCAGCGCGGCACCGCCCCGACCGTGCGGGTCGGCAGCAGGAAAGGACCATCGTGACCCAGCGCAGCGACCGCCCCCACAGGGCACTCGGCATCGACATCGGCGGCACCGGAATCAAGTGCGCGGTGGTCGATCTGGACGACGGATCGCTGGCGTCGGAACGCTTCCGGCTCGATACGCCGCACCCCTCCACACCGGATGCGGTGGCGAAGACGGTGGCCGACGTCGTGAGCAACGCGAACTACACGGGGCCGGTGGGTGTCACATTCCCCGGTGTGGTGAGGCACGGCACGGTGCAGACCTCCGCCAACATGGACTCGTCGTGGAGGGGCACATCCCTCTTCGACACGCTCTCACCGCTGCTGCCCGGGCCGGTCACCACCCTCAACGACGCCGATGCCGCCGGTCTCGCGGAGGTCCGGTTCGGGGCCGGCGAGGGCCAGGAAGGCCTTATCGTGATGGTCACTCTCGGTACCGGGATCGGCACCGCCCTCATCTATGACGGCGTCCTGGTGCCGAACGCGGAGCTCGGGCACATCGAGGTGGACGGCCATGACGCCGAATCCCGCGCCTCCGCATCGGCCCGCGAGCGCCGGAACATGACGTGGGAGACGTGGGCAGGCAAAGTCCAGAAGTATCTGCGCCGCTTGGAGAATGTGCTCTGGCCCGATTTGTTCATTATCGGCGGGGGCGTGTCGAAACGGCCGGACAAGTGGTTCGACCTCATCGAGACGCGAACGCCAAAGGTCATCGCGACGCTGGTGAACAATGCCGGTATCGTGGGCGCGGCACTGGCGGCAGACATATCGAAGAAGCGCTGATCGGGCCGCGGATGCGCTTCGGCGCCGTTACACTGGAACGGCCGCCATCCGGTCGGCCGATCGGGTCAGCACCATGAAACACCATCGAACACCAGCGAATCAGTAACAGCGGGCCACACCGTCGGCCATCGCCCCTGCGGGGTCGGTGGCGTACGAAGGTCGGGCGGTATCCGGCAGCGAAAGGGCATCAGTGGCAGGGGCAGCAGCATCTTCCCGTTCGACGGCGACACGAACCACCTCGAGGTCCCACAGTCTCGCGGAGCCGCCGCAGGGTGACGGGGCCGCGGCAACACCGCTCGCAGCCGCGAAGGGCAAGGCGGGCACGAGATCCCACAAATCGGGCTCGGCAGCCGGCACGGCGAACGCTCCTGTTGCGGTGGATGCGGCGAAGCGCCCCGCTGCTCGCGGCTCCGCTACGGCCGACACGCCGAAGCCCGCCGCGAAGAAGCCGCCGGCAACGAAGTCCGCCACCAGCAAACCTCCCGCCGCAGCGGGCGGCGGCAAGTCCGGCACAGCGAAGTCCGCCGGCAACACATCCGCACGGACCGAGACCAAGGCCGGCGCGAAGGGCCGCGCGACTGGCGATGCCATAGACCTCGACGGTGCCGATCTGGACGAGACGGACCTGGGCGACGTCGATCTGGACCTGTCCGACGACGGCGATATCGACGCAGACGAGCCCGACACCGATCCCGCCGACG
The DNA here is from genome assembly GCA_017848755.1 of Nakamurella sp. GTDB lineage: Bacteria > Actinomycetota > Actinomycetes > Mycobacteriales > Nakamurellaceae > Nakamurella. The sequence continues at coordinate 7,090 of JAFIHI010000250.1, read as the reverse complement.
ACGTGGTCGATGCCGTGGACGACGAGGCCGTGGACGACGTCGATGCGGACGACGAGGCCGCCGCCCCGTCGGCGGTTGGGCCCGCCGGGGCGGCGAAGCCGAACGGCACCGCGACCGGTGAAGACTTCACCTGGGACGACGACGAGGAGTCCGAAGCCCTCAAGCAGGCTCGCAAGGACGCCGAGCTCACAGCCTCCGCAGATTCCGTGCGCGCCTATCTCAAGCAGATCGGCAAGGTCGCGCTGCTCAACGCCGAGGAGGAGGTGAGCCTCGCCAAGCGCATCGAAGGCGGGCTGTATGCCGTCGAGCGGCTGCGCCAGATCGCCGAGGCCGGCGAGAAGATCACCACCCAGCTGCGCCGGGACCTGAACTGGGTCAAGCGCGACGGCGAACGCGCCAAGAACCACCTGCTCGAAGCGAACCTGCGCCTGGTCGTCTCGCTGGCCAAGCGGTACACCGGCCGCGGCATGGCCTTCCTGGACCTGATCCAGGAGGGCAACCTCGGCCTGATCCGCGCGGTCGAGAAGTTCGACTACACCAAGGGTTACAAGTTCTCCACCTATGCCACCTGGTGGATTCGGCAGGCCATCACCCGCGCCATGGCCGACCAGGCCCGCACCATCCGCATCCCGGTGCACATGGTCGAGGTGATCAACAAGCTCGGCCGCATCCAGCGCGAGCTGCTGCAGGATCTCGGCCGGGAGCCGACGCCGGACGAGCTCGCCAAGGAAATGGACATCACCGCGGACAAGGTGCTGGAGATCCAGCAGTACGCCCGCGAGCCCATCAGCCTGGACCAGACCATCGGCGACGAGGGCGATTCCCAGCTCGGCGACTTCATCGAGGACTCCGAGGCCGTCGTCGCCGTGGACGCCGTCTCGTTCACCCTGCTACAGGATCAGCTGCAGTCGGTGCTGCAGACCCTCTCCGAGCGCGAGGCGGGCGTTGTGCGACTCCGGTTCGGCCTTACCGACGGCCAGCCGCGCACCCTGGACGAGATCGGCCAGGTCTACGGGGTCACCCGCGAACGGATCCGGCAGATCGAGTCCAAGACCATGTCCAAGTTGCGCCACCCGTCCCGCTCTCAGGTGCTCCGCGACTATCTGGAATAGATCGCCGTGTCGGTGTCGGCGGATCGAGTATGACGACGGGTGTGTCTGCGCGCCACCAGGATGGCTAGGGCCACCATCGTGGCACCCACAATGAGAAGCACGATCGCGGTCGCGAGGGTCGACTGGGTGTAACGCTCGGCGACCATCGGCAGCACGATCACCGTCCCGATCGCGGCGACGATCAGCACCGGCACATCGCCGATCGCCACCCCGGCCGCGACGATCACGACAATGGGAATCACGCCCATCCACGAGGTGTCCCAACCCCCGGCCAGCACGATGCCACCGAGCGCAGCGCCCGCGGTGCCGAGACCGAGCCCCCATCGACGTTGCCCTCGTTGATGTTTCAGGGCCGCAGCGGCGGGACCCTCGTGCGCCGGCGGAGCCCATCGACCCCCGCCCGGCAGCAGGCCACCGCGTGCGCAGGCGCCCCAGGCGATCGCGATGAGGGCGAGCGAAGCCCCCGCGAGGGCGTCAAACCGGCCGATGATGATGTTGGTGGCCGCGACCCCCAGCAATTCGAGCGCGACGAACGCCGCGATCTGCTGCGGGGCGGTGCGGTGGATCAACCAGAGCACGGCCGTGGCCACGAACAGCGGCGCGGAGACGAACAGCATCGAGGTTTCACCACTGAGGTGGGCCTGATCGGTGATCACCGCAAGCATCGGAAACAGGGCCGCCGACGCCGTGAGCCACAGGGCTGCTCGCATCCGCACGCCGACGGCCGCCCACGTCCGCGGCACCGCGATTCCCGCGATCAACAGCAGCACGGTGGCCACCGCCGGGATGGCCACGCGCGCTCCGAACCCGAACCGGTCCCAGTAACCGGAGGCGACGATGGCGATCGCAGCGATGACGACCGCACCGCCCACGTATGCGAGGGCCTCGGCGGCGAGCGACATTATCGGCGCCGGTGCGGCCGGGGCCGCTGGGGCGGGAGCATGGTCCTGATCGCGCTCCCAGTCGGCGATCCGGCGGGCCTGGTCGTCCGTCATAAGGCCGGCGGCCACCCACCGGTCGAGTCCCGCGACCAGTAGGCCCTGCTCGCGGCCGGGAAGATCGCTGTCCATCGGAGCAGTATCCCGGCCGCGCCATGCCCGCGCCAGGGCCTTTCGTCGGCCCCTTGGTGGGCAACGGACCGCTAGCCGGCGCAGGCGCTGTTCAGCTTGAGCTCCCCGGCTACATTCCCCTCGGCGACGAGCGCAAAGGCGCCCCGCCAAGTATGATGATTGTATGAAGCGTATTACGGTCAGCCTTCCGGACGAGTTGGTCGACAAGATCAAGCGCGCGGCCGGCGGTGAAGGGCAGGTCAGTTCCTACGTGGCAACCGCTCTCGCGGACTACCAGGAGCGGGAAACCCTGGACCAGGTGCTGGCTGCTTGGCGCGCCGAGACACCTATACCGGACGACGTTCGTCGTAGGGCGACTGCCGAACTGGATGACGCCGGTCTGCAGGACTCGTCAACAGGCGACCGGATGCTCGGGTGAACCCGACCGTCACTCGCGGTCTCACGCTCGACGCCGGAGCGCTGATCGCGCTCGATCAGCCGAGTAAGGCAGCAATCATGCAGGCGCGTCTCGACGAAGCGCGACGGCGCGGTGGAAGCATCTGCATCCCGATTGGTGCCATCGCGCAGGCTTGGCGCGGACCTCGCCAAGTGCGCTTGGCGCGGTTGATCAAGGCGTCCGATGTGGAGGTCGCGCCCATGACGCTGCCCATGGCCCGGGCGGTCGGTGCCATATGCGCCGCTGGCGGTCACCCCGACGTCATCGACGTGCATGTCGCGCTGTGCGCCCGCGAGCGTCACCACGCGGTCGTCACCAGCGACCTCGACGATCTCGCGCGCATCGACTCCGACCTTCCGCTGATTCATGTGTGAGTGAACGGCCGGATGGGCGCGCCCCTTGCCGACACCACGAATCCTCGTTCGCCTTGGGACCATCGACAACCCCACGCCCCCTCGTCACCCGGAGCTGACAGGTGCGAAATCCGGGATGGCGCGGCGAGGGCGGGCGATCAGTGCACGAGTTGTTGTACCGGCCGACGGGACACGCCGAGCACGGTGACGAGGCAAAGCTGTTGGCGGGCGGCCATTCGCTGCTGCCCATGATGAAGGTGAGGCCGGGTCCGCCCGGATTCTTCGTGAACGTCGGGCATCTGGACGAGTTGCGGTGCCTTCGCCGCGAGGGCGTCGCGGTCGGGGCGCTGACCCGGCACCCCAACCTCGTCACCCAGTCCTGGTGCGGCAATCCGTCCCCGCTGCTGGGCCTGGTTGCGTCCCACATCGGCGACCCGCAGGCCGGCACCGCAGCACCATCGGCGGTTCCCTGGCGCACGCGGACCCGACTGCGGACATGCACGCCGGACAAGGACTATCGCTGGCACCTGACCAGGGTTCTCACCCGGCAGGCACTGGTCGCGGCCCAGCGGGGCTGAGCGGGCGGCGCGAACCCGGGCATCCGCAGACCCGCGGTGCCCGCCCTGCGCACCGTCAGCCCCGGCGGGGCCGGTACCGGTGCTCCGGCCGCCCGGTAGACCCGTACTGCAGGCGCAGTTCGATCACGCCGTGCCGGGCGAGGTACACCAGGTAGCGCTGGGCCGTCGCGCGGCTGATCCCGACGGAATCCGCGACCTGGACCGCGGAGATATCCGGCGCGGCATGCCGAACCGCATCCCGCACCAGCCGCATGGTGGATTCGGACTGCCCCTTCGGCGCCGGTGCGACTGTGGACCCGCCGAGCAGTGCGAACAGCGCGTCGATGTCCGACTGCTCCGCCGCCTGCGAGCCTTCGGTGGACAGGGCCGCGACCCGCCGGCGCAGATCGCGGTAGGCGCAAAGCCGTTCGTTCAACAACGCGAAGCCGAACGGCTTGACAACGTAGCCGACCGCTCCCTGCCGCATGGCGCGGCGGATGCTCGCCAGGTCGCGCGCGGCCGACACCACGATGACGTCCGGCGGGGTCGGCACCTCGTCCAGGCGTCGCATCACGTCCAGGCCGTGCTCGTCGGGCAGGTAGAGGTCCAGCAGCACCAGGTCCGGGCGGCGTTCCTGGACGGCTCGCAGCGTCTGCGCAGCGCTCTGGGCGACGCCGACCACCGTGAAACCCGTCACCGACTTCACGTAGCCCGCATGCACGTCGGCCACTCGGAAGTCGTCGTCGACGACGAGTGTGCCGATCATGCCAGCAGATCCGCCGTCGAGCGGGCGGGCGGCAGCACCACCGTGAAGACGGTGCCGACCGCCGGCTCGCCAGTCGCGTCGCCGACCGGTCCGGCCGGTGACGTGCGGCCGTCGGAGGCCGCAAGCCCGGTGACGGTGATGCTTCCACCCGCACCCACGACGGTCCGCCGCACAAGCGCCAGGCCAAGCCCGCGACGCCCCGGACCGGACGCCCGCTTCGTCGTGTAGCCGTCGACGAACACCCGTTGGCGGTCCTCGGGTGCGATGCCGGGCCCGGTGTCGCGGACCGACACCGTCACCCGCCGGTCCGCTTCGGTCCGGATGGTCACCGCGACAGCGGGATCCTGCCCGGCCGTGCCCGATCCGCCCGCGGCGTCGATGGCGTTGTCCACCAGGTTGCCGACGACCGTGAGCAGTGCCCGCGGATCGGCGTCACCCGCCGCCAGCGCGGAGTCGTCGCTGATCGTCAAGGTGACCCCGCGCTCCGCGGCGATCACCGCCTTGGCGACGAGAAGGCCCACCAGTTGCGGGCTGTCGATGCGTTCCTGCAGCCGCTCGGCCAGACCCGCCTGTCTGCCGGACAACTCGCCTGCGTATTGCAGCGCCTCGTCGTAACGTCCCAGTTCCACCAGGCCGGCCAGCGCGTGCACTCGGTTGTCGAACTCGTGCTGCTGCGCGCGCAGCGCGGCGGTGAGCCCCCGGACGCTGCCGGGCTCGCGCACCAGCCCTTCCAGTTCGCTGCGGTCGGACAGCGTGATGACGGCACCCAGATCACGGTCGGCGATCTTCACAGGCATCCGGTTGATCACCAGACAGTGCTGCTCGGTGACGACGACCTGATCGGGACCCGGCTCGCGACCGGTGAGCACGTCGTTGAGGCGCCCGGGCGGCAGCAGGTCCGCCAGCGCGTGCCCGTAACCAGCGGTGGTCAGGCCCAGCAGGGCACTCGCCTCGTCGTTGACAAGGGTGACGACGCCCTTCCGGTCCACCGCGATCACCCCCTCGCGAATTCCGTGCAGCGTCGCCTCGCGCTCCTGCAGCAGGCGGGCGATGTCGTCCAGTTCCAGGCCGAAGGTGCGCCGCTTGAGGTGCCGGGCGAGCGCCCAGGAGGCGAGCGCTCCGACGGCCAGCGCTATTGCAAACCAGGCTGCGAACGAAAACAGGTGCTGGCGCAGCGCACTGAGGACCGAGTCCTCCTTGATGCCGACGGAGATCTCGCCGACCAAGGTGCCGTCCGGTCCGTACAACGGGACGCGGGCGTTGGCCGAGCGACCCAAGCTTCCGTTGTCGATGCCCAGGTGCACCTTGCCGTCGGCGGCCACGATCGGCTCGGCGACCTGTTGGCCGATCAAGGATTGGATGGGGTGCGAATGCCGCACCCGGTTCATATCGATGACGACCACATAGGACGCGCCGGTCTGGTGTTGGGTGGTGGTGGCGAAGTCCTGGATCGTCGCCGCGCAACCGGGTGCTTCGTCCGCCATGCACCTGCGGATCGCCGGGACGCCGGCCACCGTTTCGGCGATGGCCGCAGCCCGGGATTGGTAGCTCGCATCCAGGTAGCCGCTCTCCGCGCGCGCCAGCATCACGAACCCCACCGCCATCGTGACGGCCAGGATCACCAGTTGGGCCACGAAGATTTGGCTGGCGAGCTTGCGCCCGCGGCGCAGCCTGGTGCTCATGATGCGCCTATTGTCATGCCCTGCCCCCGGAGCGACAAGTGCTTCCGGTGCCAAAGGTCCGTGAGCAGAACGCGCAAAACCGCAATCTATGCGCGCAAGGAGATGCCATCGCCCCCGGCGCCATACCGTCGGTTCCCAACAGACACCCCATCGCCGGGGAAGGAGGACGCACCGTGGCCGAGACAACGCCGAACCCGACCGGACCCGGTACCGGGGCGCGCATCGAGATAACCGGGCTGACGAAGCGATTCCTCACCCCGAAGGGCGAGCCGTTCACCGCGATCCGGGACGTCACGTTCACCGTGCAACCGGGCGAGTTCGTCGCCATCGTCGGGCCTACCGGGTGCGGGAAGTCGACGACCCTCGGCCAGGTCTCGGGCCTGGATCGGCCGAGCGCCGGTTCGGTGACGGTCGGCGGACGTCCCGTCGACGGCGTCACCGCGGGCGTGAGCTTCATGTTCCAGGCTGACGCGCTGTTCCCGTGGAAGACGGTGCTGGGCAACGTCATGATCGGTCCGTCGTTGCACGGGATGTCGAAGCGATCAGCCGTCGAACTGGCACGGGCCTGGCTGCGCCGGGTCGGCCTGGCGGGCTTCGAGGATCGCTACCCGCACCAGCTGTCCGGCGGTATGCGCAAGCGTGTCTCCATGGCGGCGGCGCTGATCAACGAGCCGCGGATCCTGTTGATGGACGAGCCGTTCGGCGCGCTGGACGTGCAGACCAAGGCGATCATGCAGACCGAGCTGCTGAGCCTGTGGGAGCAGCTGCGGCCGTCGGTGCTGTTCATCACCCACGACCTGGACGAAGCGGTGGCCTTGGCGGACCGGGTGCTCATCATGACGAGCGGTCCCGGGACCATCAAGCGCAGCTTCGCCATCGACCTACCCCGGCCGCGCGGCGAGGTCCAGGAGATCCGCCACGAAGCGCATTTCCTGGAGCTGGAGAACGAGATCTGGGCGACACTCAAGGACGAAGTCGAGCGCGCCTACGCGCAGACGGCCAGCGCCGCATGAGCGCCGCGATCGCGGGATCTGCCGCCTTCGCGGAGGCCGGCGACCCCGGCGCCGCCCTGCGGGAGGCCGCCCGGCGGGCCCGCCGGCGCCGGACCCGTCTG
>JAFIHI010000249.1 GCA_017848755.1 Nakamurella sp. | reverse complement strand
CGAACACCTCTACGAGATGGACTACCTGAAGGAGGGCATCGGTCTGCGCGCCATGGCGCAGCGCGACCCGCTCGTCGAGTACCAGCGTGAGGGCTTCGACATGTTCTCCGCGATGCTCGATTCGCTCAAGGAGGAGTCGGTCGGATACCTGTTCAACCTGCACGTGCAGGTGGTGCCGAGCGAGCCGCAGCCCGCGTCGGCGGAGGTCGAACTGGACGAGGCCAGCGCGGCGAAGACGGCGGCGGCACAGGACGGTGCGGCGGGCGGGAGGAAGAAGGTCCGCGCCCGGATGAAGCCGGTCGCCGCGCTGCCGACCCAGCTGGCCGAGGCAGCCAAGGCGGCCACCGCGAAAGCGGAAGTGGCCGCGGCGCCGGCAGCGCTGCGCGCGAAGGGCCTGGAGGCTCCGGCGCAGCAGGCGCCGCTCAGCTACTCCGGGCCGGGTCAGTCTGGGTCCGATGGCGACGGCGCGGCCGGCGGCAAGGGCGCGAAGGGTGGCGTGAAGACCGCCACGGCGGCCAAGGAGCCGGGCCGCAATGACCCGTGCCCGTGCGGCTCGGGCAAGAAGTACAAGATGTGCCACGGCCGCCCGGCTAGCGCCGGCTGACGCGATCCCGTCGGCACGCAGTGCCGCGATGCGTGAAGGCGGACGTCGATTGTTCAGCCGGTGAGCGTCCCGCGCACCGGCCCGCCCGGCCACGGTGGGATCACCTGTTGCAGGTGGAACTCGCTCAGGATCGCCTCATGCAGGTCGGCCGACAGCCCGTCGTACGGCGACGCCTGCGACACGTGCGAGTGATGTTCGACCTAGGCCCGCTTTGGAAACTCGCTCGACTTCGCTCAGCCGAGATGCAGGGCAGTGATGCGCCAGTGCCCGTCGATCCCTTCCATGCGGAGCGCCAGGGCGCGGGTGCGGTCGCCGCATCGGAACGCGGCCGAGACCTCCGCGACGCCGTCGGCGGGTTCGCATGCCCAGACCGCGATGGGAGCGACACCGGCCGGGCGAACCTTACCCGCGGCAGGGCCCATGGCGCCCTGAAGCGCGGGAAGATCCTCCAGACCGGCGAAGACCTGTGGGGAGCAGTGCGCGCGGAGTTGGTCGAGGCTGCGTCGGCCGGACAGCGCCTCGATCAGGCCGCGAACCAGGACCGTGCCCGCGTCGACCGCAAGGGGCAGGGCGGCGCTCGACGTGGTCCTGATGCCCATGTCGTCGTCGGTCGACCAATCGGGCACCTCCGACGTGATAACGGCCGGGCGGACGGTGAACGCGGCCTGCGCGTCGGCGCGGGAGTCGCTCCGGGGCTGGACCGAAACCTCGCGTCGGTGCTGCGCGGGAGCCTCGATCCCGGGGATGGCAACCGGTGCGCGCTGCGGCACGGCGCGGGCCGAAGCGCCCGGCCCGACCGGCGCGGATCGCTGGCGCTCCGCCGCCCGCACGACCGGGCGGAAACCTCCGGCTGGCGCATATCTGCGGTGCGTGATGGGGACCTGCGTTCGCGCCGGCGGCGGGGCGGACACCGCGGGGCCGACCTCCTGTGCGGACCGCCGTGCGGCACGTCGTACAGCGTCCGGTGCGAGCGCGAGCACAGCGCCGGACCGTGGGGCGGGGATCGCCGCGATGCCCGGTGCCGTGCGGGTCGATGCTGCTCGGGTCGCCAGGGTGCCGACCGCGGCCGTACCGTCGCCTGCCGAGAGGGCGCGTGCGGAAGCCGGCGTCTCCGTGTCTTCTGCTGCCGCCGCCCATCTCCGGAACGCGGTGCGGCGCAGGCTGCGCATCGCCTCGGTGTCCGGGTTCGGTGGGATGTCCTCGAAGGGTGGGTCGGAGTCCGGCACCGGCATGAGGCGTGGCCCACGGTGTTGCGACGCGCCCTGCACGCCTCGGCGGTCGCCGGCCGGTATCGCCGCGGTGGTTGCCACGGCTCCGGCCGGTTCGGCAGTGCTGCCGGTGCCGGTGGTGGCCACGGTGTGAGCGTGCCGGCCTACGCCCGGGCCCGCCGGGACGCAGCCTGCCTCGGGCGCGGCGGTAAGCCGAACCGTCCGACGGGTGGGCCTGGCGGTGGGGCGGTCGAGCAGTGCACTCGTCATCGCGGGCCGCCCGGGTGCTCGGTAGCGCCCTGCAGCGCTGTCGTCGAGTTATCCTGTCCCGTCGTCGCTGCCCCCGGTGGGAGCAGCACCTGACCGGGTATGACGAGGTTCGGGTCCGCACCGATCATGTCGCGATTGGCCGCGTACCACTGTCGCCAGGATGCGTCGATGCTCGCCGCGCTCGCGCCCGGCGGAAGATGCGCCGCGGCGATGGCCCACAGTGAATCACCGGGGCGTACGACCACTGCGTCTGTGGCGCCGCCTGCATCCGCGGTGCCGGGAGTACCTGCTAGGGGCGAGCGGGCGTCGGCGGTCGGGGCCTCGGGTCGCACGGCCGTCGACACATCGTCGGCCGGCGTGCCGGCGAACGGCGTCATGGGCGGGGCAGCATCGGCGGCGGGGGCTCGGTCAGTTGGATGGGCACTGTCAGTTGGATGGGCACTGCCGTTTCGCGGAGCGGAATCCGTGCCGGCCGGCGCGACGAGGGCTGTGCCCACGCCCGCCGTATCGACACCCCGCGCACCGTCCGCGATGACGTCGATCGTGCCGGAAGTGGCTGCTGCGTCAGTGGTTTCGCCTGAGTCGGCGCCAGCGTCCACCGCCGACACCGTTGCGGACGCAGCCGCCGGTGCGGTCGTCAGCCTCATCGTTGCCCCCGTCGTCGGCCCCGGTGGCTCCACAGCGCGGCCGGTGCTCTGCGGCCAGTCCAGATCGAGGAGCACTGGTCCCTGAGCAGTCGGACCGCCAGTCGCATCCCGCTCGACGGGCGACGCGCCGACCGGAGCGGCGATGGTGACCGCGGCAGATTGAGCCGCGCCAGGAGCGGAACCGGCCGCCGACGCTGTCGGTGCACCGCACGCGCCGATCCCCGCGGCGATCGAAATCCCGGCGGCCGCGACCACGACGCGGCGCAGGGCGGCCGGCGTCACGGCGACCAGCAGACGTCCGCCGAAACGACCCGCCGCGCCTGGCAAGTGACCGGCGATTGCCGCGCACACAACGAGCGCCGCCCAAGCGACGAGTGCCCACACCACGAGCGCGGCCGCCAGCATGGCCACCGCGCCGAGAACCACATCGGGGCGCGGGTCGGTCAACTGAGCGAGCGACGTCCGCGGGTCCGGGAGCAGCACCGCAACGCCGAGGGGACCCAGCAGGCCCAGACCGACCCGCCATCGGGACAGGCGGCGATCTGGGCCCGCGCGCCGATCACGAGACTCGATCGAATCCTGCCGGTCGCACTTGATCGAGTTTGAATGAAGGCAAACAGCATCGAATGACATAGAAACGAGTGAAGCGGACTCGAATCACCTTTGTCAAGGAAATTTCCGCGCTTGACGGTTCGGCGCGGGCTTGTCACCGTGATGGCATGCGATGGGAGCAGCTGTTCGCCGACCTGGACTCGCGTTTCGCCGACTGGGCCGATGCCGAACTGATGGCCGAGCTGCCGGACCGTGAGCGCCAGGCTGCGGGGTCGGTGACGATGGTCCAGCGCTGCGCCGGGGCCATCGGCCGGTCGATCATCGTCCGCACCCGCGGCGGCCGGGCCCATACCGGCGAACTCCGCGAGGTCGGCCCCGATTGGTTGCTGCTGGCGAGCGCCGGGGAGGGCGAGACCGTGGTGGCGTCCGCGGCGGTGGTGGCGCTCGATGGACTGACGTCCGCCACGGGTATGCCGCTCACCGTGGTCGCGAGCCGATTCGACCTCCGGCTCGCCCTGCGCGGCATCGCGCGGGATCGGGCACCGGTCACGATCAGCGTCATGGGCGCCCGTGGTGACCACGGTGGCAGGGCGGATCTGTCGGGAACCCTGGATCGGGTCGGCAGCGATTTCCTCGAGGTGGCGCTGCACCCGGCGTGGGAGCCCAGGCGCGCGTCGAGCGTGCGCTCAGTGGTGCTGCTGCCGCTCGCCGCGGTGGACTCGGTGCGCTCGGTACCGGCCGCGTGACGCGCGACCCTTCGCGGGCGGCGCGGACGGCGCAGCTATCCGGCGGCCTCGCGGGACAGCGTGCTCGGCAGCGAGTTCAGGTTCGCGGCAGTGCGCTGGTAGGCGTCGGCGATGTATTCCTCGAGCTTGGCGCGCTCGACCCGCCACTGATTCCGACCGCCGATCTGGATCCCCTTGAGTTCGCCGCTGCGGACGAGGGCGTACGTCTGGCTCGCGGAGATGTTGAGGATGTCGGCGACGTCGGCGAGCGTCAGAAAGCGATCAGACACCGTGTTTGCCTCCGTTCGCCGGTGTTTGCCCCATGTTAGGTCATGTTCCTGCGCGATCGGCCGGCGAGCGAGAGTTGTCCACATTTCCGTGCCGTGCGTTCGCGCGAACAGCGTGTATGACGGAGAATCACGCCACAGCATTCGGACATCCGCGCGTCCCGGGACGGCCGCGTGGCGCCGGACCCATCCAGCCGCCCGAGGAGGGTCGATGACCCAGCCCGCACCACCGGTGCCGCGCCGGCTGTCGCGCCCCAGATGGTTCGACGCCCGGGTGATCGGCGGCATCCTGCTGCTCGTCGCCTCGGTGGTGGTCGGCGCGAAGGTGATCGGCGCCGCGTCCCGAACTAGCCCGGTGTGGGCGGCCGCGGTCGACCTCGCCGCCGGCACGGTGCTCCGCTCGGAGGATCTGGTGGCCGCCGACGTGAACCTCGGTGACCGGGGCGCGTCCTATGTCGACGCGGCGTCGGACCTCGCCGGAATGGTGTTGGGCCGCCCGCTCGGGGCGGGCGAGTTCGTCCCGGCCTCCGCGCTCAGGCCGGTCGGCGACGGTCGCATTCTGTCCGTCGCGGTGACACCCGACCACATGGCGCCCGGCGTGGGGCACGGGTCGGTGGCAGACCTGTACCTCGTCACCGGAAAATCCGCCGTGACCGGTGCCGAGGTCACGACGGAGCTGCTGCAACGCGGCGTCACGATCCAATCGGTGACGGCACCGGCGTCCGGCGGGTTGTCCGGGGCGATCTCCAGCCGCTACCAGGTCGCCCTGCTGCTCGCGGCGGCCGACGCCGATGCGCTCGTCAAGAAGCTGCCGCTGGGCGAACCGGTGATCGTGCTGCACACCGGCGACGAGCGCCCGTCGGGAGGTGGCTGAACCCGTGGTGACGGCATGGTGAGGGGCATCGTGACCGCGGGCGGCGGGCACCCGTGGGAGACCGGCGTGGTCGCCGCGCTCGCCGCGCCGGGCGCGCCGCTCGCCGTGGTGCGGCGCTGCGCCGACATGGCCGATGTGCTCGCCGTGGCGTCGACCGGTCAGCTCGCCGCCTGCCTGATCGCGGCCGACCTGCGACGTCTGGACAGCGACACCGTGCATCGGCTCGCGATGTTCGGCGTACGGGTGATCGCGGTCCATCGGGCCGGGGACGCTCGTACCGCCACCCTGCTCGGACGCATCGGAGTCGCCGACGCGATAGCCGATGACGCCGATCCGGATGCGATGATCGCCGTCGTCGTCGCGGCGATCGACGCAGCGGAACCGCTCGCTGCCGGCCCCGGCGTGGCGGCGACCGTGGCAGGAGATCCCCGGTCCGCCCTACCCGACCCGAGGCCCGACCCGGGGCTGGGCCTGATGCCTGACGCGGTGGCCGCGCCGGTACCCGTCCACACACCGTGGCGCCCGGACGGCACCGGTGGCGCCGCGGTCACGAGCGACGACGGACCTGCCGGAGCCGGCGGTGCCGCCCGGCACCGGCCGGCGAAACGGCGGCGCCGGGAGCGCGATGCGCCGGCGCACACCACCACGCCGGCGGGCGATCGCACCGGCGGGCAGAACCGCGCCGTGGAATCGCGATTCGGGCGAGTGCTCGCCGTCTGGGGGCCAGTCGGCGCCCCTGGCCGCAGCACGGTGGCCATGGGATTGGCCGATCGGTGCGCCGCGGCCGGCGACTCCGTGCTCCTCGTCGACGCCGACGTGTACGGCGGCATCCTGGCCAGTGCCTTCGGCCTGCTCGACGAGTCCGCGGGTGTGGCGGGCGCGTGCCGGCTCGCCGCGCACGGTCGGCTGGACGATGCCGAACTGGCCGCGCTGTGCTGGTCGATCGACGACCGGCTCGCCCTGCTCACCGGTATCGCCCGGGCCGACCGTTGGCCGGAACTGCGCCCGTCGACCATCCCCATGGTGCTCGACATCGCCCGCGCCCGAGCCGATCTCGTCGTTGTCGACTGCGCCGCGATCCTGGAGACGGACGAGGAGATCACCTTCGACACGATGGCCCCGCGCCGGAACGGTGCGACGATCGCCGCGCTCCGCGCCGCGGACCTCGTGCTCGCGGTCGGCTCGGCGGATCCGCCGGGGATGGAGCGCCTGGCGCGCGGCATGGCGGAACTCGCCGGCGCCTGGCCGGGCGCGGCGGACGCCGACGTCCGGATCGTGCTCAATCGGGTGCGGCCCACGGCGGCGGCGCCCGCCGAACTGGCCGCCGCCACGCGCCGGTTCTGCGGCCGCGAACCCGAGGCCCTGCTACCGGAGGACCGCGCTGCGTGCGATCTTGCGTGGCGACGCGGAGTGCCGGTTTCCCAGG
>JAFIHI010000248.1 GCA_017848755.1 Nakamurella sp. | reverse complement strand
TCGGATCGGTAGACCACCTCGATGGCGTTGTCCCGCAGACCGATCCGGGCCACGCCGTCACGGTGGACCACAAGCAGCGCTTCGTCGGTGGCGACACCGCTGCCGTAGACGGCCGGCCCTATATCGAGCTGCTGGACGGCCCCCACCGCCTCGAGCGACACCGGGTCGACGAGCACACACAGCCCCTCGGCGCTCACCAGACGTACCAGCCCGTCCGCGCCGATCGCGGCGGCTGACCAGGTGGCGACGCCGGGCACCGGGATGCCGGTGTGCATTACCCTCGCGGCGGCCACGTCGAGCAGGTAGACCACCGCATCGTTCGCGAATCGCGTTGCGCCGCCTGGTGTTTCGACGCTGGTCGCGCCGAGCAGCATCGTCTCTCCCACCATCGCCAGCGATGTCGTCGCTTGGTGCGGAACCACGGCGTCGTGTTCGAGGATCCGGGAGCGGCCGGTCACCAGATCGGTCAGCGCGAGCCCGCCGCCATCGGAGCCGTAGGGGCCGTAGCCGCCCCAGATCGCCGTATCGCCGTATACCAACACGCATCGCGGCCGGTGGATCTGGTCGAACTGCGCCACGTGCACGGGATTGACGCCCGCCCGCACCGGAGCCGCGGGATCCAGCACATACAGGTGCCCACCGGCGTAGGCGACGCCGACCAGAAGCCGGCGCCATCGTCCCCAGGCGCAGATGTTCCCGCCGGCCTCTGCGACGGGTGCTAGCCCATGCACCGTCGCTTCGCCGGCCGGGGTGACGTCGAAGAGCTGTAGCGGATGGTTCGACGTTCCGTGGATACGACCCGTCGGCCCCGCGACGAGCGGCGACAGCTCCGCGCCAGCGGAGTCGTAGGCGAGCGTGATTGGCTGCGGGCGTGCCGTGGTGCGAAGCCGGTGCTCTGGCAGGTCGAGCTCGATGACCTGCCATGGCGCGGTCACCGGCTCGTGAATGCGGCCGAACCCGCGGCCATGGAAGGACGACGGTGCGGCAGTCGGCACCGGAGTGGCGGTGCCCCGGTGCAGCCGGAGCCAGCGTGCCGGCTGCTGTGGGTCGGGATGGATCTCGTCCGCATCCAGATGGCCATAGACGTGACCGTTCCGACCGCGGCGGACCTGCCCGCAGCCGGCTGCCGCGCACTCGGCCAGCGTGGTCAGCTCTCCGGTCGCTGGATCGAACGCCACGAGGATGCGCCGGGTGGTCCCGATGCCGGCGTAGACCCAACCGGCGTCATCGACGGCCAGATGCCCCGCGTACTGCTCGGTGGGGTGCAGCGGCACGGGATCGCTCACCGTGTCGGACACGCGGTCCCAGCGCAGCAGTAGGCAACTCGGGTAGGTGGTGAGCCAGACACCGCCGTGCCCGTCGTCTGCCCAGGCGAAGCCGGTGATCTCCTCGTCCGGGCATAGTTGGACATGTCGCACCGTCAACCGGATCGGATCGATCTCGCAGACCCAGCCGGCTCCGCCGGTCACGACCGTGGCGTCCGAGGTCGTCAGACAGGCGAAGGGATACGAGTCGTCGGGAAGGTCCAACTGCGTACTTGCGCCGGTATCTGGATCCGCGACGAGGGCCCATCCGCGCGCGCAGACCACCAGCCGTGCGCCGTGCGCGGGATCGACGGTGATCGCTGCGCCGCGAGCCTCCGCGGCATTGACCATCACCCCAAGATCGGTCAGCCGGATCGCTGCCCCGCCGTCCCGTGCAGCGTCCGCCATAATTGAACGATAGCAGCCCGATCGATGGCAGTGGGCTAGACCTGTAAATTTCATTTTGGCGTGCCCGCAAGTGGGTTCGACGGGCCTGCGGTCGAGCCTGGACAGTTGGACTAGACCGCTGTAGTGTGACAGCGGCGCCGTGCTAGCCGCGAACGTCCGCAATCGCGGTGATGACGACGCGGCCCGGCTCTGTAAGGTGGCCACCCAGGCGCAGATAGCCGCCCAGGGCTGGAGCCTGAACCCCGGCAGGTACTCCGGCACCGCCGCGACCGACCAGGACGACGGCGACGTCACCGAGAAATTCGAGAAAGGGTTCACCATGTTCGAAGCCGGTGTCTCCAGAGGCGTCATTACGCCCTCGATCGGCTCGTCAATGGCCGGTTTCTCACATCGGTGGACGTCGAAGGGCGTTCACGACGATCTCTCTGCGCAGGTGTTGGTCCTGGCCGGTGCATCGGGTGCTATCCAGCTCGTCTGGATCTGCTGCGATCTGCTGTCCGTTCCCGGCTTCATCGTGGACACAATCCGTGCCCGCGTCGGTGCGGCGTGGGAAATTCGACCGGAACGCATCTTGGTCTCGGCCGCGCACAACCATTACGCCAGCCCGGTGGACGATTCAGGGGAGGCGCTGGCAGTCGTGGTCGACGAACGGACCTCGTCCTATGCGGGTCATTTCGTGAATGTCGTGGTCGGTCTGGTGGGGAATGCGATTCGGTCGTTGGAACCCTGCAGGATCCGGTTCGGCACCGGTACGACTGCCATCGGGGTGAACCGACGTGAACGACGCGATGGGGAGATCGTTCTGGGTCAGAATCCCGACGGGCCCATTGACCGGGCACTGCGAGTTCTGCGCATTGATGGAAGGCAGGGTGCGCCGCTGGCGGTCATGGTTCACGCGGCATGCCATGTCGTCTCGCTCGGGGCGGAATTCGACGACTTTACTGCTGATTTCCCCGGCGTCATGCGTGACACCGTTCAGCGGGTGACGGGGGCTGAGACCTTCTTTGTTCAGGGCTGTGCCGGCGACATCAACCCCATTTGCATGGGACCTGCATGGTCCAACCCGGCCCGGCTCGGTCTCATGCTGGCCGCGGATGTTCTCGGCGTGTACGACGATCAACATCTTCGTGAAATCGACGGAGGGGAGATCCGCGCGATTCGACGTGACATCGACCTTGCACCGTGGGTACCGCCATCGGAAGCGCAGGCATTGGACGAGATTCGGAGTATTGAATCGGCAGTCGAGAATGCCGGCACCGGTGACGGTGTTGATCGATTCTGGGACCAGTGGCGGCTGCGGAAGCTGTCCCGCGGGATCGGCGCATTGAAAAGGCCCGATAAGGCACTCGCGGTACGGTGTTCTCTCATCGGTCTGTCGCTCGGGCCTGAATTGGCCATTGCGACCGTACCCGGCGAACTGTTCAGCGAGTTGGGGTTGCAGGTGCAGGCGCAGTCCCCGTTCTCCGCGACGATCGTCGCTGGTTACACGAATGGATCCATCGACTACATCCCGACCGCGACGGCGTTTCGGGAGGGTGGATACGAGGTGTCACACGGCTGCCGAATCGCAGCGGGCGAAGGCGAGCGCGTGGCGTCAGCGCTGTCGAGGATCCTCGACGACCTGGCCAGGGGCGGACAGTGACTCTCAGCCGTGTCGGGTCGGCGGGTTTCTTGTCGGTGGTTGATTCGGCGATCCCGTGGACCAAGTTGAGTAGAGGTACCGCCCCCGTCGATCTGTGGAGACTTGCGGTGGTGCGCGCGGGCTACTCTTCCTTCTCTTCGATATCGACGAAGGCGGCGCCCTCGGCGGCCCGCTGCGCAGCCTCGGCGCCCCCGCGCGCGCCGTCGCGGCTGGCGTAGGCCTGTCCCTGGGCGACGACCTCGCCGTTGCCGGCCTTGAGGTGGAACCGGAACTTGCCCGACTTGTCCTCGTAGATTTCGAACTTTCCTGCCATCGCGGCGATCCTTTCTCGGAGGGGTTCGGGTGATCTTGACAGATTCGCGCCGTTCAGGGAAGACGGGACGGCGCTCGGAGCTCACCCGGGTTTCTCCCCCTGTCCGATTTTCATACATTCGTTGGCGGCGGCTCGATTCGCGTCGGTGGGTGCGGCAGCCTGTGGTCCATCACCGGGTATGACGTGGTTCGCGGCTTGGGGAGGTTCGTGGTGGTCGAGCGAGTTCGGCTCTGGGGCAACAGGTTTGCGTGTCGACTACGGCGCGCTCGTCGGTCTGCGGACGCTGGAACGGCGACCATCGTGGCGGTGCCGACCGCCGTCGCTGGTTGACCCCCGCGGTTGCCTCGGCGGCAGGGCGGCAAGGCGTATGACGAAGTACCCTAGCTGTATGACAATGATGAGCTTCCGGGTCGATGAGCATGAGGCCGATGAGATCCGGCAGTGGGCGGAGCGGTTGGGCGTGGATCGATCGCCGGCCGCCAGTTACCGACGCGCGTTGTCTCATTCAGAATGACAACCAGCACCTGGCCGAGGCGGAACGCGACGACGACGTCCCGATGCTTTGGCAGCGCGTCGGACGGCCCACGTGGGTGCGAGAGACAAGAGGTCCGCCCCCATGCCACGGCGGAAGCAGCCGGCTTTCTGTCGGCTGTGCCGACGGGTGCGACCGCGTCACGGCGTCAGGACGATCTTGCCAGGGTGAACCGCAGAGCGGAGTGCTTCGACCGCCTGGGCGGCCTCGGCGAACTCATACGTGTGTGAGTGTGTCGAGCGCAGTTTTCCCGATGCGAGACCTGCGGCGAGTTCGGCGATGTCGTCGCCGCGTGGCGACGCCATGAGAGTGACGGCCTTGAGACCTCGAGCAAACGGAGCTCGGGCTGACCGGGACAGTGGGCCGAGGACTTTCCCGCCCTGCTCGCCGCCACCGAGTACGAGAATGCCGCCCGCCGCAATGACCCGTTTCCAGCGCGCGATCGGCAGGCTCCCAGCAAAGTCGAGCACGGCATCGAAGCGCCGCGCTCCTTCCGTGGGGCTGGTTGTCGCGTAGTCGATCACGTCGTCGGCGCCGAGTTCGCGGACGAAGCTCGCCTTGGACGCGCTACACACCGCGGTGACGTACGCGCCGCTCGACGAGGCGAGCTGCACCGCGTATGACCCGACACCTCCGCCCGCACCGGTGATCGCGACGCGCTTGCCCTCGAGATCGCCCACGGCGCGCAGCGCCTGCAGTGCGGTGTATCCGGACATCGGCACCGCCGCCGCCTGCTCGAAGCTCACGCCCTGGGGCAACGGCTGCAGCAGAAGTTCGCTCGCGCTCGCTCGCGTGGCCCAGGAGCCGCGGGCCGATCCGAACACTTCGTCGCCGACGGCGAACCTCGTGACGCCCGGCCCGATGGCGGCCACGACGCCTGCGACGTCCTGACCGAGAACCGCCTGCTTGGGTCGCCGAAACCCCATGGCGAGCCGCACAAGAGTCGGCTCACCCGACATCATGTGCCACTCCGCCATGTTGACACCAGCAGCGGCGACGTCCACGATCACCCGTCCCGGCTCAGGTGCCGGCTCGTCGACCTCCTCGACACGAAGCACGGACGTGTCTCCGTACTCGTGTCGTACGACAGCTCTCATTTGTGGTTCTCCTCCTGTGCGTAACTGAACACGTCGCCGAGCCCGACGCCGAAGACGTGTGCGATCTGGAAGGCCATCTCAAGGGATGGCGAGTACTTGCCCTGTTCGATCGCGATGATCGTCTGGCGGGTGACGCCGATGCGGTCTGCGAGTTCGGCCTGGGTCATCTCTCCTGCGGAGAACCGCAGAAGACGGATTCTGTTGGTGACCCGTGTCGGCTTCACCATGTCAGAAGCCTCGGCGATACGCGGCGAGTTTTGTTGCCGCCTGCAGCATGGCCGCGAGAACAAAGCAAAGGTAGAGCACGTTTGCGATGTAGACATGCGGAGCCTCGATAAAGCACAGGATGAGCGCCGCCACACCACCGATGGCGATGAATGAGTTGCCGACACGCGAGCCCAACCACCCGATCTCCTTGTCACGCCGATCGACCCTGCGAGCTCCTGCCATGCCGATCACGATCCCAGCCAAGATGCCGGCGGTGATCGCCCCGACGATCGCCCACACCATCGGCCAGACATACGTCTCCGCATCGAGCGGCCCACTCCCCGCCAGGTACGCAAGAACGAGATACACCACGTAACCGACCGGGGCGATGGCTCCGAATGCCCAGGTGTTCTTCTCCTCGTACGACACAGACCCTCCCCACATCGAATGTCAAGAATTCCTGACATCGGTCAATGTAGTGAATCCTCAACATCATGTCAATTATTCTTTACTCGCCCTCACTCGCGGACCGAGGACGACCGGGGTCGTATGCACGGCGATCGCGAACTGTGACGCCACGCCCGCCCGGTGCCCCTGGAATCGCCAAGGTCCCCAGGAGCCAACTGGTCGCCCCGGCGGTGGCGGTTGTCCCCCTGTCCGATTTCCATCCACATCCGTTGGCGGCGGCTCGATTCGCGTCGATGGGTGCGGCAGTCTCGACCCATCAGCGGGTATGACGTGGTTCGCGGCAAGGGAGGTTCGTGATGATTAGGCGAGTTCGGCTCTGGGGCAAGAGGTTTGCGTGTCGGGTACGGCGCGCTCGTCGGTCTGTGGACGCTGGGATGACGACGGTCGAGTACGCGATCGGCACCGTCGTCGCCGCGGCGTTCGCGGCGGTGCTGTACAAGATCGTCACCGGTGACTCGATCGTGTCCGGACTGACGAATTTGATCCAGTCCGCGCTCACGACGAACTGGTAGGCGTTCGGTGGTCCGGCGTCCGGTGCGCGCGGGGGCGGGCCGGCGCAGACGTTCCCACGGGGACGGGTCGTGTCGCTCGGCATGCGACAACGCGCTTGTCGCGCCGCCGGTGATTGCGCACGGCGCCGAACGAGAGTGCCGACCCGCAAAGCGGTCTGGGGATGGCGACGCGGGCAGCGTGACGATCGAGGCTGCCGTTGCACTGTCGGCGCTGGTCGTGGTTCTCGCGCTGTGTCTGGCGGGCATCGGCGTGTTGATCGCCCAGGTGCGGGCGACCGACGCGGCCGGCGAGGCGGCACGGCAAGCCGCGCGGGGAGACGACGCGGCCGCCCGCGCGGCGGTGGCGAGGCTGGCGCCGGCCGATTCGGTGCTCACGTTGTCGGGCACTGACGTCGTGACAGCGCAGGTCGAGGCGCCGCCGTTGGGCGCGCTATTGCCCGGGATTCGTGTCGGCGCAACGGCTGTCGCCGCGCGAGAACCGGATATGCCGTGATGCGTTCGCGGCGGGCGCGCGGTGATGGCGGCATGGCCACCGTCCTCGCCTGCGTGTGTGCGCTCGCCTTGATTGCGGCGACGGCGCTCGCCCTGCAGTTCGGCGCGACGGTCGTCGCGCGCCATCGCGCGGAGAACGCCGCAGAGATGGGGGCTTTGGCCGGCGCGGGGGAGATGCTATCGGGCGCCGACGTGGCGTGCTCTGCGGCGGCGCGGATGGTCGCGCAGAACTCAGCCGCGGTGGAGAGCTGCACGGTGGAAGGCGCCGATGTGCTGGTGACGGCCTCGGTCGACGTGCGGGTCGGGCCGCTGCGCGGCAGAGCGACCGGACGCGCCCGCGCCGGACCGGTCGCCGCGCAGTCGTACTGAGCAACCCTGGGCCAGCATGTTCGATCGAGCGGCCCGGCCCGGTGAGCCCGACATCAGCCGGTGGCGGTGAAGGCTCCGGCGGCGATCAAGGGGGAGAAGAGTTTGTGGTCATACCGCGGTAGTAGGATTGTGGCTATGGCACGTGGGAGGCTGGCCCGGAAGCTGGCGATTTCGATGGACGCGGATCTGGCCGACGGCGTCCGAGCGGCGGCCGCCGACGAGGGCGTGAGTGTCTCCGCGTGGATATCCGCCACTTCGCGGGATGCGCTGCAGATTCGTGAGGGCCTTGCCGCCGTCGCCGAGTGGGAAGCCGAGCATGGTGCTTTCGCCGAGGCGGAACTCTCGATGGCGCGCATGCGCGTCGCCGCGGAATCGACGGTCGCGGTCGAGCGTCGCGCAGTATTATGACCGCGGTTTATGACGCCGGGGTGCTGATCGCGGCGGAGAGTTCCGTGCGAGCGGTGTGGGCGGAGCACCGCGTCCGCCTAGAGATGGGAGTTCTCCCCATCACCACCGCGCCGGTCGTCGCGCAGGTGAGTCGATCCGCCCGCCAAGTCCAGCTCAGGCGTTTCCTTCGGGGCTGTCGCGTGCGTCCCTTCGACGATGCCCAATCCCACCGCGTCGGCGAGTTGCTAGCGGCTACCGGGACGAGCGATGTCGTCGATGCGCACGTTGCCGCAGTGGCCTACGAGTCGAAAGCCGGGTCGGTGATCACCAGCGATCCGGAAGACATCGCCGCTTTGCTCGCCGCCGCCGGAAGCGCCGCACGTGTCATCGCCGTCGGCTGACCCCGAATGCGCGTCAGTCCGCGGACCCGGCGTCAGTTGGTGACGGTGAAGGCGCCGGTGGCGCCGATGACGGCGTCGGCCATCGCGTGCGTCAGGAAGGGGTAGGTGCCCGGTTCCGAGAAGCGCAGCTCGACGAACCCGCCGTTGCCCGGGTCGACCGGAAGTGTTTGCGCTGCACCGGATTCCACGCCTGCCGACGTGCCGTCTTTCAGTAGGTACGCGCCGTTGAGGTATTCCGTCGTGAACGGCGCGCCGATCACGTGGAACGCCATCGATCGCGTCGGCCCAGCGTCGACCACCCAGATCCGTACCAGCTCACCGACTTTCGCCGTGAGCGGGGCATGCTGGTACGCGAACGGGTATCCGTTGAACACGACGGCATCCGGCTTGTCCGCCAGCATCTTCGCGTAGTCGCCGATCTGGCCCTGCGGTCCGAAGAACAGCTCCGAGCCGACCAGCACATATTCGGCGCCGGCCGGGGGGAGGTCCGGCGGGTCGATGATGATCGCGCCGTACATGCCGTTGCCCATATGCATCAGCATGGGCTCCACCGAGCAGTGGTACAGCCAGGCGCCGGCATGGGTCGCCACGAAGCTGTAGGTATGGGTCTTGCCGGCTGGGATCGGCGTCATCACCTTCGCGGGAGGCCCGGACTCGGCGTGGAAGTCGATGTTGTGCGTCATGTCCGTGTCGTTCACCACGGTGACGTTGAACCGGTCGCCGACCTTCCCGCGCAGCACCGGACCGGGCACCCGGCCGTCGAACGTCCACAGCAGCTGCGTCACGCCGGGGGCCACGGCCGTCGCGACATTCCTGATGTGCCAGGTCACGTCGTGCACGGTGGTGTTCGGCGCCGGGGGCAGCGACGCATCGATCGGCTTCCATCCCGCGGGCGGGGTCGCCGAAAGATTTTGCGAGACAGCGTCATTCGTGGATGACGAAGTTCCGGCGCCAGCAGTGCCGCCCATGCCTGCCATTCCGGCCATGCCTCCGGTGCCACTGCCGGGGGACGCGCCGGATGTCGCGCCGGGCGAAGTGCCGGCGCCGGGCTCGGCAACGGTGATCGAGATGACCATGCCGGCCTGGCGGTGACCGGGGACGGTGCACCATCCCTCGACCGGCGCGTCGATCACCCCGGCATCCAGCACCGCGGACTGGCCGGGGTCGAGCATCGGCGTCGTCGGGCCGGTGGCGAGATGCAGGTCGTGCCGCATGGCTCCGTTGTTCTTCACGTTCAAGACAAGCTTTGCGCCGCGCTCCACGACGAGGTGCGCCGGGAGGATCTTCAGGTCGACGAGTGAGATGTCCACTCCCGCAGCGGCTTCCGCGGCGGTGATCACGTCCGCGGAGCCGGCCGGTGGTGCCGCCGTTCCGCCGGCGATGCCCACGGTGGTACCGCTGTTCGCGAACAGCACGGCGCCGACCAGGATCGCGACGCCGATCGCGCTGCCGATCACGCCGGACCGGATCCGGGCTCCCCGGCTCGGCAGTGCCAGCCCGGTGATCGGGTCGGGCGGCGGACTCCCGGCCGGCGCCAACTCAGCCGACGCGGCCACCCGCGCGGCGAGCTGCTGCCGATGCGCGACCGCGGCGCGCGCGAAGGCGCCCACCGTCACGCCGACGAACGCGAGGATCGCGACCTCGTTCAGCACGCCGCCGAGCTGCCACGCCCAGACGAGCCCCGCGGTGTCGCCCACTAGCACCCGAAGCACGAGGCCCGCGTGCAGCAGGGCCAGCGGCGCGTAGAAGATCGGGAAGTAGGGCAACGGTTTTCGTATCACGGCGGGCGCGATCACCGGTGCGTGCGCGAACACCATCGACATCACGAAGCCGAGGAAGATCGTGTGCAGTTCTGCGTCATAGAGCGGATTGAACGGCGCACCGCTGTACGCCGGGTTGTCGACCTGGTACCCCGCGACGGACCACAGGATTCCGCCGCCGGCCAACCAGACATATCCGGCCAGCAGCCCGGCGGCCATGAACCGGGTGACGCCCCTGGCGTAGATCGTGCGCCGTGCCAGGTCGTAGATGCCGAGCCACACCGCCATCGCGAGCATCGCGAGGCCGGTCAGCCGGATGCCCCACTGCGGCAGCCACAGCGACACGGCGGCCCCGGCCACCATGCCGAGGATCGCGACGACGAGCGACACCCGCACCGGCCTTGACCGTTTCAGCATTCGCGAGAGCTCCAGCCGCTCCGCAGTGATCGTCACGACGAGGAAGATCGCCAGCCACGGCACGGTGTCGGAGATCGCCCGGCCGCTCATCGCCACCGCCGCGGCGACCGCCCAGCCGACCGCGGCCAGCCCCATCAGCGTGTTGTGCGTGGACCGCTGGATGCGGTCGAGCCGGCCGTAGACGGCGACCAGGATCGCGCCGGCCACGACGAAGAATGCGTAGCCGATCCAAGCGGTCCACCCCGCCACCATCCAGATCGAGCCGAGGACGGAGAACGCGGGCACCCCCCAGGCCCACCATCGGCCCAGCGCCACGGCCCGTTCCGTCGAGATCAGCGTGCCGAGGAAGCCGAGGCTCATCAGAAAGCCGTGTTGCGCGAACGAAGTCCCCGCCGACGGCACCGTATAGCCCAAGCGGGCGAGCCCGCCCCACAACCCCGCGAGCAGCACGAGGATCCCGAACGGCAGCGCGAACAGGCCCGGCGGCAGCCGCATCGAACCCCGGGCCGCGGACGCAGCGGGCGCCCCGGCCGGGGACGGACTCGCAGATCGTGGCGGTGGCACGGTCCTACCCCCCGGAGCCGACGTCGAAGATCACGCGATGCCACCTGCCGCGAACCGCGCGGGAACGCGCCCATGCCACCGTCGTGACCTCCAACCTATCGGCGCCGCGGCGCACCCGGTCGGTCGCACTCGGTGACCTCCGTGACGCGACGCCCGGACGGCCGCCCTCCTCGGCCGCGGGCCCCTGACATGGCATCCGGGCGAAGGCCCGCGAACAGCGCCAGGCCGTCATACTCGGTCGATCGATCACCCCGCGGTCGGCCGGCCGATCCGGACCCGCCAGATTTCCGGTCCCTGCTCCAGGTAGTCCCAGGTGAAATCGCCGGAGTACTCCGCGTCGAACTGGTAGTAGAGCGGTTTCGGATCGTGGTCATTGACCAGTTCGAACCCGGCGCCCGGATCGAGGTTGCGGTAGGTGTTCAGAATCAGCGCGTGGCGGCGCATGTGCGGCTCGGAACGGACGTCGAGCACGGGGTCCATGGCGTGTCCTTTCGGCAGCGAGTATCGACCGTCGTATTTTATACAACGATCATGTGTGAAAATTATGGGATGGGCGACAGTGGGCGCCTGCCGGCCGGGAGGCGGGTCTACAGTTCGGGCGACAGCTCTTTTCCCCGGGGGTCCGGATCAAACACGGTGCAAGATCGAATACAGGGCAAGGAGGTTCCGATGACGGCCACGCTCGCCGAGGCACTGGAGCAGGAACATAAGGACATCGACGCCGGCATCTCGGCGTTCACGGGCGGTCTGGCGGACGGCGCGCCGCCCATCGACACCGTGCTCATTGACACCATGCGCACGGCGCTGGCCGCGCACCGCCGGCACATCTATCTCGAGGAGACGATCCTCTTCCCACCGCTACGCGCCGGTGGCATGTTCGCCGCCATTCTGGTGATGCTCCGCGAGCACGGGCAGATGTGGAACCTGATGGACGAACTGGAGCCGCTGGTGGCCGCCGGCGGCACCGATCCGGCGGTGCCCGGGTTGTGCGAGAAGTTCGTGGCACTGATCGCCGCGCACAACCTCAAGGAGGAGGCAACGATCTACGCGAAGGCCGACGAGACGTTGAACGCGCCCGCCACCGAGCAGCTTCGTGAGTTCCTGGCCACCGGCACGATGCCCACCGGGTGGGTCTGCGAGAAGGCCTGAACCCGCTGCGGCGCCGGGCTTTTCGAGTATGACGATGTTCCGGGGCCGGGCCGTGCGGTGACGCCTATGCGTCCTTTGCGGCGCCCGTCGGGCTGCCTGCGGAGCCGGCCGTGAAGGAGGCGCTGACCGTGCCGAGACCGCGGAGCTCGGCGCGCACGTGCTCGCCCGGGCGGATCGGATACATGGGGCCGAGTGCGCCGGAGAGCACGAGATCTCCCGCGCGCAGCGGCTGGCCGAAATCCAGCGCGGTGCGGGCGAGCCAGGCCAAGGCCGTCAACGGGTCGCCCAGGCAGGCCGCGCCGGTACCGGACGAGACCTCTGCGTCGCCCGCGAACATCGTCATCTCCACGTCGACCGGCTCGATCTCGTCCAGGGTTCGGCGTACCTGCCCGAGCACATACAGTGCGCTGGAACCGTTGTCGGCGACGGTGTCCACGAACGTGATGTCCCAATGAGCGATGCGGCTGTCGACGATCTCCAGGGCGGGCAGCACTGCCGCGACGGCGCCGCGCACCTGGGCCGCATCGAGCGGTCCCTCCGCGAGGTCCGCGCCGAGGATGAAGGCGATCTCCGCCTCGACCTTCGGTTGCAGCAGTGCGCCGATCGGGACGGCGTCACCATCCTGGAAACCCATGTCGTCGAACAGGATCCCGAAGTCCGGCTGGTCCACGCCCAGTTGCTGTTGCACGGCGGGCGAGGTGAGGCCGATCTTGCGCCCCACGACGCTGGCGCCGCCCGCCACCCGGCGTTGCGCGAGTTGCTGCTGGACGGCGTAGGCGCCGGCGGCGTCATCGGCTGCGATCGTGTCGCGGACCGGCGCGCACGCGATCCCCGTCCGCGACGCAGCGCACAGCCGGTCGGCCAGGGATCCGACGGTGGCGTCGTCCAGGGGTGTCGAGGGCGTCATGCCGGGGGCACTTCCGCCGCGAGAGCCTGTGCGGCGCGCCAACAGTCGTGGAAAGTGGAGTACATCGGCACCGGCGCGAGGCGGATCACGTCCGGCTGCCGGGCGTCGCAGATCACGCCGTGATTCGCGCGCAGGCGCGCCGTGAGGTCGCGGACGTCGAGCGCATCGAATTGCACGGACAGTTGCGCGCCGCGCAGCTCGGGGTCGGCGGGTGTGATGATCCGCATCGGCCGCGTGGCCATGACCGGATGCAACTGCGCCTCGAGGTAGGCGGTGAGCCGCTTGCTCTTGGCGCGCAGGTTGGCGAGGCCGGTCTCGGCGAACATGCGGTAGGACGCCAGCACCGGGGCCATCGCCAGGATCGGCGGATTGGACATCGACCACGCGTCGGCGGACGGCTGCTCGTCGACGGTCGGTGTCATCTGGAAGCGGGTGGACGGGTTCGTGCTCCACCAGCCGTGCAGTTTCGGGACGGCCGGGTTCGCCAGGTGCCGTTCGTGGACGAACGCGCCGGCGGCGGCGCCCGGGCCGCCGTTCAGGTACTTGTAGTTGCACCACGCCGCCCAGTCGACATCCCAATCGTGCAGCGACAATTCGATGTTCCCGGCGGCGTGGGCCAGATCGATCGCGACGATCGCGCCGGCGGCATGGCCGGCCCGGGTGATGGCCGCAATGTCGATCGCTTCGCCGGTGTAGTAGTTGATCCCGCCCATCAGGACGAGCGCGAGCCGGTCGCCGGTGGCGGCGATGGCGGCGACGATGTCCTCGGTCCGCAGCGTGTGCTCGCCGGCGCGGGGGGCCAGGCGGATCACCGCATCGTCCGGGTCGAACCCGCGCAGCGCGGCCTGGCTGCGCACCGCGTAGCTGTCGGAGGGGAAGGCGTCATCCTCGATGAGGATGGTGTGGCGTTCCGCGGTCGGGCGGTAGAAGCTGATCATCATCAGGTGCAGGTTGACGGTCAGCGTGTTCATCACGACGACCTCGTTCGGCTGTGCGCCCATCAACTCGGCGGTCGTGTGCCGCAGGTTCTCGTGGTAGTACACCCACGGACGGCTGCCCTCGTGGTGCCCCTCGACGCCGAGCCGGGCCCAATCGTCCAGTTCCTGCTGAAGGACCTGTGCGGCCGACTTCGGCTGAAGTCCGAGCGAATTGCCTGCGAAGTAAGCGATCTCGCTGTAGGCGCCGTCGTAGGGAAGCATGTGGAACTCGGCGCGACGGGTGGGTAACGGATCCGCGGCGTCCCACTCAAGCGCGGTTGCCTCGCTGTTTGCCGGGATGTCCTCTGCCATGATCGGATGCTACCGGGGCTCGCGCAGCGGCCGGGTTCGGTCACGGCATGGCGTCGACGACGAGCTCGAGAACCGTGATGGCGCCGGCCTTGTCCAGCGGATGGTTCCCGTTGCCGCACTTGGGCGACTGCACGCAGGACGGGCACCCGGCGGCGCAGGGGCACTCGGCGACGACGTCGCGGACCGCGGTGAGCCACTGTGAGAGGACCTGGTAGCCGTGGTCGGCGAACCCCGCCCCGCCCGGATAGCCGTCATAGACGATGACGGTCGGCTTCCCGGTGTCCGGGTGCAGCGCCGTCGACAGGCCGCCGATATCCCACCGGTCGCAGCCGGCGAACAGCGGGAGGAGTCCGATCGCCGCGTGTTCGGCCGCGTGCAATGCGCCGGGGATGGTGGCGTCGGAAAGCCTTGCGGCGGAGAGGGTTTCGTGGCAGATGGTGTACCACACCGCCCTGGTGTCCAGGGTGTGCTCGGGCATGTCGAGCCCGACCGAGTCGATCAGGGTGCCATCGCCGCGCCTGCGGAGGTACCCGACGACCTGCTCGGTAGCGCGCACGGCCCCGGTCGAGATGGAGATGCCGCTCGACACCTGTTGCGTCGCAAGGGCTTCAACGATCTCTACGGTCGATACGGAGCGGGCGGTCGTCGACCAGTCCGGCCGGTCCACGTCGAGCAGGGCCACGCCGCCGTCCAGGTCGAGTTCGCGCACGACGTACGTCTGACCCTGGTGCAGATATACCGCTCCCGGATGCACGGTCGCGGGCGCGCGCAGGGCGTCCTCGGTGCCGAGCAGGCGCCCGGTGTCAGCCTCCACGACGGCGATCTGCCGGCCGGACCCGCGGAGGCTGATGCCGCTGGCCGGATGTCGATGCCCGGCGAAGAAGTAGCCGCCGGGGCGGCTTCGGAGCACCTTGTCGGCCAGCAGCCCGTCCAGTGCCGGACGGGCGGCGTCCCCGCCGAACAGTGCGAGATCGTCGTCCGTCAAGCGGTTCTCGGCAGCGGCGCAGATAAGGTGCGGCGCCAGCACATACGGGTTCTGCGGGTTCGTGACGGCCGCCTCGACCGGTTTCGCGAACACCGCCTCCGGATGGTGCACCAGATACGAATCCAGCGGGTCCTCGCGCGCGACGAAAACCACCAGTGCGGGCGCCTCGCCCCGTCCGGCGCGCCCGGCCTGCTGCCACAGCGAGGCGAGGGTACCCGGATACCCGGCCAGCACCGCCGCGTCGATGCCCGCGATATCGACCCCGAGCTCAAGCGCGTTCGTCGAGGCGACGCCGGCGAGGTCGCCGGAGTCGAAGGCGCGTTCCAGGGCGCGCCGGTCCTCCGGCAGGTAGCCGCCGCGGTAGGCCGAGACCTTTGGTGCAAGAGGCGGATTCGTTCGTTCAAGAATTCTGCGGGAGGTCAGGGCGACCTGTTCGGCACCGGCTCGGGAGCGGACGAAGGTGAGCGTTCTCGCCCCGGCGCCGACGAGCGCGGCCATGATCCGCGCGGCCTCGGTCGAGGCCGCACGACGCGGCAGGGACCCTTCAGATTTGGTGGCGTCGGCGCTCTCGTCCGGCTCGGCTGCATGATCCGCACTGTCGCCGAAAAATCGGCGCGTCACGGCGGCTGCGACTGGACCTGTTGCCCAGGGATCATCGATGGACGGGCCCGACAGCAGAGCGACGTCATCTCCGCCGACGCTCTCATCCGGCTCGGGCAGCGGCGGCGGCTCCCAGAGCACGAACTCGGCTCCGGGATGAGGGGCGGCGTCCGCAGTCACCGCGACGACGGGCGCGCCGATCAGTCGCGATGCGGCGCCGGCCGGGTCGGCCACGGTCGCGGAGGCGAACACGAAGGTCGGAGACGAACCGTAGAGCGTGGCAGCGCGGCGCAGCCTGCGTAGCACGAGCGCCACGTGCGACCCGAAAACGCCTCGGTAGGAATGACATTCGTCGACCACGACGAAGCTCAGGTGCCGCAGCGCCCGCGACCAGCGGGGATGGAAGGGCAGGATGCCGTGGTGCAGCATGTCCGGGTTGGTGAGGATGAGGCGGCCGTGATCGCGCGCCCAGTCGCGGTCCACGAGCGGGGTGTCGCCGTCGTAGGGTGCCGGGCGGATTCCGCTGAGCCCCAGGGAGTTCAGCGATTCGAGTTGGTCCGCGGCGAGCGCCTTGGTCGGCGAGAGATAGAGCGCGCACGCGCGCGGATCGTCTAATAAGGCGGCGAGGATCGGCAGCTGATAGGCGAGCGACTTTCCCGATGCGGTTCCGGTGGCGATGACCACATGTTCGCCGCGGTGGGCGATCTCGGCGGCTTCGACCTGGTGCGCCCACGGCTCCAGAATGCCCCGGCCACGAAACGCGGCGACCGCGTCGGCTGGAGCCCAGTCGGGCCAGGGGACGGTTCGCCCGGTGCGCGGCGGCAGGTGCTCAACGTGCCGGATCGGCGCGGCACCGAATTCGGCCCGCAGCACGCCGAGCAGGCCGGTGCTCGACGCGGGCCGCGACGTGGTCGGTGGGCTCGTCACGAGCCCATTGTCCCGCCGCGTCGAACGGCCCGCGTCGAACGGCCCGCGTCGAACGACCGTCAGGCCGGCTGCAGCTCCCTCTCCCCGGCACCCGCGCTAGCACCGGCGGTCTCGAACTCGATGTCGTCCGGCACATCCAGCGCGTGCCGGCCGGCGGTGTCGAACTTCGCCCGGTCGAGCGTCTTCTCCGACGCGGCGACCAACACAGGCACCACGGCCTGGCCGGCCACGTTCGTCATGGTCCGCATCATGTCGAGCATCGCGTCGATGCCGAGCAGCAGCGCCACGCCCTCCAGCGGCAGCCCGAGGGTGGACAGCGTCAGCGTCAGCATCACCAGCGCCCCGGTCAGGCCCGCCGTCGCGGCCGAGCCGATCACCGAGCACACCACGATCAGCAGGTACTCCTTGACTCCCAGGTGCACGCCGTACGCGTTCGCCACGAAGATCGCGCCCAGCGCCGGATACACCCCGGCGCAGCCGTCCATCTTGGTCGTCGCGCCCAGCGGCACCGCGAAGGACGCGTACGCCTCCGGCACACCGAGCCGCGTCACCACCCGCTGCGTCACCGGCATGGTGCCGACCGACGAGCGCGACACGAACGCCAACTGCAGCGCCGCCCACGCGCCGGTGAAGAACTTGACCGGATTCACCTTCGCGACCACTGACAGCAGGATCGGGTACACGACGAACAGCACGATCGCGCAGCCCACGTACACATCCACGGTGAACGTGGCGAGCGGCGCGAGCAGGTTCCATCCGTACGACGCCACCGACTTGCCGATCAGGCCGAGCACGCCCAGCGGGGAGAGCCGGATCACCCACCACAGCGCCTTCTGCACGATCTCCAGCAAGGACCGCGTGAAGGAGATGAACGGGTCGGCCTTCTTGCCCACCTTGATGGCCGCGATGCCGACAACGATGGCGATGAAGACGATCTGGAGCACCTTGCCGCTGCCGGAGAACGCGTCGATCGGGTTCGACGGGATCATGCCGGTCAGGAAGTCGAGCCAGCTACCGGTGTGCTGCGGGATGTCGCTCTTGCTCAGCTTCGAAGTGTCGAAGCCGTTGCCGGGCGAGGTGAGCGCGCCGATCACGATGCCGATCGTCACCGCGATGAGCGCCGTGCCGGCGAACCACAGCAGCGTCTTCCCGGCGAGCCGCGCGGCACCGGCGACACCTCGGAGGTTCGTGATCGACACCACGAGCGCGGCGAACACCAGCGGCGGCACCACCAGGTACAGCAGCTGCACGAAGATCTTCCCGATGGTGGTGAGCGTGGCGGTGAGCCATGCGGCGTCGGTATCGCGCGCGATGAAGCCGAGGATCAGGCCGAGCCCGAGGCCGAGCAGCACCTGCGCGCCGAACGGTATGCGGGCCAAGGGGTTTCGCGGCCGGCGTGGCTGCTGCGCCGATGCTGCCGACACCGTCGATGCTGCCGAGGATGTTGCTGCCGTGGACGCGCCGCTGTCGGCGCCTGAACTACTACTGCCCGAACTGCTACTCGAAGGGCGAGACATGAAAAGGACCTCTCATGAAGGACTGCGCCGGCGACAACACCGGGCAGCAAGGGGGTAAGACGGGACAAACAGGGCACGCGCACGAAGATCGTCATAGGCGAAAAGTGCCGTCGACGAGCGGCGTGAAGATCTGCGGATACGCGTCATAACGATGAATCGCCTATGACGTTGTTCCGGGCCGAACCCAGGCATCAAAACCATGCGCAGAGGGCGCACCGGTGGGAGGGCGCGCTGCGGTGGGGGTACGACGGATCAGCGCCGGGCGAGCCCGGGACGCGCGAGAGGGACTGTCAACAGGCTGCGCTGATGCGCCGCTGCAGGTCGACGTGCAGCCGGCGAGTGAGAAGCGTGCCCGGGAATGTCACGGGGTCTAGTCTGCCACCTCGGTCTCGGTCGGTGTGCATCGGGTGCGCCCTGTGCGAGAATGACCGCCAATCGTGCCCTAAAGTGAGCTAGAGCCCCCGCCGGGCAACCGGCGAATTTCCGCGTGTCAATCGCACCGCCTGCATGTGCTGTGGGTGGTCGCCTGTGCGAAGGATCTTTCTGCAGATGCCTGACTTGCTTGCCGCCCCCCACGTTGCCGCGCACGTTGCCGCGCATGTGAGGGAGGCCACCTTGACCGTCGACGGTGGCGATAGAGCCATCGTGATCGCCGTCGGCGTGGTGGCGCTGATCGCCCTGGCCATCTCGTTCGTGCTGCGGGCGGGGGTGCTGGCCACCGGGACCGGAACGAAGAAGATGCAGGAGATCTCGGCGGCCGTGCAAGAGGGCGGTGCGGCCTACCTCGGACGGCAGTTCCGGACGTTGTCGGTGTTCGTCGTGATCGTCTTCCTGCTGCTGCTGGTGCTGCCGGCCGACAGCTGGGGGCAGCGGATCGGGCGGTCGATCTTCTTCCTGGTAGGCGCGGCGTTCTCGGCGCTGATCGGTTACCTCGGCATGTGGCTCGCCACCCGCGCCAATGTGCGCGTCGCGGCCGCGGCGAACGGCGAGGGCCGCGAGAAGGCCATGCGGATCGCCTTCCGCACCGGCGGTACGGTCGGGCTGGCCACGACCGGCCTCGGCCTGCTCGGGGCCTCCATCGTGGTGCTGGTCTACGCTGGCGGCGCCCCGAAAGTCTTGGAGGGCTTCGGTTTCGGAGCCGCGATGCTGGCCATGTTCATGCGTGTCGGCGGCGGCATCTTCACCAAGGCGGCTGACGTCGGCGCCGACCTAGTCGGCAAGGTCGAGCAGGGCATCCCGGAGGACGATCCGCGCAACGCCGCCACCATCGCCGACAACGTGGGCGACAACGTGGGCGACTGCGCCGGCATGGCCGCGGACCTGTTCGAGTCTTACGCCGTCACCCTCGTCGCGTCGCTGATCCTCGGCTCGGCCGCGTTCGGCACCAAGGGCCTGATCTTCCCGCTGATCGTCCCCGCGATCGGCGTGCTCACCGCTATCGTCGGCGTGTACATCACGCGCACCCGGGCCGGCGAGAGCGGGCTCGCGACCATCAACCGTTCCTTCTACATCTCGGCCGTGATCTCGGCGATCCTGTGCGCGATCGCCGCGTTCGTGTACCTGCCGTCGAACTTCGCGGCACTGGGCATGAGCGGCGCCGGCAACCCGGCGGTGATCGCGTTCGTCGCGGTGGTCATCGGGATCGTGTTGGCCTCGATCATTCTGTGGCTCACGGGTTACTTCACCGACACGCATCACGGGCCGACCAAACATGTCGGAAGCACTTCGGTGACCGGCGCCGCGACCGTCATCCTGTCCGGTATCTCGCTCGGTCTGGAGTCGGCCGTCTATACGGCGATCGTGATCGGTGCCGCCGTGTACGGCGCGTTCCTGCTCTCCGGCTCGCTGCTGGTCTCACTGTTCGCGGTGGCACTGGCCGGCTGCGGCCTGCTCACCACGGTCGGCGTGATCGTCGCGATGGATACCTTCGGGCCGGTCTCCGACAACGCGCAGGGCGTAGCGGAGATGTCCGGTGAGGTCTCCGAGGCGGGTGCGCAGATTCTCACCGACCTGGACGCCGTCGGCAATACCACGAAGGCCATCACGAAGGGCATCGCGATCGCGACGGCCGTGCTCGCCGCCACGGCCCTGTTCGGCTCGTACGCGGACGCGATCTCCGGCGCTCTCAAGTCCGCGGGCGGTGCTGCGGAGTCCGCCGCCAGCACGGTGTCGGCGTTCTTCACCGATGTGAAATGGCCGAACGTGCTGGTCGGCGTGATGCTCGGGGCCTGCGTCGTCTTCCTGTTCTCGGGCCTGGCCATCAACGCGGTCTCTCGTGCCGCGGGAGCAGTGGTGTTCGAGGTGCGGCGCCAGTTCCGCGAGATCCCCGGAATCATGGAGGGCACCGGCAAGCCGGAATACGGCAAGGTCGTGGACATCGTCACGCGGGATTCGCTCCGCGAGCTCGCCACGCCTGGCCTGCTCGCGGTGTTCGCGCCGATCGCCGTCGGCTTCGGTCTCGGTACCGGCCCGCTCGCCGGCTTCCTCGGCGGCGCGATCGCGTGCGGCGTGCTGATGGCCGTGTTCCTGGCCAACTCGGGTGGCGCGTGGGACAACGCGAAGAAGCTCGTGGAGGACGGCCATCACGGTGGGAAGGGCTCGGATGCGCACGCCGCGACCGTCATCGGCGACACGGTGGGCGACCCCTTCAAGGACACGGCCGGCCCGGCGATCAACCCGCTGATCAAGGTGATGAACCTGGTGTCCGTGCTGATCGCGCCGGCAGTCGTGCTGCTCTCGGTCGGGGACAGCAACCTGCCGTGGCTCCGCGCGCTCATCGCGATCGTCGCGCTGGCGATCATCGTGGCCGCTGTGATCGTGTCGAAGAAGCGGGCATCGCAGCTCCACGAAGGGGCGCCCGAGGCCGAGGCCGCTGCCGCCGCCTAGCCGTGATGTCCCAGCTGTGATGTCCTAGCTGTGATGTCCCAGCCTTCCGTTCGCTGAGCACGTTCCGCCGCCTTGAAAAGGGCCGTTGGACCGTGATCCTTTCCGGCTCCGGGCGAGTATCGTTGGTCGATCGAATTCGCCGGGCCGACTCCGAGGAGACCTTGTCATGAAGCGCACACTGGTGGCCGTCGCCGCCGCGGCAGTGGCTGCACTCGTTGTCACGGCGTGCGGAAGTTCGGGCGGGACGGAGCAGAGCCAATCGAGCAGCTCGAGTTCGCAGTCGTCGAGCAGTAGCCAGTCGTCACCGGCGGGGCAGGGGGCGGGCACTGAGTCGTCCAGCACCGAGTCGTCCAGCTCGCAGGCCTCCACGGAGCCGACCGCCGGCGGCGCGTCGTCCACGGTTACGATCAGCGGGGATCTCGACGCGCAGAGCGCCGCGTGGTTCGGGGCGGTCTGCACGGGACTGTCGCCGGTGGTCGAGCAGGCGCTTGGTCTGATGGGCAGCGCCATGAGCAGCCTGGGGGCTTCGGGCGACCCCGCGAAGATCCAGCAGGACCTGGTCAAGGCGATCTCCACGATGGCGTCCTCCATGGATTCCGCGGCCAAGACCATCGGGGCGGTCCCGCCGCCCACTCTCGCCAACGGTAAGCAGATGGCACAGGACATCGTCGCCTCGCTGAGCAAGGCGGCGCCGCAGTTGAAGCAGGTCGCCGACAAGCTGCAGGCCGAGAAGGTCACCACCATGGAGCAGCTGCAGCAGGCGATGAGCTCGCTCGATTCGTCGTTGACCTCTGGTATGGACGGGCTGTCGTTCGACAAGTACGACCTCGACCCCAAGATCCAAGACGCCATGAAGAAGTTGCCGGCCTGCGCTCCGCTGTACTCCTTCGCGCAGTCCGCGTCGCCCACCAGCTGAGCGTCGTCGGCCGAGCAGGTGAGCGACTGGGCGCCGGGAACGCTCGGCCGCATACGGTCGTCGGCGTGATCCGGTACCGTGGCGAGCCGTGACGCAACCGTCGCTGTTCTCCGCGGATCTGCTGCCGCCGGCACTTCTCGACCTGGGCGGGCTGCTCGCGGCGCACGGGCAGATGGTCGCGGGGCCGCAGGGCTCACGGATCTCGATCCTGCTGGCGGACGCGTGGCGGGCCGACTCGTTGGTCCGTGAGTGCGCGGCGCGGGACCTGATTGCCGAGGCCGTGCGCGACCGGACCGACGGGGCGGTGCTGCTGCGCACGGAGCGGTCCGCGAAGCTCGACGCGCTGACCGCCACATGGACACGCGGCGCGGTCAAGGCGGCCCCGCCGGATCTCGTGATCGATGCAGGCCTGCTCAGGGTCTGGCTGCTCGCGGCCGGCCGCCCAGACGCGCAGGGCTACCTGCTCGGCCTGGACCCGCACGCCGCCGGGATGCATTCCGCGTTG
This sequence comes from Nakamurella sp., assembly GCA_017848755.1. Classification (GTDB taxonomy): domain Bacteria; phylum Actinomycetota; class Actinomycetes; order Mycobacteriales; family Nakamurellaceae; genus Nakamurella. The sequence continues at coordinate 3,997 of JAFIHI010000248.1, read as the reverse complement.
GCCGCAGCGCTCGCCCGCGCCGGGCTGGCCGGTTCGGTGACGGGGGTACAGTCCGGGTGGCCGGCGGTCCGACTGACCGGCCGCAGGCGTGCCGCGCGCCTGGCCGAGATGATCGGTGATCCGCCGCCCGGCGTGCCGGGCGGCGTTTGGCCGGCGTCGCCCCGCTAAGGAAGCGCAAGAGCCGACGCGCCAGGCCCGACGCGCGAGGTTCGCGCACACGGCCACGCACACCACCGACGCACGTCGGCGGGGTACCCTGCGGCGGGCGGGCAGGATCTGGCATCCTGCACCGGACGCCCTCATCGCGGACCAGGCCCGCGGCGAGCGATGGGTGTGTCCGGCGACCGGCGCCGTGATCGTGCGGCGGATCGGTCGGAAGCTTTGCGCCGAACAGCGTCATAGACGTCATAGACGGTTGTGACGGACCGTGACGACGCAACGGACGGAACCACGATGGAACCAAGGAGTATGTGAAAAGCCCATGCCTCAAACGAAAACCGGACCGCGATCCGGCACGAAGCTGGTGGTGGTGGAGTCGCCGCACAAGGCGCGCACCATCGCCGGCTACCTGGGCGATGGGTATGTGGTCGAATCATCGGTCGGGCACATCCGAGACCTGCCGCGTGGCGCCGCGGACGTCCCGGCGCAGTACAAGGGCGAACCGTGGGCCCGGCTCGGCGTCAACGTCGACGACGGGTTCGAGCCGCTGTACGTGATCCCGCCGGACAAGAAGCAACAGGTCGCCAAGCTCAAGGACCTGCTCAAGGGCGCCGACGAACTGTTCCTGGCCACCGATGAGGACCGGGAGGGGGAGGCGATCGCCTGGCACCTGCTGCAGACGCTCAGCCCCAGGGTCCCGGTCAAGCGCATGGTGTTCCACGAGATCACCCCCGGTGCGATCCGGGCCGCCGTCCAGCACCCGCGCGAGCTGGACGACAACCTCGTCGACGCGCAGGAGACCCGCCGCATCCTCGACCGGCTCTACGGCTACGAGGTCTCGCCGGTGCTGTGGAAGAAGGTGATGCCGCGGCTGTCCGCGGGGCGGGTGCAGTCCGTGGCGACCCGCATCATCGTCGAACGTGAGCGCGCGCGCATGGCGTTCGTGTCCGGCACCTACTGGGGCATCGACGCCGTCTTCGCGGCGACGGACAACTCGGGCGACGCGTCCGGCGCGTTCACCGGATCGCTCGCCAGCGTAGACGGCACCCGTCTGGCCACCGGCAAGGACTTCGACCCCGCCACCGGGGCCGTCAAGACCGGTGTCGCCGTGCTACAGCTCGACGAGCCGACCGCCCGCGCGTTCGCCGCCGCGCTCCCCGGCGCCGCGGCCACCGTCACCTCCGTGGAGGACAAACCCTTCACCAAGCGGCCCGCGCCGCCGTTCATGACGTCGACCCTGCAGCAGGAGGCCGGCTACAGGCTGCACTTCTCGTCGGAGCGGACCATGCGCACCGCGCAGCGGCTCTACGAGGGCGGCTACATCACGTATATGCGCACCGACTCGACGACGCTGTCGCAGACCGCGCTGGATTCCGCGCGCGCCCAGGCCCGCGAACTGTACGGGCCCGAGTACGTCCCGGACGCGCCGCGGCACTACACCCGCAAGGTGAAGAACGCGCAGGAGGCGCACGAGGCGATCCGGCCCGCCGGCGACCAGTTCCGCACGCCCGGGCAGGTGGCGGGCGAGCTGTCCGGGGACGAGTTCCGGCTCTACGAATTGATCTGGAAGCGCACCATCGCCTCGCAGATGGCCGATGCGCGCGGCCGATCCGTGACGGCCCGCATCGCAGTGAACGTTGCGACTGCGGGGGCCGCCGGCGCGATCCGCGAGCTGGTGTTCTCCGCCTCCGGCCAGACGATCACCTTCCCCGGCTACCAGCGGGCCTATGACGACACGCCGGACGATGCCGATTCCGACGCGAGCGCCGGTTACGCTGGTCGTTCCGCTGGGTCGGCGGCCGGCGGATCGAGGCGAGGTGGCCACGAAGATGACGAACTGCCCGGCCGCGCGGGTTCCGGGGCAGCCGGAGCCTCGGGGACGGCGACCTCGGGGGCGCCGGCGAAGCTGCCGCCGCTCGCCGAGGGCCAGACGCTCCGCGTCGACGGCGCCACTCCCGACGGGCACACGACCAAACCGCCCGCGCGGTATACCGAGCCGAGCCTGGTCAAGGCGCTCGAGGAGATGGGCATCGGCCGGCCGTCGACCTACGCGTCGATCATCCGCACCATCACCGACCGCGGGTACGTGTGGCGGCGCGGCACAGCGCTGGTGCCGTCCTGGGTGGCCTTCGCGGTGATCGGGCTCCTGGAACGCTACTTCCCGCGGTTGGTGGACTACGACTTCACGGCGGCGATGGAGGACGAGCTCGACGGGATCGCGGCCGGTCGGCTGCACCGGACCGACTGGTTGTCGGGCTTCTACTTCGGCGGCGACGTCGGGCCGAAGGGGTCGGTCGGGCGGTCCGGCGGGCTGAAGCACCTGGTTGCCGACCAGATGGACACCATCGACGCACGCGAGGTGAACTCGCTGCCGCTGCTGAAGGACTCGGCCGGGCGGACCGTGGTGGTGCGGGTCGGCCGGTTCGGGCCCTATCTGGAGCGCCCCACGCTCGCGCCGGGCGACGCTGCGGCAGGTGACGCGACTGCCGGCGACGCCGCAGGGGGCGACGCGGGGGGCGATACGGCGGGCGATGCTGCCGCGACGGAGCGCGCCAACCTGCCGGACGACCTGCCTCCCGACGAGCTGACCCCCGAGGTGGTCGAGCAGCTGTTCGGGCAGGCCGCGGCCGGCGACCGGGAACTAGGCGTCGATCCGGCAACCGGGCGCACCATCGTCGCGAAGGACGGGCGCTACGGGCCGTATGTCACGGAGGTGCTCCCGGAGGGCACCCCGAAAACCGGTAAGAACGCCGTGAAACCCCGTACCGCGTCGCTGTTCAAGTCGATGAGCCTCCAGGCGATCACGCTCGACGAGGCGCTGCGGTTGCTTAACCTGCCCCGGGTGGTGGGTGTCGATCCGGAGTCCGGCGCGGAGATCACCGCGCAGAACGGCCGGTACGGCCCATACCTGAAGAAGAGCAACGATTCTCGCTCGCTGCCAAGTGAGGATTCGCTGTTCACCGTGACGCTCGACGAGGCGCTGGCGCTGTATGCGCAGCCGAAGACGCGGGGTCGGGCCGCGGCGGCGCCGCCGCTCAAACAGCTGGGCACGGACCCCAACTCGGGCAAGCCGATGGTCGTCAAGGAGGGGCGGTTCGGCCCGTACGTCACCGACGGGGAGACGAACGCCTCGCTGCGCAAGTCCGACAGCGTCGAGGACCTGACCGACGAGCGCGCCGCGGAACTGCTCGCCGAGAAGCGCGCGAAGGGCCCGGCTCCGACGCGCGGCCGGCGGAAGGCCGCGACGGGTGCGGGCTCCAAGACGGGTACGGCGACGCGACGGAAGACCCCCTCGAAGGCCGGGGCGAAGAAGTAGCTGCCCGGCGGTGTCGAGGCCCGGCTTCTCGTTGACGGGGAATCCTGCAGAGTTTTGCGGCCCGGTGACTCTGCAGCACTCCCACTCGACGCCCGCTGGCCGCGGCGCGCGGGGCGGGCTCGGTCGGTCTGTCAGCATACGATCTATGGCATGGCCCGGCTTCGTGAGGATTCCCCCGTGACCGAGGTGTTCTTCACCGATGCGCTGACCGGCGTCGACGGCACGTCCGACCCGGCGCCGTCCCGCTGGGTGCCCGAGACGTTCGGTGATGCACTGGCCGCGATACCGAGGCGCGACACGGCCCCGGCGGCCGTGCAGGTGCCAGCGCCGATCCCGCCCGCCGAGGTCGGGACGTTGCCACGCCCCGATACGAACCGCGGGTATGACGCTGCCCGTGCGCCACAGCCCGTCCGGGCCGGTCGGGCCCCCTCAGGCCGGGTTGCCGCCGGGCGCCCCGACGCGATGGCCGCACCGTCGTCGGCCCGCGGCGCACGGCCCGCGCTGCAGCCCGGCGCGCCGACG
>JAFIHI010000247.1 GCA_017848755.1 Nakamurella sp. | reverse complement strand
GGTTCGCGCGAACGGCAGTCGCGGTGCCCGCTTGAACACGACCGCGATCTCGGTCACTCGCCGCCCCAGCCGCTTGCCCGCCCGCAGGTAGAACGGAACCCCGGCCCAGCGCCGGGTATCGACCAGGAGTTTGACAGCGGCGTATGTCTCGGTGGTCGAGTCGGCCGGGATGCCGTCCTCCTCGATGTAGCCGGCGACCTTGGTGCCGCCCTGCCAGCCGGCCGTGTACTGGCCGCGTGCGGTCGTGAGGGTGAGGTCGTCCGGGAGTTGCACCGCGGAGAGAACCTTCGTCTTCTCGATCCGCAGATCGCGCGGGTCGAACGAGACTGGTTCCTCCATCGCGGTCAGTGCGAGAAGCTGCAGCAGGTGGTTCTGGATCACGTCTCGCGCCGCGCCGATGCCGTCGTAATACCCGGCGCGGCCGCCGATCCCGATGTCCTCGGCCATCGTGATCTGCACATGGTCGACGTAGTGCGCATTCCAGATCGGCTCGAACAGCTGGTTGGCGAACCGCAGCGCCAGCAGGTTCTGCACCGTCTCCTTGCCCAGGTAGTGGTCGATCCGGAACACGCTCTCCCGCGGGAAGACCGCGCCGACCAGGTCGTTGAGCTCGCGCGCGGTGGCCAGGTCGCTGCCGAACGGCTTCTCGATGACGACGCGCCGCCACTGGTTCTCGCGGCCGGTCGAGATGCCCGCCCGCGCGAGTTGTTGCAGCACAACGGGAAACGCCTTCGGCGGGATAGAGAAGTAGAACGCGTGGTTGCCACCGGTGCCGCGGACCGCGTCGAGTTCGTCGAGGGTTCCGGCCAGCTCGTCGAACGCGGAGTCGTCGTCGAAACGGCCCTGGACGAAACGGAACCCTTCCGCGAGGTGTTGCCAGACCTCCTCGCGGAACGGGGTGCGCGCATATTCCCGGACGGCGTCATGGACGACCTGCTCGAAATCCTCCCGTTCCCATTCCCGGCGGGCGAAGCCGACCAGCCCGAACCCCGGCGGCAACAGGCCACGATTCGCCAGGTCGTAGATCGCCGGCATCAGCTTCTTGCGCGACAGGTCGCCGGTGACACCGAAGATGACCACACTGGACGGCCCGGCGATGCGGGGCAGTCTCTTGTCCCGCGGGTCGCGCAGAGGGTTGCTCACCGCCTCGGCGTCCCCGAAACGATCTGCGAAGCCGTTGACAGAGACACTGACAGAGCCACTGACAGAACCATTGACGGAACCGGAGGTTCGCGGCCGCGTGCCGTGGCTGCTGCCTCCGTGCGACACCTGAGAAGAAGCTGCCTTCATGCGGTCTTTGTCTTCCTCACGTGTCGATGGTGGCGGCGAGCCGTTCGCGACTGCGTCACGAGCGCATCACGACAGGGCCGCCGCGATCGCGTCCAACCCCGCCGCACGGTCGGCGAGATGCAGGGTGAGCACCGGTCGGCCGTGGTCCCGCAGCACCTGGGCATCGCCGCCGGCTTGCGCAGACTGCAACTGCCCCAACGTGTACGGCCGGTCCGGCACAGCCAGATCCTCGGCCACTGTGCTGGATTGTTCGCTCGGCGCTCCGCTCGGCGGCCCTGCTGCGTCGGATTGTTCGCTCCGCGCTCCGCTCGCCGCCGCTGCGACTTCGTCGCGACGCGGCAGTCTCCCTCCGGCGTCGCTCGCGGAATCGTCGCGACGGGCCTGCCTCCCTCCGGCCTCGCTCACGGCCCCGAGGATCTGCAGGAAGATGCCGTTGGGGTGGCCGCCCTTGTGGTACTGGCCGGTCGAATGCAAAAAGCGCGGTCCCCACCCGAACGTGGTCTGCAGACCCGTCTTCCGTGCCACGATGGCCCGCAGCCGCGCGGCATCGTCGGTGAGCCGATCCAGGTATGCCTGCACCGCGACGTATCCGGCTGCCGGTGCCAGCGCCAGAAAACGATCGAGCACGTCACGCAGTGCCGAAGCACCGTTGATGACGCTGTTCGCGCCTTCGGCGGTCACGCCATCGAACGTCGCATAGGCGAGGCCGGCCACCGGATTGTCGCCAGCCGTCGGGGAATCAAGCAGGCTCCGGGCCGCGGCCTTGGCCGATTCCACATCGGGCTGGTCGAACGGGTTGATGCCGATAATGCGTCCGGCCACCGCGATGGCGTACTCCCAGGTGAGCATCAGCGCGCCGAGCGTTCCGGCGACGGCCGCGCCGTAACCGGACGCCGCGCGCTGTCCGGGGATATCGTCGCCCAGATACACCGTGATCGCGTCGGCCCCCGCATCGACGCAGCCGGGCGCATCGACGGATTCCACCACCACCGGCAGCAGGCCCTTGCCGAGCTTGCCGGTGGACTCGGCAATGAGTTGCTCGGCCCAGTCACCGAAACCGGCTATGCCGCTGCCGTTGTCGGCGAGCACCACCTTCTCGGCGCCCGCGTTGTGCGCCAACCCCAGCAGCGCGCCGAGCCGCAGCGCCGGGTTGCCGGCATCGTCCGCGGCGAGCAGCGGCGCCACCGCCGCCGCCTCGTCGAGTAGGTGAGTGAGATCGATCCCCGCCAGACCCGCCGGCACCAGGCCGAAGGCGGTGAGCGCCGAGTATCGCCCGCCGACGTGCGGATCGGCCTCGAAGACGGCGCGGTAGCCTGCCTCCGCGGCAATCGCGGTGAGCGGCGAGCCCGGGTCGGTGACGACGACGATGTGCCGGCGTGGGTCGAGACCTGCGTCGTGGAAGGCCTTTTCGAAGATCCGCCGGTGTGAGTCGGTCTCCACGGTGCTGCCCGACTTCGACGAGACGACGAGCACAGTGCGGGGCAGGTCCACGAGCGCGGCCCGCACCTGGCCCGCGTCCGTCGTGTCCAGCGCGACCAGCTCGACGCCGACCGTGGCCGCGATCACCTCCGGCGCAAGCGAAGATCCGCCCATCCCCGCGAGCACCACCCGGTCGATACCCTCGCCCGCGAGCTCCGCGCGAAGCTTCTCGATGCGCGGCACCAGCGGCCTGGACGACTGTGCCAGCCCGACCCAGGACAGCCGGATCGACGCCTCGTGCTCGGCGTCGGCGCCCCACAGCGTCGGGTCCTGAGCAGTGATCTTCGACGCGACACGGGCCGCGACCAAGTCAGCGACGGCGGCGTCGAGCGCAGCCCGATCCCGGGTGTGCGTCACCACCGTGAGGGGTGCGCCCTGAACGAGTTCGGTCGTCATACCCGTGTTCACTTCCCACTCGAAGCGGCGGCCTTGTCGAGCTCGGACTGCACGGTCGCGATCAGCCGCGCCCACGAGGCGTCGAACTTCTCGACGCCCTCCCGCTCCAGCGTGTCGAATACGTCGGGCAGGTCGATACCCAGCGCCGCGAGATCGTCGAACACCGTGCGGGACTCCGCATAGGTACCGCGCACCGTGTCGCCGCGGATCACGCCGTGGTCCACGACCGCGTCGATGGTCTTCTCCGGTGCCGTGTTGACGGTGTCCGGCGCGACAAGCTCCACCACGTAACGAGTGTCGTCGTAGCTCGGATCCTTCACCCCGGTGGAGGCCCACAGCGGCCGTTGCACTCGCGCGCCCGCCGCCGCCAGCGCCTTCCACCGATCGGACGCGAACTTCTCCTCGAACAACTGATACGCGAGCCGCGCGTTGGCGATCGCAGCCTTGCCCCGCAGCGCCGCGGCCGCCGCACCGCCGATCGCGTCGAGCCGCTTGTCGACCTCCACATCGACGCGGGACACGAAGAACGACGCCACCGACGTGAGCGCATGCAGATCGTGCCCGTTGTCCCTTGCCCGCTCCAGGCCCTCGAAGAAGGCGCCCATCACCTGCTCGTACCGGGCCAGCGAGAAGATCAGCGTCACGTTCACGTTGATGCCCTCGGCCAGCGTGTCGGCGATCGCCGGAATGCCCTCGGCCGTCGCCGGAATCTTGATGTACAGGTTCGGCCGACCGACGATCTTCGCGAGTTCCCGTGCCTGCGCCACCGTGCCCGCCGTGTCATGTGCCAAGCTCGGCTCGACCTCGAGCGACACCCGGCCGTCGATACCGTCGGTCGCGGCGAACGTGGCTGCGAAGAGGTCGCAGGCATCGCGCACGTCGTCCGTCATCAGCGCCCTGGCCGCGTCCGCCGAAGCTGCCCCGCGGGCCGCGAGATCGGCGACCTTCGCCGCATACTCCGATCCGTCGCCGAGCGCGCCGGCGAAGATCGTCGGGTTGCTGGTGACCCCGGTGACGTGCCGGTGCGCGATCAGATCGGCGAGGTTCCCCGTCCGGAGCCGCTCCCGCGACAGGTCGTCCAGCCACAGCGATACGCCCGCCCTCGTCAGATCACCCAGTGCGTCGCTCATCGAAGATCCACTCCTTCACAGCTATGCCGTCGGGTATGACGATGTTCCGTGGTGTGCCGTGCCGCCGACGTGGTGCCCGCGACCGGCATCCGCCCGCCTCAGCGCCCGTCGGCCCCCATTGATTCCTTGATCGATTCCCTGGCGGCGGCCACCGCCGCCTCGGCCGTGATGCCGAACTCCTGGAACAGCGTCTGGTAGTCCGCCGAGGCGCCGAAGTGTTCGAGTGACACGGGACGTCCGGCCGATCCGATCCATTGCCACCAGGGCTGGGCGATGCCCGCCTCGATCGAGACGCGGGCCGTGACGCCGGCCGGCAGCACCGACTCGCGGTAGGCCGCGTCCTGCTCGGCGAACCACTCGACGCAGGGCATGGAGACCACGCGCGCCGAAACCCCTTCTGCTGCAAGCTGTTCGCGCGCGGCCAACGCGATCTGCACCTCGGATCCGGTCGCGATGAAGATCACATCCGGGACGCGTTCGTCGCCCGCGAGCACGTATCCGCCGCGGGCCACGCCCTCCGCGGACGTGCCGGCCAGCACGGGCACGTTCTGGCGGGTCAGTGCCAGGCCGACCGGTCCGGACGCCCAGATCGCCTGACGTTCCAGGATCGCCTTCCATGCGAACGCGGTCTCGTTCGCGTCGGCAGGCCGCACGACCGACAGGCCAGGGATCGCACGAAGCGCGGCGAGATGCTCCACCGGTTGATGCGTCGGCCCGTCCTCGCCCAGACCGATGGAGTCGTGTGTCCACACGTACGTCACGGGTGCCTTCATCACCGAGGCGAGCCGGACCGCTCCGCGCATGTAATCGGAGAACACGAGGAACGTCCCACCGTACGGCCGGGTCGGCCCGTGCAGTGCGATGCCAGTGAGGATGGCGCCCATCGCGTGCTCGCGGATGCCGAAATGCAGCGTACGGCCGTAGGGGTGCGCGTTCCACTCCTTGGTGGTGGCGCCGATCGGACCGAACGAGTCGGCACCGGCCATGGTGGTGTTGTTCGATCCGGCGAGATCGGCCGAGCCGCCCCACAACTCGGGCAGCACCGGCGCGAGCGCCGACAGCACCTTCCCAGAGGCTGCCCGGGTCGCCACGCCCTTGGCGTCCGCGTCGAAATGCGGCAGCACGTCGGACCAGCCAGCCGGTAGCTCCCGGCGCCACAGTCGGTCGAAGAGCATCTTGCGCTCAGGTTCGCGCGCGGCCCACGCGTCGAAGTCCTGCTGCCACGCGGCATGTGCCGCCGCACCCCGGCCGCGGACCGCGCGGGCATGTTCGAGGACGGCGTCATCGACGACGAAGCTCTTGTCCGGATCGAAGCCCAGCGCACGCTTCACAGCCGCCACCTCGTCCGCGCCGAGCGCGGCACCGTGGATCTTGCCGGTGTTCATCAGATCCGGTGCGGGATAACCGATCACGCTCTTGATCGCGATGAACGAGGGCTTGTCCGTGACGGCCCGGGCGCGGTCGATCGCGGCCAGGATGTCCGAGACGTTCTCGCCGCCCTCGACCCGCTGGACGTGCCATCCGTACGCCTCGTAACGCTTCGGCACGTCCTCGGACAGCGCGATCGTCGTGTCGTCCTCGATCGAGATCTGGTTGTCATCGTAGAACACGATCAGGTTGCCGAGTTGCTGGCGGCCGGCGATCGACGACGCCTCCGACGTGACGCCCTCCTCGATATCGCCGTCGGAGGCGATCACGTAGATGTAGTGGTCGAAGGGGGAGGCGCCGGCCGGCGCATCCGGGTCGAACAGGCCGCGCTCCCGCCGCGACGCCATGGCCATGCCGACCGCCGACGAGAGTCCTTGGCCCAGCGGGCCTGTCGTGATCTCGACCCCGCGGGTGTGCCCGTGCTCGGGGTGGCCCGGCGTGAGCGACCCCCACGTCCGCAGCGCCTCGAGGTCGGCGAGTTCCAGGCCGTAGCCGGATAGGTAGAGCTGAATGTAGAGGGTCAACGAGGAGTGCC
>JAFIHI010000246.1 GCA_017848755.1 Nakamurella sp. | reverse complement strand
GTGTCTCGTGGAGCGAGATCGTGAGCACCCGCGGATCGTCGTAGAAGGCGCGTTGCACCCCGTCGCCGTGGTGCACGTCGACATCGACGTACGCGACCTTGTGTACTCCCTCGGCGAGCAGCGTCGCAATCGCCAAGGCCGCGTCGTTGTAGATGCAAAATCCCGAGGCATGGTCCGCCATCGCATGGTGCAGGCCACCGGCGATGTTGATGGCACGATCGACGTCCCGCCGTGCAACGGCACGGGCGGCGACGACGGACCCCCCCGCGATCAGCGCGGCCGCCTCGTGCATCCCGGGGAACACCGGGTTATCCTCGGTGCCCAAGCCGTGACCGACACTGCCGTGCCAGTCGGGTGCCGACGCTCGCCGCACCGCACCGATGTAGTCGGCGGAGTGCACCATGCCGAGCACCCGGTCATCGGCCGGTTCCGGTGCGACCAGTTCGAGCCCGGCGGTGACGCCGAGCGATGCGGCCAGCCGCCAGGTCAGTTCCCACCGCAAGGGGTGGAGAGGGTGCGCATCACCGAAGTCGTAGCGCAGCATGCCCGGGTCCCAGATCAGCAGCGGCTGCGACATGCTGCGAGCGTATCCGGTCTGTGTCCTGCCGCGTGCTCAGCCCGCTTCGACCGCGCGGCCCAGCGCGCACCAGCCGGAGTACGAGCCCGGATACAAGGCGAGGTGCAGCCCGATGACCTCCGCGGCCAGGATCGCAGCACACGCATTGACGCCCGATCCGCACGAAACCGCGGCCGGGACGGCGTCATGCACGCCGACCGCGGCGAAGACCCGGCGCAGCTCACTCGGATCGGCCAGCCGGCCGTCGGCCGCGTGGATGGCGGCGAGCGGCAGATTCACCGCGCCCGGGATGTGGCCGGCGATCGGGTCGATGGGCTCGACCTCGCCGCGGTAGCGCTCGGGCGCGCGCACATCCACCAACACCGAGCCCGCCGTGGCGCCGAGTGCCGCGGCTCCGTCGGCGTCGACGGTCGGCATCGAACCGGGCCGCGCGACCGCGGTGCCGCCGCCGGGATCGGCGCCGTCGCCCACGGCCACCGGCAGGCCGGCTGCCCGCCAGCCCTCGAAACCTCCGTCGAGAACCCGCACGTTGCGGTGCCCGGCCCACCGCAGCAACCACCAGGCGCGGGCGCAGGCTGACGTGTCACACTGCCCGCACACCACCACGGGCCTCGCCGCGTCGATCCCGGCGCGCCGCAGCAGGCCGTCGAGTGTCGCGGGCTCGGGCAGCGGGTGGCGCCCGCCGATCCCTGGCGGCGCCGTGAGCTCCGCATCGAGGTCGACGAAGACCGCCCCCGGAACGTGCCCGGCACGGAAGGCGTCATGATCGGTTCCGGCCAGCGACCAGCGGACGTCGAGCACCACGGGCGGAGTGTCCGACTCCAGGGCGGCCGCGAGAGCCGCCGGCTCGATCAACGGACCGTCGGGCGGACCGCCCGGGGAATCGATGTGCGGACCATCGATTCGCGTGGCAGCCGTCGCCGTGCCGAACTGTTCGCCCTCGGTCATAGCCCCATACTGTCAGCATCACGTCGACCTCCTGTCGGCGCCGGGTCGGCATCGGGTTGGCCTGGACTCGGTTGCGGGCAGTGCCGGTAGCATCGGCGTCGAGCGACGGTGCCCGCGCCCATCTCTGGCCCGCGCACACGACGACGGGATTCCGACCGGCACAGCATCGGACTGCAGTGTGCTGGACGATACTGCGCCGAACGGTACTGCGTTGAACGTTAGGGAGGGACGCGGCGGTGAACGACCTCATCGACACCACGGAGATGTATCTGCGGACCATCTTCGAACTCGAGGAGGAGGGCATCGTTCCGTTGCGCGCACGGATCGCCGAGCGCCTGGGGCAGAGCGGCCCGACCGTGAGCCAAACGGTGGCCCGCATGGAGCGCGACGGACTCGTGCTGCTCACCGACGAACGGCATCTGGAGCTCACCGATGCCGGCCGAGAGCGGGCGACCTCGGTGATGCGCAAGCACCGGCTCGCCGAGCGGCTGCTGCTGGACGTGATCGGGCTCGATTGGGCCGAGGTGCACGTCGAGGCGTGCCGATGGGAGCACGTCATGAGCGACGCCGTCGAGCACCGGCTCACCGAACTGCTCGGGCACCCGCGCACCTCCCCCTACGGCAATCCGATCCCTCCTCGTTCGGGTGCGGATGCGGCCCTGCCGGCAGACACCTCGCCGGTCGCCGACGACGGCGCCGTTCCGGCCGACGAGGCCGCCCGGCGCGGCGGCAGATTCGTGGTGGCGCGCATCATCGAGGTGGTGCAGAACGAGCCGGATGTGATGGCGTTACTCCAGTCGGTCGGTGCCCTGCCGGGGGCCACTGTGACCTTCGCAGCCGCCGGCGACGATGTCGCGATCACCGGCTCCGGCCGCACCGTGGAGGTGGCCGCGGACATCGCGGCTGGCATCCGCGTCAACCCCGCGTGACCTGGCTAGCCCCGGGGGCCGAGCGCAGCTGCCGGACGACCTGGTCAACGATCTGCGACGGGCCCGGCCCTATGTCGACAGCGATCGCGGACTCGTCCGGTCCGGGCGGCTCGAGTGCGGCGAGTTGCGAGTCGAGCAACGATTCGGGCATGAAGTGACCATGCCGGCCACCGATGCGGCGCGCTATCGTCGCCCGATCCCCCGCCAGATAGACGAACACGACGCCGGGGCCCCGGAGGATGTCGCGATAGCTGCGCTTGAGCGCCGAGCAGGCGACCACGGCGCCACGACCTGCTGATACATGCTCGGCGATCCACTCGGCGATCGCGTGGAGCCACGGCCATCGATCGTCGTCGGTGAGCGGGTGCCCGGACGCCATCTTGTCGATATTGGCCTGGGGGTGGAACTCGTCGCCGTCCGCGAAATCCCAACCGAGCCGCGCCGCCAGAGAGCGCGCGATCGTCGTCTTCCCGACGCCGGACACGCCCATCACCACCAGAACGGTCGCGCCTGTGCCGAATTGTTCACTCAGCGCTCCGCTCATCGGGCCTGCTGTGTTGAATTGCTCGCTCGGCACACCGCTCGCCGCCGCTGCGACTTCGTCGCGACGCGGCAGCCTCCCTCCGGCCTCGCTCACGGAACCATCGCGACGGCCCTGATTCGCTCCGGCTTCGTTCACGGTGCCGAATTGTTCACTCAGCGCTCCGCTCGCCGGGCCTGCTGTGTTGAATTGCTCGCTCGGCACACCGCTCGCCGGGCCTGCTGTGTTGAATTGCTCGCTCGGCACACCGCTCGCCGGGCCTGCTGTGTTGAATTGCTCGCTCGGCACTCCGCTCGCCGCCGCTGCGACTTCGTCGCGACGCGGCAGCCTCCCTCCGGCCTCGCTCACGGAACCGTCGCGACGCGGCAGCCTCCCTCCGGCCTCGCTCACGGAACCGTCGAGACGGCCCTGATTCGCTCCGGCTTCGTTCACGGGACCGACGGTACCGGGTGCGCGCTAGCGTCGACGCTGTGAGTACGGCAAGTGCGGCGGAGGCGCCGGCCCAGGACGTGGCCGAGGCGGCGGCGCTGCTCGCCGGGCGGCGCACGGTCGTCCTCACCGGCGCCGGCATTTCGACCGATTCGGGAATCCCCGACTATCGCGGCCCCGACTCGCCGCGGCACACGCCGATGACGATCGCACAGTTCCGCTCCGGACCTGCCGCGCGGCAAAGGTATTGGGCGCGCAGCCATCTCGGGTGGGAGCGCATGCGCCGCGCCGAGCCGAACGGCGGGCACGGCGCGCTGGCACGTCTGCAGGCCGCTCGGTCGGGGACAACCATCATCACGCAGAACGTCGACGGGCTACATCAGGCCGCCGGTAGCAGACCGGTCATCGACCTGCACGGCCGGTTGGACACCGTCGTCTGCTTGAGCTGCGGCGCGAGGTCGTCACGGGCCGAGTTGCAGCGGCGGCTCGCCGACCTGAATCCCGGATTCGGGTATGACGCTGTTCGCGGCACAGCCGCCGTGCGGCCGGATGACGCAGCCGCCGTGCGGCCGGATGACGCAGCCGCCGTGCGGCCGGACGGTGACGCCGAGGTCGGCGACACGGGTTCGTTCGTGGTGGCCGACTGCGTGATCTGCGGCGGCGTGCTCAAGCCTGACGTGGTGTTCTTCGGCGAGAACGTGCCGGCACACACGGTCCGCGCGAGCTACGATGCGGTGGCCCGGGCGGAAGCGATGCTGGTCGCCGGCAGTTCGCTGACCGTGATGAGCGGTCTGCGGTTCGTGAAACGCGCTGCGGCGCAGGGCATCCCGATCGTGATTGTCAACCGCGGCGCGACCCGCGGCGACGGGCTCGCGACCGTGCGCGTGGACGCCGGGTGCACCCCATTCCTGGGCGCCCTCGCCGCCGAACTCGCGTAAGGCTTCGCGCCGGGGTTCGCCGAGCGGAGCGAGGCGAACAGCATCATAAACGGCTACGCACGGCGGCGGCTGCGGCCACCAGATTCTGCAGGCTGGCTTTCACCTCGGGATACCCCCGGGTCTTCAGCCCGCAGTCCGGGTTCGCCCACACCCGGTCGCCGAAGATGTCCGCGGCGATGGCGAGCTTCTCTGTCATCTCGGCGACGCCCGGGACGCGCGGCGAGTGGATATCCCAGACGCCGGGCCCGATCTCGTTCGGGTAGCCCATGCGGCGAAGCTCCTGCACGATCTCCATCTTCGACCGCGCGGCCTCCAGGCTGATGACGTCGGCGTCCAGGTCGATGATCGCCGGCAGTACGTCGCCGAACTCTGCGTAGCACATGTGCGTGTGGATCTGCGTCGCATCACCCACCCCCGAGGTGGCGAGCCGGAAAGCGCCGGTGGCCCACTGCAGATACGCGGCGCGGCCGTCCGCGCGCAGCGGCAGCGTCTCCCGCAACGCGGGCTCGTCGACCTGGATCACCGAGGTACCCGCAGCCACCAGGTCCGCCACCTCGTCGCGCAGGGCGAGCGCCACCTGCTTCGCGGTGTCTCCCAGCGGTTGGTCGTCCCGCACGAACGACCACGCGAGCATGGTGACCGGCCCGGTCAGCATGCCCTTGACCGGCTTGGCCGTGCGCGACTGCGCATACGAGATCCACTGCACCGTCATCGGTTTCGGCCGCGAGACGTCCCCAACGATGATCGGCGGCCGCACATACCGGGTGCCGTACGACTGCACCCAGCCCTCTTCCGTCGTGACGAAACCGGCGAGTTGCTCGCCGAAATACTGGACCATGTCGTTGCGCTCGGGCTCGCCGTGCACGAGCACGTCCAGGCCGAGCCGCTCCTGCTCCGCGATCACCGCGTCGATCTCGTGGCGCATGGCCTCGTCGTACTCGGCCTGCGTCATGCTGCCGCGGCGCAGCGCTGCGCGAGCATGACGCAGCTCCGTAGTCTGCGGGAACGATCCGATCGTGGTGGTGGGCAGCTTCGGCAGATGCAGCACCTCTTGCTGCGCGATACGCCGTGCCGCATAAGGATTGTCGCGGTGGTAGTCCGAGTCGGTGAATGCAGCCAGGCGCGCGCGGACGGCGGGGTCGACAACCAGCGGCGAGGTGCGGCGGCTCCGCAACCTGCGGACGTTGTCGGCAAGTTCTTCCGCGATCGCCTCGCGTCCGTCCGTCACGGCCCGACGCAGGGTGACGATCTCGCCGAGTTTCTGCTTCGCGAACGCGAACCAATCGGCGATCTGCGGGTCGAGGCGGGTTTCCAGGGCGACGTCCAGCGGAACGTGCAGCAGCGAACACGATGCGGAGACGTCGAGTTCTCCGGCCAGGCCGTGCAGAGTCGCCAGCGTCGCAAGCGCAGCCTCGAAGTCCGTCACCCAGATGTTGTGACCGTCGACCACGCCCGCCACCAGGCGCTTTCCGGGAATGCCGCCGGATGCGGCGAGCCCGTCCAGGTTGGCGCGTGCCGGGCCGACGAAGTCCATGGCCAGGCCCTCGACGGCGCTCGCAGCGAGCACCGGCAGCGCCTCGCCGAGCCGGTCGAAGTAGGAAGCGACGAGGATCTTGGGCCGGTCGCTCGGCGCGGTGAGCGCGGCGTACGCGGACGCGACACCGTCGAGAATCGCCTGCGGCTGGTCCGTGACGAGGCATGGCTCGTCCAACTGGACCCACTCGGCGCCCGCGGCGCGCAGCTGGGCGAGGAGGTCGGCATACAGGGGCAGGATGTCCGTCAGCCGGTCGATCGGCGCGAAGCCGTCGGCGGGTTCAGCAGTGCCTGCGGGGCCGGCGGCCCTACCGGGCCCGGCGGGCTTGGCGAGCAGCAGGAAGCTGACGGGCCCGAGCACCACCGGTCGCGCACGCAGCCCCCTGCCCTGGGCCTCCGCGAGTTCGGCGAGGAGCTTTGACGCGTCGAGAGTGAACTCCGTGCCCGGCCCGATCTCGGGGACCAGGTAGTGGTAGTTCGTGTCGAACCACTTCGTCATCTCCAACGGCTCGACCGCGGCGGTGCCGCGCGCCATCGCGAAATACCGGTCGAGCCGCCCGCGGTCGGTATCGCCGTCCGGCACGGCGTCGCGGTGACGCTGCGGAATCGCGCCGAGCATCCACGCCGTGTCGAGAACGTGGTCGTAGAGCGAGAAGTCGCCGACCGGCACCTCGTCGATGCCGGCCGCGGCGAGTTCGGCCAGGCGCCACCCGCGCAGGCTTCGCGCGGTTTCCAGCAGCGCGGGCGCGTCGACAGCGCCCTTCCAGTAGGCCTCGATCGCCTTCTTGAGTTCCCTGCCAGCGCCCTGCCGCGGGTAGCCGTACACCGTCGCTGTCGTCATGATGCTCCTTGCACGCACCGAGAACACCGAAAAGTCGCATAGAAGAACGGGGCTCGCGATAGCCCGCGCGTCCTGACCATGGGACCCCAGCGCGTGGTGCGAAGACCTTCGCCGTTCACCTTATCGCAGGGTGCCAGGGCGCCCGCCGTCACATGGCGCGGGCGCGGCACAGCCTGGCGCCGGACTTGCCGGGCGGCGGGTGCGGCGTGGATTCCCGCCAGCCGGGCGTTGGTGCGCAACGGCTGTCGCGTGTGGGCTGACCGAGTTCGCCCGCGCTGTCCCATTTGTCGTGCACTTCCGGCCGAAATTCGCTGCGACACACCGGGATACGTGCTCGGAACGTCGGGATGCAGAATGCGACCCAAGCGCCGGGCGGTACAGTAACCACGAGTCGACTGCGGAGCGTCACCGCGTCGCGTCACGCACCGTGGGAACCGTTCGGCATGTGCCGCGTCCGCATGTCGGCACACCTGTTCCGGCTGCGAAAGATTGATCATTGATGAAACCGACCGCGCGCGTGCTGGTGACCGCGTTCCTGTCCGTCCTCGCACTCGTGATCGCGGTCCCTGCCGCAGGAGCGGCCACGCCAGGAGCAGCCACGCCTCTCCCCCGTGCGACTACGCCCGTCATGGATGCGGCTGCCGCGCCGCCGGCGGATCAGCAGACGATGGGCGGTGGGCTGTCGACCCTGGATAGCACAGCCGCCGACCCGGCTCGCACGGTCGGCCCGCTGGCCGCGCCGAATTCCGCCGCCACCACCGCCATCAACACCAAGGGCGGCAACATGTTCGACACCTGCAAGGCGCCCTCGGTGTCGGATATGACGGCATGGTTGGCCTCGCCCTATCGCACAGTCGGGATCTATGTCGGCGGCATAGCGCGCGGATGCCCGACGCAGGTGAATCTGACTCCGAGCTGGGTCGCCTCGGTCACCGGGATGGGCTGGAACCTGGTTCCGATCTATGTGGGCCTGCAGGCCCCGTGCAATGCCTCGAAGTACGGATCGAAGGTCATGAGCCTCACCGAATCGACCGCGGCCGGCCAGGGTGCGGCCGCCGCCAAGGACGCCGTCGTGCAGATGCGCTCGTTGGGCATCGGGCAGAGCGTCCCGATCTACTTCGACATGGAGTACTACAACCCGTCCGACGGTCCGTGTTCCGCCGCGGTGAAGGCGTTCACCAACGCGTGGACGGCGACCCTGCACTCGCAGGGATGGCTGTCCGGGCTGTACGGGAGTTCCGAGTCGATGATCCGGCAGGCGCAGCTGTGGACCGTAGCAGGCGGATACGCGTCACCGGACGCCGTCTGGTTCGCGCGCTGGAACGGCGTGCCGACCGCGGATGACACGGCGTTGCCGGCCGACGCCTGGGCCGGCCACCGCATCCACCAATTCACCGGCGGGCATCAGGAGACCTGGGGCGGGGTGACGATCAACATCGACGCGAGCTTCGTGCAGACGTTCACCACGCCACCGTCCTACGCGAGCGCGCTCAACCCGCGCGTGGTGTGGGATTCGCGGACGGCGATCGTCGGCACGAACCCGGTGGCGCTGGGCGTTGGTGGTGTCGCCGGCGTGCCGCGCGACGCGACCGCGGCGATCCTGAACTTCGAGGTGATCGATCCGACCGCGGACGGCAGCCTCATCGTGATGCCGTGGAAGAGCAACGTCAACACGTCGATGCAGCAGTTCCGCAAGGGCCAATACATCTCCACCACGGTCGTGGTGCCGCTCTCGGCCATGAACATCCAGTTCCGGCTCACCGCGGGCAAGGCGCGGGTGGTGGTGAGCGCGCAGGGGTACCTGTCCACTACGACGGGCTACCAGGTGACGGCGATGGCACCCCGGATCGTCTACGACTCGCGCACGGCGAAGATCACCACCAATCCGACCGCGCTCGAGGTCGGCGGCAATGCCGGCGTACCGCGCAACGCCACGGCGGCACTGTTGACCATCCAGGTCGTGCACCCGACGGCGGCCGGCAGCCTCATCGTGAAGCCGTGGAAGAGCGGTTCCGTCATCGGCATGCAGCAGTTCGGCGTGGACCAGGCCATCTCAACCACGGTGCTGGTACCGCTCAGCGCGCGCAATATGGAGGTGCGGCTCACCGCGGGCACGGCTCGGGTGCGCGTGACCGGCGTCGGCCGCCC
>JAFIHI010000029.1 GCA_017848755.1 Nakamurella sp. | reverse complement strand
GGGCACACGACGAAGTCGTCCCAGCACTGCGTCGAAGTCGGCCAGCGTGGCGACCCGGATTTCCGCGACAAGATCCCAGTTGCCGTTCGTCGTGTGCAGTGCCGTGATCTCCGTGAAGCCGCGCAGCTGCGCGATCACGCGATCGGTGTCGCGACCCTCCACCTGAATGAGCGAGACCGCGTGGACGTCGGATGCGGTGGACCCCTCCCGAGTCCGGACCGTGAACCCAACGATCACGCCAGCATCGATCAGTCGGCCGAGCCTGTTATTGACCGTCATGCGCGAGACGCCCAGCGTCCGCGACAACTGGGTGACGGGCGCACGGCCGTCGATGCGGAGTGCAGCAACCAGGCGTCGATCGACGTCGTCGAGAACATGCATGAGCGAATCGTATAGACGAGGGGAACAAAATGCTCGACGTGCCCGCATACGTCATGCAGGTTGTGTCTGGTGCATGCGTATCGCCATGACAGACACTAAAAGTCGCCCGCGCAACGGAGGATGG
This sequence comes from Nakamurella sp., assembly GCA_017848755.1. Classification (GTDB taxonomy): domain Bacteria; phylum Actinomycetota; class Actinomycetes; order Mycobacteriales; family Nakamurellaceae; genus Nakamurella. The sequence goes on along the minus strand of JAFIHI010000029.1, from coordinate 26,606 downwards.
TTCGTCTGATGGTGCAGTTCGTCGGAGTCGACGGTGTTCGGAAATTGGTGGCGGCACAGGGCGTCGAGGCGTTCTTGACGGGCCTGATCCCCTATGTGGAAGCCGACTACGCGCGATGGGAGCGGTTCGACAAGGTAGCGCGCCCGGCGAGCCATACGCCGTTCGGTGTCATCGAGCTCATGCCGGCGAGCGACGCCGAGCTTTATGCCTTCAAGTTCGTCAACGGCCATCCGTTTAATCCGGCCCGCGGCTTCCAGACGGTCACGGCCTTCGGTGCACTCGCGACGGTGCACAACGGCTACCCCGTCCTAGTGTCGGAGATGACACTGCTCACCGCGTTTCGGACGGCCGCGACGTCGGCGATGGCAGCCAAGTACTTGGCCCGGCCGGATTCCGTCGTCATGGCGATGATTGGCGCCGGCAGCCAGGCGGAGTTCCAGGCGCTCGGCATCCGGCAGACGACTGGCGTGAATCGTCTTCGCGTCTACGACACAGATGCCCGTGCCATGGACAAAGTGAGGCGGAACCTGGAACCTTTCGGATTCGATGTGATACTCGCCGACAGCGCGGCGCAAGCGATGTCCGGGGCGGATATCATCACGACATGTACCGCCGATAAGGCCAATGCGACCGTCCTGACCGCGGACATGGTGTCCGCCGGCATGCACCTTAACGCGATCGGCGGCGATTGCCCGGGCAAGACCGAACTCGATCCCGCAATCCTGGACCGCGCGGATGTCTTCGTCGAGTTCACCCCGCAGACGCGGATCGAGGGCGAGATCCAACAGAAGCCGGACGACTTCCCCGTCACCGAGCTGTGGCAGGTCGTCGCCGGCCGGGCGGCGGGCCGGTCCTCGGCAGCGCAAGTGACAGTCTTCGATTCGGTGGGCTTCGCCATCGAGGACTTCTCGGTGTTGCGGTACGTGTACGACGTTGTCCAGGGGACTGGCATCGCCCGCGACATTGATCTGGTCGCCGCGCCGGATGACCCCAAGGATCTCTTCAGCCTGCTGCCGGTTCCGGCCCCGGTAGGCTGACATGTCTCCACAGGCGCCGGCCGCCGTCGTGATGGTCCGACCGCACCATTTCAGGACGAATTCGGTTACCGCTGCGGACAACGTGTTTCAGCGGTCGAACGCCAGCGAGGACGACGCGACACACGTTGCCGCAAGCGCCTACTCGGAGGTCAGCGGCGTCGTTGATGCACTTCGGGCCACCGGCGTGCGCGTCCATCTCTACGAGGACGACGGCGACACGACGCCGGACAGTGTGTTTCCGAACAACTGGTTCTCCACGCACGCTGGTGGGCGGGTTGCCATGTATCCGATGTATGCGCCCAACCGTCGCGCGGAGCGCCGATACGACATCATCGAGATGTTCAAACGGGAATATCGGGTGCAGGAAGTCATCGACTATTCCGGCCTCGAGGAGGATGGCATCTTTCTCGAAGGCACGGGCGCGATGGTGTTCGACTACAGCGCGCATCTCGCGTACGTGGCGCGGTCGCAGCGTGCTAATCCGATCGCGCTCGAACGCTTCTGTACCCATTTCGGGTTCGAGCCGATGGCGTTTGACGCGTATGACCCAGGGGGGCGGCCCGTTTACCACACAAACGTCATGATGTGCATTGCCACCGACTTTGCGCTCATGGGATTGGACATGATCACCGACGCCCGGAGGAGGGCCGAGATCGCCCGTCGGATCGTGGCGGGCGGACGACGGCTCATCGAGCTCGACTTCGGGCAAATCTGTGAGTTCGCCGGCAACGCAATCGAACTGCAGACACCGACCGGTCGCATCCTCGCGATGTCGCGACGGGGCCTGCGGGCGCTGCGCCCTGAGCAACGTGAGTTGGTCGAAGCGAGCTGCCGGATCATCGCCGTCGATGTGCCGACGATCGAGATGGCCGGCGGATCGGTGCGCTGCATGCTGGCGGGAATTCACCTCGACCCGCGCACCGACGATGACGTCGTAACCTGAAGCGGCCTAGGCAGACCGACAATTCGGTCGCGACGACCTTGCATGCGTCCCGGATCGAGTTGAACCCCGCTGCTGTGTCGCATCGTTCGGCGCGCCGCTGCCAGAACATGTTCCAGAGCCCCGCAGGATTTATCAGCCTCACGCAGGGCCCCGCTTTGCAGTTGAGCAGTTCGATGGGCCAGCGGGTCATGCCGCTAGCGGCGCGGGGGTGCCACCAGGTCTTGGTGTGGTGATGTCTGTGGCGAAGCTGTCAGCTGGGTCGGGGTACGTGTACCTGATGCGGCACACGGCGCGCGGGGATGCGCCGGATTTGAGTCGCGACGCGATGACGCGGTACTACACGAATCCGGGTTATCCGGCGGGCGTGTGGCTGGGTAGCGGGATCGCCGGTCTACCGGGTGGCAACGTGATCCGCGTCGGGTCGCGGGTGACCGAGGAGCAGATGGCCCGCCTGTTCGGGTCTGGCCATGACCCCATCACGGACGCGCCGCTGGGCCGTGAATACGCCAAGGCGGTGTCGGCCGCCGACAGGGTCGCTGCTCAGGTCGCAATGCTGCCTAACAATCTGTCGGAGGTCGGGCGGGCGAGTCGTGTCGCAGCGATCGAGGCAGCGGAGAAGGCGCGGCCGAGCCACGCGTCGGTTGCCGGGTTTGATCTGACGTTCTCGGTGCCGAAGTCGGTGTCGGTGCTGTGGGCTCTGTCCGACGCGGTGACGCAACGGGCGATCGTCGATGCCCATCACGTGGCCATCGCCGCGACGCTGCGGCTGATCGAGCAGGATGTTGCGCGCACCCGGATCGGCACGAACGGTGCCGCCCGGGTGCCGGTGCGGGGCATCATCGCGGCGGCGTTCGATCATCACGACTCACGTGCCGGGGATCCGCAGCTGCACACGCACGTGACGATCGCAAACCGGGTGCAGGCCGTCGCGGACGAACGCTGGCGCACGCTCGACGGCCAGCTGTTGTATGCGGCGGCGGTCGCGCATTCCGACACGTACGATTTGCTGCTGGCCGACAATGTCACGCGCGCATTGGGTTTGATGTGGGAGACCCGGCTACGGGGCCGGGCCCGTAACCCGCGTCGGGAGCTTGCCGCGGTGCCGGATCATCTGATCACGGAGTTCTCGCAATGCTCGGCGGCGATCACCGCGGCCAAGGACGAGGCGATCGCCACATTCGTGGCCGCGCACGGGCGGCAACCGACCGGTCCGGAGGCGGTGCGGATCCGCCAGCGGGCAACGCTGTCGGCCAGGAACCCGAAACGGGCATCCACTCTGGCGGAATACGCCGAGCGCTGGGCGGCCCGCGCCGCCACAGTTCTCGGCGCGGACGCGCGCGCATGGGCGCGCGAGGTCATCACCCGCGCCGCCACATTGCTGCCGCCGCGGATGACGACGTCCCCGGCGGTGGACGATGCGGTCATCGAGCGACTCGCAGCGGCCGCGCTCGACCAGGTCGAAGCGAAGCGTGCCACTTGGTCGCGCTGGAATCTGGTCGCGGCGACGTGCCGGGAGATCGGCGCCGCCAATCTGCAATTCGCCGACACAGCAAGCCTTTTCGAGATTCGCGGGCGCGTCTCGCGTGCTGCGATGGACCGCAGCGTGCTGCTCAACCCCGTCGAACAGGCGGCGGACCTGGCAGCCAGTCGCCTGGAGTTGGATCCGACGACCGGGCGCTTGATCTATGCGGCGCCCGAGGTGTTCACGTCGCTTGAGGTGCTGGCCGCCGAGGATCAGGTGCTCACCGCGAGTGGTGATCGCACCGGTCCGATCGTTGCTGCCGGACTCGCCGCGGAGGTGACGCGTTCGGCACTGCCTGGCCGCGGCTACCGGCTGGAGCCGGACCAGGCCGGCGCCGTCATCTCCGTGTGCACGTCCGGGCGGGTGTGTGACGTGCTGGTCGGTGCCGCCGGCACCGGTAAGACCACCACCATGGCAGGCCTGCGGGCGACCTGGGAGGCGCAGCACGGGCCCGGTTCGGTGATCGGCCTGGCGACGTCGGCGGTGGCCGCCGAGGTGCTCGGCACGGAGATCGACATCGCTGCCGAGAACACCGCGCAATGGCTCGCGCAGCAACACCTGCAGCCCGGCCGGGCGGCGCGCATCAGCCAGCTGCAGCAGCGTCGAGACGAGCTGGTCGCCGAGGGACGCAAGGTCGACGGGATTGAGCGCGCCATCGACCGCGCCAAGGCCCGGTACGTCCGTTGGTCGCTGCGCCCGGGCCAGCTCCTGGTCTTGGATGAATCAGGGATGGCAGATCTGACCACGATCAACGCGCTGGCCCGGCAAGCGCAAACCTCGAGGGCGAAGCTGCTGCTGGTCGGCGATCACCGGCAGCTCCCGGCGATCGGCGCCGGCGGCACGTTCCAGATGCTGACCGAAACGCGCTGCGACACACCACAGCTCGCGGCGATCCACCGCTTCCGCGACTCTGATGGCCGGGTGCGCACCTGGGAAGCCGACGCATCGCTGCTACTGCGCCGAGGCGATACTCACGCCATCGACGCATATGCTCGGCACGACCGACTGCGCGACGGCGACACAGAGGCGATGATCGACGCCGCCTACGCCGCCTGGAAGGACGACCGCGATCAAGGGCTGAACAGTTTGCTGGTGGCCGCCGACAACGCCACCGTGCGGGCGCTGAACCTCAAGGCGCGGGCCGATCGGATCGCGGACGGCCACGTTCGGGATGGTGGCGTCGCCTTGCACGACGGCACCGCCGCAGGGGTCGGCGACCGCATCGTCAGCCGTCGCGTCGACCGGCGGCTACGCGACGGCAGCAAACCGCACGCTCGGCCCGACGAGTGCGGCCGCTACAGCAGCGGATTCGTCAAGAACGGCACCGCGTTCACCGTCGTCGCCGTCCGCCGCGACGGGTCACTTCGAGCCCGCGCGGATGACGCACCACATATGACAGTGCTTCCCGCAGAGTATGTTTCGCAGCACATCGAGCTCGGCTACGCCGTCACCGCACACCGTTGTCAAGGAATGACGGTCGACACCACGCACACCATCGCCACCGACCGGATGACCCGCGAGGCGTTCTACGTCGCGCTGACCCGCGGGACCAGATTCAACCGCGCCTACATCACTACCGACAGCCCTGCCGAGGCAGAATCCCACATCGCCTTCACTCCAACAAGTTCCAGCCGGGATGCGGTCCTGGCCGCGATACTGACGCACGAGGGCGCCGAGCAATCCGCGCACGCGCTACAGGCCAGGCTCAACGAACGCAGCCGAGAGGCTTCCGCGCGGCTACCGAGCCCGATGCTTGAACGCTGACCGACGCCCGTCCCTCCGCTGGCGGGTGGCCTAAGTGTCCATGCCGCGCGGCAGGGCGTCGCGACCCGACCATAGGCCTGGGACCGCCCTACCGCCGCGCTCGGTCGACGATCGCTGCACCGTCGCATCCGCTGCGCCAACGGCGCAGGGGCGCCACCACTGATTGGTAGAAGCGCTGTCGATCACGCAGAAGGCGGTGACGTCATGACGGAGCAACTGCTCACCCCCACACAGGCCGGGGATCTGCTCGCGATGACCAAGGGCGCGCTCGCGCAGCTGCGCTACCTCGGTAGCGGGCCGCGATTCGTGCGCGTCAGCGGTCGCGCCATCCGGTACCGGCCGCAAGACCTCGACGAGTGGATCGAAACGAACCTCCATATGAAGGCCGCGAGCCACCCATGACCGAACGCCCTCACTGTTCCCGTCGTGTGCCCCGCTCGAACGACGCGACCGCACTCGTCGGCGCCGCAGTGTTCGGCGCGGCTGTCCCGCACACCAAGCGCGAGCAATCCAAGGCGGATGCCAACGGGCGCCGCATCGCTGGCGCGGAACGACCGGTCGACTTCTGATGGCGACGATCGAGCGGTATGTACGACGTAGCGGACAGGTGCGCTACCGGGTGCGGTACCGCAACCCGGAGGGCAAGCAGACGGATAAGCGCGGGTTTCGGACCAAGCGTGAGGCAGAAGCCTTCGCCGCGACCGTGGAGTCCGCGAAGATCCGCGGCGACTACGTGTCCGACACTGCCGGCAGCACGACGGTCGCCGAAATGTACGCGGCGTGGTCCGAGACGCATGCTCGGCTCAAGTCGTCGACCAGAGCGAAGCAGGACACCGGATGGCGCGTCCATGTCGCGCCTCGCTGGGCCACAGTCCCGGTCTCAGGTGTCGCGACTCCCGCAGTGCGCGCGTGGGTCGCAGACATGTCGAACAACGGGACCGGACCGGCCACCATCGAAGTAGCGCTGCGAGTGCTTCGCGGCATCCTCGAATACGCGATCGAGGACCGCAGGCTCAACCGCGACCCGACCAAGGGCATCAAGCCACCTCGGCGCGGACACGCCGAGCGTGGCTACCTCACGCACGCCCAGGTCGCCGCCCTCGCGACGGAAATCTCGCAGCAGCTGATCACCTTCAAGACCGGCTACACGAAATACGTTCCGCGGCCGACCCACGGCACCATCGTGCGACTGCTCGCCTACACCGGGCTGCGCTGGGGCGAAATGGCCGCGCTACGCGTCGGCGCCATCCAACAGGGCCGCCGCCGCATCGACGTGCGACGCGCGGTCGCCGAAGTCCGCGGCGACCTCGTCTACTCCACCCCAAAAAACCACGAACGCCGCTCCGTGCCCTACCCCCCATTCCTCGACGACGCCATCGCAACCGAATGCGCGGACAAGGCCCGCGACGACCTGATCTTCACCGGCCCCAAGGGCGGGGCGCTGCGGGTATCGGACTTCCGCCCCCGACACTTCCTGCCCGCCGTCAAACGCTGCCAGGCAAGCGACCCGACCTTCCCGCGCATCACCCCGCACGATCTTCGCCACACAGCGGCCTCATTGGCCATCAGCGCGGGAGCCAATGTCAAGGCCGTCCAGACCATGCTGGGGCACAAGTCCGCTGCGATGACGCTGGACACCTACGCCGACCTGTTCCCGGACGACCTCGACCAAGTAGCCGCGGCCCTGCAACGCGCCGCCACCCAGAAGAAGAAGAAAGCCTGATTGCCCGACGGCACCGGGATCCTGCGAGGTTGCCACCTCCCAGCCCGGTTACGTTCCGTAGCAAAAAGAGCAGCCCCACGATGGGGCTCGAGACGCACCCCACAGATCCGACCGCAGGTCGCAAGAACGCCACGTAGGCCCTCCGGCCACCTCGAAAAAAGGCTTGAGCAGCGACCCGGATGATCTTCAGCAAGGGTCACAAATCGGCCCGATTCTCAGTCCCCATCGCCGCAAAGTGTGGGCAATATGTGGGCAACGGCCCCAGCAAGATCAACTACGAGTGGTCCTGCGAGCCTGTGACCTGCGAAAACTGGGTGGAGCTGAGGGGAATCGAACCCCTGACCTCTTCGATGCGAACGAAGCGCGCTACCAACTGCGCTACAGCCCCTTGAGCCCGCGATCCGCCGCGCGCCAGCGTCAAGGATAGCAGCCCGTTCACGCCGTCACGCCCACCGACTATGACGATGTCCTCATCGAAGCGCGGTCGCATGACCACACCGGTCGACCGCGGCGGGCGGTCAGCCGGCGCGGCGGCGCGACATCGCCGGGCGGTAGTACTCGAGGTCGTCGAACGCCGGATCGCTGTCCTCGAGATCCACCGGCTCGCCGCGCAGGTAGGACGACGGCGGAACTGTCGGCCGCACATGGGATCTCACGAGATAATCGGATTCGACATCCGCGCCGACGCGAGGCATCTCGCCCGTCCGATGCGCATAGACTTGCTCGGCGACGCTCGGCCGATACCCCGGACGGATCTGCCGCGCCCGCTCCAGGCGCGCGGCCCTGCGCTGCCGAATGGCCTCCTCGATCCGCACCTGCCGTCGCAGATACGCCAAGTACAGCACCAGCAACACACCAGCGGCGACTGTGGCGATCCAGCCGTACCCGATCCCGAACAGCCCCACCGGCACGCCGGCGAGCATCAGCGCGACAAGAACGAGCGCGACGCGCCGACGCTGACGGAACCGGTAGGCGCGCGCCCTCTCAGCCGCACGCGGGTCGAACCCACCCCGACCCGGCCGCACGGGGACGGGACGATAGCCGACAGCCTCGGCCGCCTCACGCTTCTCGGCGGGGGCACGATACGGTGCCCGCTCCGAAGGCTCCCGTTCCACCGCCGGTGCGCGATCACCTACGCGCGATTCCCCGCGCCACAACGGTTTCGCATCTCCCGAATGCACTGCGTGTTCCTGCTCCCAATCGTCGGCGGCGTCGCGCACGCGGCCCGAGCGACGCGACTCCGGCTCGACCATCGCGCGTGCCGCAAGATTGCCGGCACGACCCATCGACCCTCCCCGGTCCGCGTCGGCCGAAACCTCGTCGCGCGCGAACACTCGCCGATCGGCTCGATCACGGCGCCCGTCGAGGGCGACGTCACGGCGTACCAAGTCCACATCGCCGGCAGTATCGTCCGCATCTTCGGCATCGTCGACAAGGTCAGCAGTCTCAGCCGCGCGCATCGCTCGGGAGGCCGAGGCGCGTGCGTCGACAGCACCCGAATCCGCCATCACAGCACCGCCCGCGCGTCGCACCTCGTCCCCATCGACGTCAGTCGGCTCCGCGCCAACCACGAGGCCGTCGCGCTCCGCAACGAGATCCTCGGCGCCATCGGCTAAGTCATCCGCGGCGCCCTCAGAAGCTTTATCAGAGGCGTCATCAGAACCGTCATCCCGAACGCCCGAAGCGCCTTCCCCCCGAACCATCGCCGTCCTGCTCAGCACCGGACGTCGGCGCCCCCGCATCCCGCGGCGTTCCAGAACCCGGAAACCCGCGCTGTCCTCGTGGTTCTCGGGCACCTGCTCGCGCCGCTTGGCCACCATCGGCACCAGCACCACGAGCCACGCCACGACAAGGCCGACCAGAATCAGCGACGTCGGCAAGGACGGCATGTCGGCCCCTTTCCGGATCAAGGCCCCGAACCCAGAGAACCCGGAGCAACCAACGCCCCGCGCCGAAGGCACAGAGCTACTGCCTGATCACGCTAGCCACTCCAGTCACACATGCCCCGTAGGACACGCCCACGCGTTAGCCACACCCCCCACTTTCAAACCGCCGCAGGTACGCATCCACCAACGCCCGCGCCGGGTCCGCGCCCCCCGGCATCTCCTCGACCGTCATCGCGTACAGCAGGTGATCCCGCCACGCCCCCGCGATATCGAGGTACCGCCGCAGCAGCCCTTCCTCCCGCATCCCGAGGTGCCCCACCACCGCCCGGCTCGCCGCGTTCTCCGGCGCGATCGTCGCCTCGACGCGGTGCAGCCCGACCGGCCCGAGTGCATGCGCCACGGCCAATGCCACCGCAGCCGTCGCGACGCCGTGGCCCGTCATCTCCGACGACACCCAGTAGCCGACCCATCCCGCGCACAGCGACCCGCGCTGGATCCCCCCGAGTGTCACCTGCCCGACGAATTCGTCATCGACGATCACGGCGAACGGGAGGCACGTACCGCGACGGGCCGCCCACATGAGCGCCGCACGCGCCGCACGCCATGCCGCGGGCGAATGACGCTCGGTCCAGCTCAGCGGGCTCGTCGCGTCCCACCGCTCGATCAGTTCCCGATCCCGCAGCCGCAGGCGCCGCCATGCCGCACCGTCATGCCGGCGCAGCGGCCGCAGCCGCACCGCACCCGCGCGCGATGGCACCGGGCCTAATTCCGCGGGCCAGCCGGGGTGCCGCGGATTCCGCGACGACACGGGCCCGATCAGGACGCCCATGACGCCGATCCGCGCTCCGCGCCCATACCGGAATCAGGCCCGCTGAGCCAGGAACGACACCGCGACTTCGGCTCCGATCGGAACGTCGGTCACGTCCTCATCGATCAGCACCAGACAGTTGGCCTCGGCGAGCGATGCCAGGAAATGCGTTCCCCCAGCGCCGCCGAGGATGTGCACCAGGTACTCCTCGTTGTCGTCCCGCATCAACTGACCGCGCAGGAACTGCCGCCGGCCGGGCGGCGAGGAGATCGGCGCCAACGTGCGCGCGGTCACGGTGCGGCGGTAGGGGTTGCGTCGGCCGAGCATGGTGCGCAGCGCCGGCCGCACGATCACCTCGAACACGACGAGCGCGGACACCGGGTTGGCCGGAAGCAGGAACGTCGGCACCCGATCCGGGCCCAGCCGCCCGAAACCCTGCGTCGAGCCGGGCTGCATCGCGATCCTGGTCGTGTCGATCGCGCCGAGATCGGCGAGCGCCTCGCAGACGACGTCGCTGGCGTAGCCACCGGCGCCGCCGGCGATCACCAGTGCCTCGGACACCAGCAGCCGCGACTCGACCAGCTCGTGCAGCCGGCGCGCGTCGGACGGCGCGATGCCGACCCGCGTCACCTCGGCGCCGGCGTCCCGCGCGGCCGCGGCCAGCGCGAAGGAGTTGACGTCGTACACCTGCCCCGGCCCCGGCTGGCGCGAGATGTCGACGAGTTCGTCGCCGACCGAGATGATCGACAGCCGCGGCCGCGGATGCACGAGCACCTTGTCCATGCCCACCGCCGCCAACAGCCCGACCTGCGCGGCACCGATGAACGCCCCGGACCGCACCGCCACATCACCGGGCTGAACGTCCTCCCCGGTGCGCCGCACGTACGCGCCCGATACCACCGGAGCGGTCACCGAGATGCGCGCACCGTTGCTATCCGCCGCGGCCCGCGGCACCACCGCATCGGCGATCGTCGGCAGCGGCGCCCCGGTCGCCACGAAGACCGCCTGCTGGGGCTGAAGCCGGTGTGCCGCACGGGATCCCGCGGCAACTTCACCCACTACGGGCAGCACGACGGGCGAAGCGATGGTCGCCGCGTGCACGTCGACGGACCGCACCGCGTACCCGTCGACGGCGGCCTGGTCGAAGGCCGGCAGCGCCGAGGAGGCCACCACCTCCTGCGCGCACAGCAGCCCTTGCGCCTCGGAGATCGCGACGCGCACCGGCGCGGGCGGCTGGGCGGCGGACAGCACCCGGTCGAGCTGGTCGGTGACGGAGCGCATCAACGGCCGTCCGCCCGCAGCGGCACCGACCGGACGTGGCAGTGGCTCATGGTCACCAACGCTAGCGTGTCGTGCACGGCGTGAGCTGTAGACACCGCCTCCAGCGGGTAAACCGGCCGGCAAACCCGCGCAAATCGGTGCCGCCGACCCGCCCGCCCAAGGTCCGCAGAACCGCCGCCGGGCAATCGGCCGCGCAGGCTGGGAAGATCCGAGTATGACGACGTTCGCGGCCAAGGCCGAATTGCGCCGACGCTTCGCGGAAGCGCGTCGGGCCAGGTCCGAGGCAGCGAGGATCGTTGCGCGTGCGCAGATCGCGACGCACCTCCTGGATGCGTTGACGACCCTCGCCCGTGAGCGGCCGGTCCGGGTTCGCCAGACGTCGCCGCTGACGGTGTGTATCTACCTACCGCTGCCGAGCGAGCCGTTGCCGCCCCGGCTTGCGGCGGATCTCGTCGATGCCGGGATCCGCGTGCTCGCCCCGATCGCGACGGCTGGCGAACCGCTCGACTGGTGCGTCGTCGACAGAGACGGCCTGCCGGACGACGACGGCCTGCCCGGTGCGAGCGGGGCCTTCGTGACCGGGCCGTTCGGCTTGCTGGAGCCGACCGGACCGCGCCTCGGGCCGGCGGCCATCCGCGGCGCCGATGTCGTGCTGACGCCGGCGCTGGCCGTCGACTCCGCGGGGATCCGCCTAGGCCGAGGCGGCGGCCATTACGACCGCTCGCTCGCGCTGATGCGCGAGGCCGACGGCCCCGCAGCAGCGCCCGACCCCTCCGGGCCGCACGCGCCGCGCAGGCTCCGACACGGAGCCGAGCCCGAGAACAACGTCATATCAGTATCGGACGCGCGCGTGATCGCCGTGCTCTTCGACGGGGAGATCGTGGCCGAGTTGCCGCGCGAGCCCCACGACGTGCCGGTGACGGACATCGTGACGCCGGAGTTCGGGCTGTGCCATATCCCGGGCCAGATGCCGCTCAACGCACCGGGCCGCACACCGCCGAACATGACCCGTCGCCGCGATGTTGCGAAAATCGACGAGCACGGAGCAAAATCGACTTAGCAGTCCGACAGTGCGAGTGCCAATCCCGAGCGCGGTCGCTGCCGTGAAGAACCATCGCAGCTTGGCGCCGCACGGCGCCGCCAGGAGGACACGTGCCCACCTACCAGTACGCCTGCAAGAATTGCGACTACGAGTTCGAGCAGGTCCAGGCGTTTTCGGACCCAGCGCTCACGGCCTGCCCGCAGTGCGCGGGGCAGCTTCGCAAGATCTACGGATCGGTCGGCGTGGTCTTCAAGGGCAGCGGGTTCTATCGCACGGATTCCCGCTCGGGCTCGAGCAAGTCGAGCCTGTCGGCCGAGCACAAGGCCGAGTCGAACGGGTCGTCCGGGAACGGGTCGGCGGAGCATAGGTCGACAGAGCCCGGCTCCGGGAAGGCGTCGAAGGCCGCGCCGGCGAAGGTCCCGGTCGGCGCGTCCAGCGGATCGTCCGCTCCGGCCAAGGCTGCCAGCTAGGTCGCTCCGCCCGGCTGAGCGTCTGCCGTCGCAGCATCGAGTATGACGACGTTCTGACCGCGCGGATTCCGGACCGCCGCGCTCGGGTTGTCCCCCTCAGCGGCAGTTGTCCACATATCAGGAGATGTGCCCACGGGTCGGCGCCCGCTGCGTAGCGTTCCGGGCATGTCTCGCCCTGCGGCCGTCGATGCCCGCGATCTGCAGCGCCGCATGCCCGATCGAGTGCTGACCGCGCTGCGCCGCTACCGCCGCGGCGGACGGCGGGTGCGCGCTTTGCGTCGGACCGTGGCGGTCGTGCTGTTGCTCCTTGCAGCCGGCTTCGCATCGATCCGGCCGGAGTCCCCGGGCGACGGCACCGCCGTCGTCGTCGCGGCGCGCGATCTGGATATCGGTGCTGTGTTGGCTGCCTCCGATCTACGCACCGAGAGGATCCCCGACCCGCCGGATGGGGCGGTCCACGCATCCGCCGACACCGTCGGTCGCATGCTGGCGAGTCCCGTGCGCCGCGGTGAGATCCTCACCGACGTCAGGCTTCTGGACCAAGCGGGGCCTCGCGCCGGCCCCGGCCGGGTCGCCGTTCCGGCGCGCCTCGGCGACGCCGATGTGGTCGAGTTGCTGCGCCCGGGCATGCACGTCGCCATGGTGTCGGTACCGCGCGACGGCACCGCAGCGGCACGGTCGTTGACGGATGACGCGGTGGTGCTCTCCGTGGCGGACGCTGCCACCGGCACACTCTCCGCGCAGAATCGGGGCCGCATCGTCGTTTTCGCCGTGCCGTCCACCGCAGCGGACGCAGTGGCGGCCGCCGGGCTCACCGGTGCGATCGCGCTCAGATTCCACTGAAGCGATCGGGCACGTTATACTCTCGTGCCCAGAATGCCGGTGCCGCCCGGTGTTCTGGTTCGGTCCATAGGCATGCGCGGCACCCGCCTTAAGGAAGGACAGGTCCATGCTCAAGGGATTCAAGGACTTCGTGCTGCGCGGCAATATCGTCGAGCTGGCCGTCGCGTTCGTCATCGGCGCCGCGTTCGCGACGCTGGTCAACACGTTCGTGTCCGCCATCATCAAACCCATCCTGGCCATCATCACACCGGGCCAGACGCAGGGCTTCGGCTTCCACCTTATTTCGGGGAACGCGGCGACGTTCATCGACATCGGCGTCCTGATCAACTCGGTCATCGTGTTCGTGCTGACGGCAGCGTTGATCTACTTCCTGCTCGTCGTGCCGATGAACGCGATCAACCAGCGCCGCGCCGCGCGCGCCGGTGCGCCGGAGGAGGAGCCAGCTGCGCCCACCGAGGCCGAGCTGCTCACCGAGATCCGGGACCTGCTGAAGGCGCAGAACCGCGGCTGATCCGCGGGCGCTCCGGCCGAGTTGATTCGTGAGACGACTCACTGGCCGACGTGATGCGGCGGACGGTTCGCTCGGTAATGCTCCGCGGAGAATCCGCCGCGTTCGCCGGGCTCTCGTTCGTCGTCGGTGATGGCGGGCAGCACCGTGCCGAACACCTTGTCAACGCGGCGCTTGCGGCGCTCCCGGGCCCGCCGTTCCTGCTGCTCCCGATGCTCGGTGGATCCAGCATCGGGTGGGTTCACGGGTCTGTCGCCGGAGGTGCCCCCGGAGCTTACCGGTCCGGACGGGGCCGAACCCTCGGACGGCGTCATGCTCGCTGCGCGCTCCCCGGTCACGCTTCCGGATCGGAGAGCGCGCTGATCACGTGCCGCGCGAGCGGGATCAGCGTGGCGAGCCCGTCGCGGATCGCCGCGCGGGACGAGGCGATGTTCGCGATCAGGGTCGATCCGGACACGCCGACCAGCCCGCGCGAGACAATCGCGTCGGTCACCCCAGCCGCCATCCCGGACCAGCGCAGCGCCTGCGCGATGCCCGGCAGGTCACGGTCGATGACGTCGGCGGTCACGTCCGGTGTCACGTCGCGCGGCGATACGCCGGTGCCGCCCAGGGTGACCACGAGGTCCACGCCGCCGATCACGGCCGTGTTGATGGCGTTGCGGATGGCGGTCTCGTCGGAGGGGACCGCGACCGTTCCGTCAACGGCGAACCCGGCCTCGGTGAGCAGTTCGGTGACCAATGCTCCCGCGCCGGCGTCGTCGTCGCCGTGGATCAGCTGATCGGACACCGACACGATCAGGGCACGGCCGACGTGGGTGTGCGGGAGTGTCATGGGCTCCTCCTGGACTTCTTCGAACCGGCAGGACGAGTCCGCCCGGCCCCGCAAGGCGCGTTGATCCAGCCTAACCACCGCGGCGGGTGGCCGCCGACGGCATCTCGCGCGCGTCGCGCGGATGGGCGGTCGGCCCGGCGCCGGATGCTGATCGCACCATCCACGGCTTCGCGGGCGTGGCTCGTCATGACGGAGTTGCCTCGCCTTCGTGGGCGAGGCGCCAGCTGCGGACGTCGGCGCCTTCGCGTGAATCTTCAGCGGCCCAGGAACGCGACCGCGCCGCGCCGGAATGTCTGCGAGGGCACCGCATTGATGTGATTGCGTCCGGCGACGGACAGGAACTCGCCGCGCGGCAAGCCAGCGGCGAACTCCGCCGCCCGGGCGGCCAACGCATCCTTGTCACCAGCCACCACCAGCGTCGGAACGTCGGGTACCGCGGATTCGGCGGCTGTCGCCCCCGTCCCCGCAAGCCCCTCGACGAGAAAGCGGAGCGCGACTCGATCATTACCGGGTACGCCGGCGGCGAGCGCGTCCAGTCGCTCCTCGTCGACTCCCTCGAACAGCGGCCGGCCGTCGAAGCCGCCCAGCACCATCCGTCGGACCGGAACAAGGCCCCGGGATGCGATCGTCCAGCTCAGCCGCGCACCGAGGGAATAGCCCAGGACGTCGATCGTCGCGGAGGGTGCCCAGGCACGGGACTTCGTCATGCCCGTCATACCCGAATCCGACGTCAAGAGGTCGATATCGCTTGCGACAGTGCGGATGTCGTCGAGCACCTGCTCGAGCCCATAGGCCTCAGCGCGATGTGGTTTGCCGGACCGGCCGTGCCCGCGCAGGTCCAGGGCGACGACGGTGCGCCCGGCGCGCGTCAGTGCGTCGAAGTGCCCGGTGCGGCCCCACCCGCTAGCCGCGCTGGACGCGAACCCGTGCACGGCGAGGATCGGCGGTAATCCCTCGGCGCGCCGCGCGGCCGGCGGCGGAGTCGCGACGACGATCGAGAGCGGCGTCCCATCCGACGCGCTGATCTGATGCCGTGTGAGCACCGCACCGGGCGACTGATGGGATTCGGGCACAGCGGTATTCTCGCCCCGCCACAGGTTTGCGCCGAGGGAGGCCCCGTGAAAGATCACCGTAGCCGCGCGACCGCGCGAGATCTGGCGCAGGTCGCGGTCTTTGCCGCGCTCATCGCGGCACTGGGCGTCCCGGGCACGCTGTACATCGGCGGTTCCGGCGTGCCGATCACATTGCAGACGATGGGCGTGATGCTGGCGGGCGCCATCCTCGGGCCGTGGAAGGGCCTCGCCTCCGTCGCCGTGTTCGAGACGCTGACGTTCGTGGGTCTGCCGCTGCTGGCGGGTGGTCGGGGCGGTCCCGCCTACTTCACGGTCCAGCCATCCGCGGGCTACGCATGGGGGTTCCTGCTGGGCGCGCTCGTGGTGGGCCTCGGCACCCGCGCGATCCTGCCGAGATACCCGCTGTGGCTGGGCATCGCGGTCACGTTCTTCGGCGGCATGGTCGCGATCTACGCCGTCGGCGTGCCGTGGCTGGCGGCCGTCACGCACACGCCGATCTGGGCCGCGTTCGTCGGCAACCTGATCTACGTCCCGGGCGATGCGATCAAGGTCGTGGCGACGGCGGTCGTGGCAAAGCAGGTGCACCGCGCCTACCCCGGGCTGATCGCGCCGCGCCGCCGGATCGCGGGCCGCGCCGACGCGTCGCGCGAGGTCTGCCAGGACTCGTGAGACCCGTTGCCGCGCTGCAACTGTCGGGCGACGCTGACGCGCCCGCGGTAACGTGGTGCGGCCGCACCTGGACGTATCGTGAGATGGCCCGGCTCACCCGGTCGGTGCCGGTCGGCCGCCCGGTCGACATGTCGACCATGACGCTTCCGCAAGGATTGGCCTGCGCGCTGGCCGCAGCCCGGTCCGGGACCGCGGTCCTAGTGGCCGACCCGGCACGGCCGATCACTCCCCCGTCCGCCGTTCCCGGCGAAACCTGGCTCATCGCAACGACTTCCGGAACCACCCGGCGTCCACGCGCGATCTGCCGCACCGCATCGTCCTGGGCGGCGTCCATCGACCCGCTCGCGGATCTCGCCGAGGTCAGCGCCGCGGACACCGTGCTGCTGACCGGACCGCTACACAGCACACTGCACCTCCATGCCGCCGTGCACACCCTGTGCATCGGGGCCCATCTGACCGACGAGCCGTCGACAGCGACTGCGGCGCACTGCGTTCCGACGGTGCTGGATCGGATCCTTCGTGTTCGCAGCAACTATCCGCGGTTGCGGCGGGTGATCGTCGCCGGCGCACCGGCGCCCGGGGACCTGGTCGCTCGCGCGGGCGCCGCCGGCCTGTCGGTCACGGAGTACTACGGAGCGGCCGAGTTGTCGTTCGTGGCGGCGCGGCGGTGGCCGGATCCACTGCTGCGGCCGTTCCCCGGCGCAGAGGTCCGCATCGATGACGAGGGCGTGATTTGGGCGCGGTCGCCGTACCGTGCCCTCGGGTATCTGAAGTTGGCGGCGACAGCCGCGGAGGCGGGCGCGGTAAAGCGTACAAGCCGTCTCGGGGCGAACGCGCTGGAACCGCCGCCGATGGAGCCGCTACGGACCGACGAGGACGGCTTCGCGACAGTCGGCGACGTGGTCGATGCGCCGAACGGTGATCCGTCGCAAGGGTTCATCGTGCGCGGGCGCGCCGACAGCGCGATCACCACCGGCGGGTTCACCGTGCTCACCGCGGATATCGAGGCGGCGCTCAGCACGATCCCCCGCGTGCGGGCCGTCGGCGCGGTTGGGCTCGACCATCCCCGCCTGGGCCAGGTGGTCGCCGTGGCGATCGAGTTGGTCGATCCGCCCGCGGAGCATGCCCCGGATGAGGCGGACCTCGCGGACATTCGCGCCGCCGCGCGGGTGCTGCTGCCGCACGCCGCCCGGCCGCGCAGGTACCTGGTCGTCGACGCACTCCCCCGCACCCCATCCGGCAAGATCGCTCACGCCGCCCTCGCCGCCCTCTTCCACCCCGCGCCGTGAGCGCTCCGTGAACAGCGTCGCGGGCCGCGGCCCCCACTCGGTCACGCGGACCGCCATCCGGGCGGCGCTACCGTGATGGGCATGTCCGCGCCGGCCCCAACCGATCCCGTGCTGGTCGCGGCGTGCCGCACCGCGATTGGAACGGCTGGCCATGCGCTGTCCGCGGTGCCGGTCGTGGACCTGGCCGCGCCGGTGGCCGCCGAAGCGGCTCGCCGCGCGAGCGCGCTGAATCTCCCGGTCGCGGAACTCGTTCTCGGCAATTGCCTGGGCCCCGGCGGAAACGTCGCCCGCTCCGCCGTGCTGGCGGCGGGTCTACCGGTCGCCACGCCAGCCGTCACCGTGGACCGGCAGTGCGGGTCGGGTCTGGAGGCGGTGCGGCTCGCCGCCGCGTCCGTCCGTCTCGCGGCGGTGACGGAGCACCGGACTACACTCGCGCTGGCCGGCGGTGCCGAATCGGCGAGCACGGCGCCGTGGCGGTTCTGGCCGCCGGACACCCCCGGCGCCATGCCACAGCGCTACACTAGGGCGCCGTTCGCCCCCACCGGCTTCCCCGACCCCGACATGGGCGATGCCGCAGACGATCTCGCTGTGCAGCGGGACATCAGCCGGCACCGGCAGGACGTCTATGCGGAGCGTTCCCATCGGCGCGCTTGCGAGGCTCGGGCCGCGGGCCGCTTCGCCGCCGAGATCGTTCCGGTGGCGGGGCTCGACAGCGACGAGCGCCCGAGGGCGCTGACGCTCGAGCGATTGTCGCGTCTTCCCCCGGCGTTCAGCCGGGGTGCCATCCCCGCCCCGGCTGGTGCATCGGGCGCCTTGGGCACCGTCACCGCCGGCAACTCGAGCGGCATCTCGGACGGTGCTGCCGTGGTCGCCGTCACCACGCGCGGGGCTGCATCGGCGGCTGGCCTCGCCGGTGTGGCGATCCGTTCCTGCGCCGTGGTCGCGGGGGACCCGGCGCTGCCGGGAGCAGCCGCCGGTCCCGCCGCGGCCGCCGCGCTTCGGACCGCGGGGCTCACCGTGGGCGACGTCGGCGCGATCGAGATCACCGAAGCTTTCGCATCGGTCGCCCTCGCGTTCGCCGATGACCTGGGCGTCGACCCGGAGCGCCTATGCGCCGACGGCGGAGCGATAGCGCTCGGTCACCCGTGGGGAGCGTCCGGCGCGATCCTCCTAGTACGCCTCATGTCCCAGATGCTGGCGCCGGGCGGCGCGGAGTTCGGCTTGGCAGCTTGCGCCATCGGTGGGGGTCAGGGCATCGCCATGGTGCTGCAGCGCTGCGACCCGGCGGGTCGAGCATGAGCGGATGCGACGTGGATGAGCCCGCTGCGCACGAGCACAGCGTGAACCGGTACTGCGTGACCGTGTACCGCGTGGACGGGCGCCCCGCGAAGCGGCACAGCTCGAGCAGGCACGGACCATGAGCGAGATCCGGTTCGAATCGGTCGGCCACCGCTACGGCGACCGGATCGTGCTGCAGGACGTCGATCTCACCCTCACCGAGAGCAAGATCGGCGTGGTCGGCGCCAACGGTTCCGGCAAGTCGACGCTCGCCCGGATGATCAACGGCCTCGTCGCACCGACCGCTGGGCGCGTCACCGTCGACGGACTATCGCCTGTCGGCCACGGCCGCGAGGTGCGCCGCAAGGTCGGCTTCGTGTTCACCGACCCGGACACGCAGATCGTGATGCCGACCGTGGCCGAGGACGTGGCGTTCTCACTGCGCCGCAGCGACCTCGGCAAGACGGAGATCGCGCAACGGGTTGCCGAGATGCTCTGCCGCATGGGGCTTTCCGACTTCACAGACCACCCGGCGCATCTGCTCTCGGGCGGGCAGAAGCAGCTGCTCGCGCTCGCTGCTGTGCTGGTGCGTGAGCCGGCCGTGGTCGTCGCCGATGAGCCGACGACGTTGCTGGACTTGCGGAACGCACGCCGCATCGCTGCGATCCTGGCCACCCTTCCGCAGCAGGTCATCGCCGTCACACACGATCTCACGCTGCTCGAAACCTTCGACCGGGTGATCGTTCTCGACGGGGGCCGGGTCGTCGCAGACTCTGCCCCCGGCGAGGCGCTGCGGCGGTATAGAGCGCTGTGCGACGACGCGGAGCCGGCCCATGGCTGATGGCTCGCACGCGCCCGCCGGGCTGTATCGGCCGGGTTCCTCTGTGCTGCACCGACTTCCCGCGGGGGCGAAGCTGCTCGGCCTCCTCGCGGGGGTGATCGCGATCGCGCTGATCCCGCGGTGGTGGCAGCTGGCGATCGCCGCCGCGGGTGTGGCGCTGCTCTTCGCCGTAGCACGGATTCCGCCCCAGGTGGCCTGGTCGCAGCTTCGGCCGCTCCGGTACCTGATTCCGGTGGTCGCAGCGCTGCAGATCTATCTCGCCGGGTGGCACACGGCCGTGACTGTTTGCGGCACCATCGTTCTCGCGGTGGCGCTGGCTGCACTGGTGACGCTCACCACGCGGGTCACCGCCATGCTCGATGCGCTGTCCGCGGTGCTCCGGCCGCTGCGCCGCGTCGGCGTCGACCCGGACCGGATCGCCCTTTTGCTGGCGACGACGATCAGGTGCATCCCGCTGGTCGCCGGGATCGTCGCGGAGGTCACCGAGGCGAGAAAGGCGCGTGGGCTGGGCTTCTCGATCCGAGCGCTCGGGGCTCCGGTCGTCATCAGGTCGTTGCGCGCCGCCGACGCCCTCGGCGAATCACTCGCCGCGCGCGGCGCCGACGACTGAGTCCTCCGCGGCCTCAGGCGAGCGTCGGCCTCAGCGATGTCCCACGACGGGTCACGGTGATCACCACACCCTCGCCGCGGACCGTGGCCGAGCCGAGCCCGTGCAGGTGCAGGCAGTCGAGATCACCGAGTTCGATGGGCTTTTCGGCACCCGGGCCGCCCGTCTCATCATGCAGCGCGACCACGCAGCCGCGCTCCGGCAGGCCCACAATCACGGCATCCTCGCCAATGCGGACGTCGACCTGCCGCGGCCCACCATGCACCACCGTTATTGCCGCCGTCGCCAGACCGCGGCGCGTCATCACGTTCAAATCCCTGGTGGGCGAATCGATTTCACCGAGTGTGCTCGCGTCGCCGGCAAAGGCGAACGGGTGCAACGGAAGTAGCTCCGCACGACGACCATCGATCGTCAGCCGCATCGACGATCCGTCAACGAGCATGATGATCCGATCGACGCCCGGGTAGGTCGAAAACGGGCCGCTGGCATCGACATCCGCAATACTGACGCGCGCGGCGAACTCTTCAGTGGAAGCCTTAGCGGAGGCATTTCCCGGCAACCGCAACACTTCCCGGGTGACGCCGCCGCCGTTCCGCCACGGCGCCGCCGCGAGACTGGCGTACCGCAGGAGGTCCGCGTGCAGGGCCGGTGTCCGCCCGGTCACGCCGGCCTCACCCGAAGTCCGCGCGCACCCGCTGCGCGAGATCCAGCGTCGCCGCGTCGAAGAGCACCAGCATCAACCTCGGCACCGACACCGTGGTCGTGGTGAGTACGGTGAGCGCCTGCCGGATCGCGTCCTCCTTGGGCCACCCGAACACGCCCGCTGAGATCAGCGGGAAGGCGACCGAAGTGGCACCGAGATTGTCTGCCACGGCGAGGCTTTCGGTGTACGCGGAGCGAAGCAGGGCCGAGCGGTCCTCTCGCTTCGAGTAGACCGGGCCGACGGTGTGGATCACCCACCGGGCCGGCAGGCGCCCCGCCGCCGTCGCAACGGCGCGACCGGTGGGCAGCCCGTCCGGCAGGCTGGTGCGGCGCAGCTCCCGGCACGCTTCGAGGATCGCGGCCCCGCCCGCCCGGTGGATGGCGCCGTCCACACCGCCGCCGCCGAGCAGGGCGTTGTTCGCCGCGTTCACGATCGCATCGGCCGACACGGTCGTGATGTCGCCGGAGATCAGTTCAAGCGACGCCATCGATGCTCCCCCTTCGGGATGCGGGCCTACCGGCGGCAGCCGCGAAAAGCGTCATACTCGAGGCCTTTTCGATCGCTACCGCGTCGGATCGAACGGACGGAGCAAGTCCGGAACCACCCCGGTGGCGATCTGTTCGGCGAGCAATTTGCCCGACAGCGGCCCGAGCGTGATCCCCCACATGCCGTGGCCGCCGGCGACGTAAACGTCCGGGTTGCGGGTCGCGCCGATGAGCGGCAGGCCGTCGACGGTGACGGGGCGGCCGCCGACCCACACGTCGTGCCTGTCGTTCCAGTCGACCCCGGAGAGCAACGGCCGGCCGTTCTCGACGATCGCGTCCACCCGGCCCATGTCGAGGGGCGCGTCAACGTCGCGGAACTCCATCGTCCCGGCCACCCGCAGCCGGTCGCCGATCGGTGTGCAGGCGATGCGCTCGAACGGGAAGTAGACGGGGCACGGCACCGGGGAGGACACCGGCACGCTGAACGAATAGCCGCGGCCGGCGCGCAGCGGGACGTTCACGCCGTACTGTTTCGCGAGCTCCGGCATCCACGAACCGGTCGCGATCACCACAGCGTCACCGCGCACGGGCTCGCCGCCGTACATCTCCACCGTGAACCCGCCTGGGCCCTGCCGCAACGCGCGAACGCTTGCGCCGGAATGGATCTCGCCGCCGCGGTCCTGCACGGCGACGGCGAGCGAAGCCACGTAGTCGCCCGGATCGATGTACCGCTGGCCATTGATGCGGATCGCGGTGGCTACGTCCTTCGAGACGATCGGCAGCTCCGCGCGGAGGGCATCCCCGTCGATTACCTCGGTATCGAGCTCCAGGCCCGCCTCGTGGATCAGGTCGATCTCGCGGACCAGCCCGGCGGCCTTCGCCTCGGTGAGGAACGCTGCCATGATCGGCGCCTCGTGCGTCTTGCCGGATACGCCGCCCGCGGCGAGCTCGTCATAGGCGTCGACCGCGAGCCGGTTCACCGGAACGTAGTGAGACATGGTGCTGCGCCACGCTTTCATGGTGCAGCGGCGGGCGAACCCGAGCAGGAAGCGCCACAGTTTCGGGTCGACCTTGAAGGGCACGTACAGCGCAGCGTTCTTGTCGAGCAGTGATTCGAGGCCGTACTTGATCACGCTCGGCTCGGCGAGTGGAATGGCCAGACCCGGCGAGATCCAGCCGGCGTTGCCCCACGAGGAGCCGGCGGCCACCCCGGAGCGGTCGAGGACCACGACCTCGATATCCCGCTGCTGCAGATGCCACGCGGTGGCGAGTCCGAGCATTCCTGCGCCGACGACCACCACCCGGCGTGGGGCCTTGCGTTCTGCCATGGTGAGTCAGATCCTCCGCAATCTGCACGTTCGCGGCGCCGAACGGTGCAGCGCCCCTGGAATCGGACGCTACCAGCGCGGTCTGCCCTTGGCACAGGGGCTGCCTTCGGGCGGGGCGCTGTCCCGCCGGTGATCCTGCTCACCGGCGGCCTTTCCCGACCAAGCAGGGTCTGCCTTTCCCCGTTGGGCACAGTCGGGCTCGGTGGGGGACGTTCGGCCCTGGGCACGTAGGGCGGACGATGATGACAATCGACGCCATGCAGTCCGCTCCGCGGGGTCGAAGGGGAGCCGATACGCATGAAGGATGAGGTGCGCTTCGCCGACCGCACGCAGGCTGGTCGGCAGTTAGCAGTTCGCCTGCGAGAGCTGGGCCTGGTGGACCCGGTGGTACTGGGCCTACCGCGCGGCGGGGTGCCGGTCGCCGCCGAAGTCGCCCGAGCGCTGCACGCGCCGTTGGACGTCATCGTCGTCCGCAAGCTCGGAGTCCCGTTCCAGCCGGAACTCGCGATGGGCGCCATCGGCGAAGACGGCGCGTTGGTGGTCGACTTCGACGTCGTTCGCGCGACCGCGGTCACCGATCGGGAGTTTGAGCAGGTTGAATCCCGTGAACGTGCCGAGCTCGCCCGGCGTACCCGAACATATCGAGGGGATCAGCCCGGTATCTCGGTCGCCGGTCGCACGGTCGTCATCATCGATGACGGTGTTGCAACAGGGTCGACAGCCCGGGTTGCATGCCGTGTCGCCCGCGATCGAGGCGCCTCGCGCGTCATCCTCGCCGTGCCCGTCGGGCCGCCCGGAACCGAAGCGGATTGTGCTGACGCTGCGGATGATGTGGTCTGCCTGCACACGCCACCGGGGTTCTTCGCAGTCGGCAGTTGTTACGCCGACTTCCGCCCGGTCAGCGACGCCGAGGTCGCCGACCTGCTCGACCGTGCCCGCGGTCGCGGCGGCTGGACCGTGGATCGTCCGGCGGACGACGTGACGCGACGCGCCCCGCGTGATGGGGACGTCGTCGTCCAGGCCGACCACGTGGCGCTACCCGGTCGGCTCACCCTGCCAGCCGCGCCGGGCGGCATCGTCGTCTTCGCCCACGGCAGCGGCAGCTCCCGACACTCGCCGCGGAATCGGTACGTCGCGGACATCCTCTCCCGCGCCGGCCTGGGCACACTCCTATTCGACCTGCTCACGGCAGAGGAAGAGCGCCTGAGAAGCAACGTCTTCGACATCGACCGACTCGCCGAACGGCTCCGCGACGCGACCGCATGGCTCCGCGACCAGCCGGCGACCGCCAGCGCCCCCATCGGCTATTTCGGCGCCAGCACCGGCGCCGCGGCAGCATTGGTCGCGGCGGCCCACCCCGACGCGAACATCGCCGCAGTCGTCTCCCGCGGCGGCCGCCCGGATCTGGCCGGAGCTGCGCTGGCCGAGGTGCGCGCCCCGACGCTGCTGATCGTAGGCGGGAGGGATGACGTCGTGCTGGAACTCAACCGCCGCGCTCAAACGGAACTCCGCTGCGCGAACCGCCTCGAGATCGTCTCCGGTGCCACGCATTTGTTCGAGGAGCCCGGCACCCTCGAGTCTGCGGCAGCTCTCGCGCGCAACTGGTTCGAGCGGTTCCTATCTCGTCCAACCGCACACTGACCGCAGGGGAATGTGCGCCGTCACGTGGTGGGAGTCGGAGCGTCGGCACCATTCTCCCGCCATGGCGGATCGCCGTCGTAACCACGCCGCCGGGTCGCCCGCGATCGGCATCGTGCGCCGTGGGCTGCGAGCGCGGGCCGCGGGCGCGGGCGCGGGCCGCGGCCAACAGCACCTCGCCCACTCGCCCGAAACGGGATCCGAGCCAGGTCCGGTACCATCAGGACCGCTATCCCAGGCAACCAGACAAGGCCACCAGAACGAGATTTCGCCAGGTCTCCTGGCCGTATTCTTGTTGCCCTCGCCCTCGTAGGGCGACAAGAGAGCTATTTGTCCTGCGGCACTCCATCGGCGCGAAAACGGATATCGCCACATTCCGAAACGGACACTCTACGTTTGTGCCGTTCAGGCCGTGTCGACGCGAGAGTAGTGCCGACGATCGATCGACCGAGCGAAAGAACCCACAAGCGCGACGGAATCCTGCGCCCCGCATTCCCGCGCGATCGGCCTCTACTGTTGGCCTATGTTTGGATAGAGCGGTTGGGTGGCTCTTCGGATCTGCGGTGGGGGCGTCGGTGTGAGCGACTCGCGGTGACGGAGGTGTCCGGGTAGGTGTCGAGGCCCTCGGAGGATCGGTAGCGACCAAGCTCGCCGACTGCGAAGGCCTCGACGGTGTCCGATCTTATTGCGTGTGTTGCTGCGTGCTCGTCGGGTTACTGCGGTCGGTGTGATCTGCTGGTCGGCCTGGACGGGGTTCATGTCACGGCCGTTCGGGAGGTGACCGGGCGGTGGGGTCGGCGCACGCTCGAGGTGGTCATCGAGTCGGCGCCGGTCCGGGCGGGCTGCCCGGTGTGCGGGGCGGTCTCGCCGTCGCACGGTCGCCGGGCGGTGGCGTTGGTCGATACCCCGGCGTTCGGCCGGCCGGTCACGGTGGTGTGGCGCAAACGCACCTGGCGGTGTCCTATGGATGTGTGCGGGGCGTCGTTCACCGAGCAGAACGATGAGATCGCGTCTGCCAGAGCGCTTCTCACGACGCGGGCGGCGTGGTGGGCGATCGGCCAGATCCGTCGGGAGCACGCCTCGGTGCAGGGCATCGCCCGCCAGCTGGGCTGCTCGTGGAAGACGGTGTGGGCCGCGGTCAAGCCGCTGCTCCAGGCCATGGCGGGCGACGAGTCCCGCTTCGACGGCGTCACCAGCCTCGGCGTGGACGAGCACATTTGGCACCACCGCTCCACCCGGCCGATCGAAGACGGCGGTCGCGGGCCGAAAGAGCTAACCGGCATGGTCGATTTGACCCGTGATCGCACGGGCAAGGTTCGGGCCCGGCTGCTGGACCTGGTGCCCGGCCGTTCCGGCAAGGCGTATGCGGACTGGCTCAAAGAGCGCAACGAGGCGTTCCGGGCTGGGGTGCAGGTCGCGACCTTGGACCCGTTCCGCGGCTACAAGAACGCCATCGACGACGAGCTCGAAGACGCGATCGCCGTTCTCGACGCCTTCCACGTCGTCAAACTCGGAACACAGGCGGTCGACGAGGTGCGACGCCGCGTTCAGCAGGAAACCTCGGGTCGTCGCGGCCGCACCGGAGACCCGCTGTACGGCATCCAGAACATCCTGCGCTGCGGGAGAGACAAGCTCACCGACCGACAGCGAGCACGCCTTCACCGAGCCATCCTCGCCGACGAGCGCCACGACGAGGTGCACATCGCCTGGCAGTGCGCCCAGCAGCTGCGTGACGCGTTCGCGAACCAGCACCTGCATGCCGGGCGCAAGATCGCCGAGAAGATCCTCGCCTCGTTCCCGACCTGCCCGATCCTCGAGATCGCCCGGCTCGGCCGAACCCTGCGCCAGTGGAAGGCAGCGTTCCTGGCCTACTTCGACACCGACAGATCCAGCAACGGCGGCACCGAGGCCATCAACGGACTGATCGAACTCCACCGCCGCATCGCCCGCGGCTTTCGCAACCGCGACAACTACCGACTACGCATGCTCCTGATCGCCGGCGGACTCACCCACCCCCACCTCAAGTAAGAAGAGCC
>JAFIHI010000245.1 GCA_017848755.1 Nakamurella sp. | reverse complement strand
GGGCCGTCGGGTAGAGCTTCTGCACGTAGTGGCCGATGCCGTGCAGCAGGGGCGTCTTGCCGAGACCGGAATCGCCCCGGAGGAACAGCGGGTTGTAGCTCTGCGCCGGGGCCTCGGCGACCGCGATCGCCGCGGCGTGCGCGAACCGGTTGGGGCCGCCCATGACGAATGTGTCGAAGGTGTACTTGTCGTTGAGGCGGCTGTGCGCCGGGTTGGGCAGCGCCGAGCCGGCCGGCGGCCGGGTGGTGCTCCACACGCTTGCCGAGCGTCCTATGGACGGGGTGTAGGAGTAGGAGTCCACGTCGTCGATGTCCGTCTCGGCCACTGCGGCGTGAGGACTCCCGGTCGACAGCCCTGCCTGCAGCCCGGCCGACATTCCGGTCGGCGGGCCGGGAAGCGGTGCCGGCGCCGTGTGGGTGCTCGTCATTCCTGCGGCACCGTCGTGCTCGGCGAGGTTCTGTTCGGCCAAGTTGCCCACCGAGCCGGCGGCCGGTCCGGCCGCCGGTGTCGCTGTATCGAACGGTGCGGTATCGACCGATGCCGTCGGAGCGTCATCGGTGAGGGTCGCATCCGTCGTGACGGCGAGCGAGACCGGCATCTCGAGACGGTCCGCGAACGCCGATGTCACGGTGTCGCGGAGCTGACGCTCGATGGCGTCACGCACCAGGTCCGACGGTGCCGCCAGCAGCACGGTATTGGCCACCATGCCGATCGGTCTCGTGATGGACAGCCAGGTCTGCTGCGCGCGGGTCAACCGTGGCCGGAGCGTGGTTTGGACATCGGCCCAGATGGACCCGGAGAGGTCGACGGCGTCCTCGGACAACCAGATCCTCCCCCTGAACCATGTCCGGCCTGCTCGTGGCGTACGGCGGACACGTGGGACCGCGCGCCGATCTGGCGTGCACCGCACCGACTCGGCGGCACTGCCGTCGTTTCGGCGTGCGATCGGCCCGGTCCGCCGGTCGGATCGAGCGGCCCTGCCGCCGCAGCAAGCCTACGGCTCGCGCCGTAGCAGCGATACCATCCACACGAGTTATCCCCAATCTGGACAACTCGTGAGGTCACGAAGCCGCCGAGCCGGCTGCCCGTGGTATCGCCGTACAGACGTGGATCCCGTCACGCTCGGCGCGACGCTAACAACTTTCGTGGCCTTGCCACAAGTGGTAGGCCGATCGCAAGCATCGTCGTCGGCGCGTCGCGAATACTTCCGATGGGCTCGGTTTGCGTTGGGAAGCACGGATCCGTACGCTGGACGTCGTGCCCGCGCCTGGTGGGCCATCTGTGCTGCCCATTTGGTCGGTCGAGGTGGCCGCGAGGCGGCCGCCGGAACCCGCCAACATTCGCTCTATCGGGTGTTGACGGTGCAGCGGACAGCGAGCGACGAACCCGCACGGTGATCACACGGTGATCACCGGCCTGATACGTGGAACGACTGGAGAGACCAACCGTGAGCAAGCGCACCTTCCAGCCGAACAACCGCAGGCGCGCCAAGGTGCACGGCTTCCGGTTGCGGATGCGAACACGCGCCGGTCGCGCGATCCTTGCGGCGCGGCGCCGCAAGGGCCGCGAAGCGCTGTCTGCCTGACGACGAGCACGGCGATGTTGCCGACCGAGTTTCGCCTGCGTTCCGCGGCGGAGTTCGCGGCGGCGACCAGGCGCGGTGCCCGTGGCGCGTCGAGGACCCTCGTCGTACACCTCTATCGGACGGACCGGACGGCGGGCCCGCGAGCCGGATTCGTGGTATCGGCGAAGGTGGGCAACTCGGTGGTCCGGCATCGCGTGACCAGAAGATTGCGTCCGCTGGTCCGCGAGGCATTGGGCGACCTGCCGGCGGGAACCGACCTGGTCGTCCGGGCGTTACCAGCAGCGGCGGGCGTTTCGAGCGGACGCCTGGGCGAGGATCTTCGCGTTGCGGTCGGCACCGCCCTGGACTCGGCGCGGCGGAGGAGGCGGTGATGGCACACCACGATGCGACGCGGCGGCGAGTCGGCCCGGTCGCCTGGCTGTTGATCCTGCCGATCCGTTTCTACCAGAAGTTCATCACGCCCTACACGCCGGCGACGTGCCGGTACTACCCGACGTGCAGCGCCTACGCGGTCGGCGCCTTGCGCACGCACGGCGCGATCAAAGGCCTGCTGCTCACCGCGTGGCGGCTGTTGCGCTGCAACCCGTGGAGCGCCGGCGGGGTGGATAAGGTTCCGGAGCGCGGCCGGTGGCGGTACGTGCCGCCCGCCGAAGATCCTGCCGACGGCGCCGACGGCCTGCACACCGCCGATGACGATGTTCTCGTGCTAGGCCCTGATCGGGATGCGCCCGGTCGGTGGGACGATGGCGACAGTGATGCGGCCGCGAACAGCGTCATACCCGAAAAGATCAGCGGCGGCACGCATGTCGCCGACGACACTGCGCAGCGTTGCGGCTCCTGCGCACCGAGTGCGGGGAGAACCGCGGCGTGACATTCAGTTTCTGGTCGCTCGACTTCATCTACTACCCGGTGTCCGGGATCATGTGGGTCTGGCACAAGGTGTTCGGCTCCTTCATGGGGTACTCGAACACGTGGGCGTGGGTGCTGTCCGTGATGTTCCTGGTCTTCACGCTGCGCGCGATCATGTTCAAGCCGTTCATGAAGCAGATGGACGCGTCGCTCAAGATGCAGGCGATCCAGCCGGAGATGAAGAAGATCCGGGAGAAGTACAAGGACGACCGGCAGCGGCTCACCGAAGAGATGATGAAGCTGAACAAGGAGGCCGGGGTCAACCCGCTGGCCTCCTGCCTGCCGGCGTTGCTGCAGGCGCCGGCGTTTATCGGGCTGTTCCACGTGCTGCGGAA
Organism: Nakamurella sp.; assembly: GCA_017848755.1. Classification (GTDB taxonomy): domain Bacteria; phylum Actinomycetota; class Actinomycetes; order Mycobacteriales; family Nakamurellaceae; genus Nakamurella. The sequence goes on along the minus strand of JAFIHI010000245.1, from coordinate 3,975 downwards.
CTTCATCTATGCCTTCAACCCGCACCTGACCAAGCCCGACCTGCCCGCGACCACGATCAACAACTACTTCTTCCCGGCCAGCGACGTCACGTCGTTCCACGACGCGCTGTTGTTCGGCGGGGCGTCGCTGTCGGCGCACCTGACGATGCCGGCGACGTCGACCAACCCGATGGTGACGTCGCTGGCGGACCTGGGCTCGAACCGCGCGACGATGCTGGCGGTCGGCATCCCGCTGATGATCCTGGCCGCGGTGGCCACGCACCTGTCCTCGCGCAAATCGATCGCGCGGCAGGCCCAGCTCGGCACGGCGGCGGTCGGCGGCCAGGCCGCGATCATGCAGAAGCTGATGCTCTGGGGCTTCCCGCTCGGCGTGCTGTTTATCGGCGCGTTCTACCCGCTGGCGCTGCTGTTCTACTGGCTGGCGAACAACACGTGGACGTTCGGGCAGTTGTTCGTGGCGCACCGCATCCAGGACCGAAAACTCGCCGAAGAGGCGAAAGTCGTTGAGGCGGCGAAGGATTCGACGTCGTTCTCGACCCCGAAGCCGGGTGCGCGGCCGTCGCGAAACCCCAAGGCGGGCACGATCAAGCCGAGCCTGCGCGTGGCCGACGGTGTCGATCCGGGGGCGGATGCCAAGGGGGCGCCGAAGGGCGGGCCGGCTCCGAAGGGATCGGACGCGACGCGTTCGGGCGCTTCCGACCGGAGCGAGGGGGGCGACGGTGCGCGCGGCGCAGAGTCGTCAAAAGGCAAGCCGCGCAACGGATCTGGCGCTGTACCCGAGGGTGGGAAACCGGCTGACGGGAAGACGGTCGGTGGGAAGCGCGCGAACGGCAAACCGGCCGGCGGAAGATCTCCCGGCGGGAGCGGTTCGACGAACGGCTCGACCCAACTCAGCGGTGATTTCCTGCCCCCGCCCGGCGCGAAGCCGCGACCGGGCGCCAAGCCGAACCGTCGACCGAAGCGCTAGAGCGGCGCTCGTCGGCGAGGCGGGCAGCCGCGCAACGTTCCGCCCGCCGGGGCGGCCCAGATAGAGAAGGAAGACCCATGACGCAGAGCACGGACGAGGCGGCTGCGGTTTCCGAGCGCGACGAGGACGTCGTGGTGGAGGCCGAGCCGACCGGCGTCGAGGCGCACGACTCTCGCGACGACTTGGTGGCCGAGGGCGACGCGGCCGGCGACTACCTCGAACGCCTGCTCGACATCCTCGACTACGACGGCGATATCGACCTCGACGTGGAGGGCGAGCGGGCCGTCGTGTCCATCGTCGGCGAGGGCGACATCGAGAAGCTCGTGGGCGAACACGGTGAGGTGCTGTCCGCGCTGCAGGAACTGACCCGGCTGGCCGCGGCCATGGAGACCGGCCAGCGCTCGAGGCTGATGCTGGACATCGCCGGCTACCGTGCGCATCGGCGCGAAGAACTGATGACGCTCGGTCGTGAGACCGCGGAGCAGGTCGTGGCCTCCGGGCGCGCGGTCCGGCTCGGGGCGATGAACCCGTTCGAGCGCAAGGTGGTGCACGACGCCGTGGCCACCGTGGCGGGTGCGACCTCGTTGAGCGAGGGCGAGGAGCCTCGGCGTCGCGTCGTCGTCAGCCCCGCTGAGTAGTGGGGCCTGTCGGGTCTCATGGCCGCCGGTTTCGAGGATGACGGCGTCGTGATCGGCGATGACTTCCAAGACGACACAGCGCCGGCCTCCGCCCCCGCGCGCGATCCCGAGCAGGCGCCCGGGTTGGAGCCCGGGTCGGAGGGCGCGGCGGCTCGGGAGCCGACGGCCGCTTCCTGGCCTGGGCCGGACCAGGGACCGTTAGCCGAGCTGGAAGCCAGATCGGACCCCGGCGTGGTAGCCGAGCCCGCGGGCGCGGCGGAGGTTTTCGGCGACCGGATCGGCGCCGCCCGCACCTATGCCCTGCTGGTGGCCAGCGCGGGCGTCGAACGCGGGCTGATCGGGCCGCGCGAGGCGAGCCGGCTGTGGACCCGGCACATCCTCAACTGCGCCGCCATGGCGGAACTGATCCCTGAGGGCGCCCGTGTGGTCGACATCGGAAGCGGCGCAGGGCTTCCCGGCATTCCGCTGGCATTGGCCCGACCGGATCTCCACGTCGACCTGGTCGAATCCCTGAAGCGGCGCACCACGTTCCTCCAGGAGGCGGTCGGTGGGCTCGGCCTGGCCGATCGGTGCCGCGTGATCCGCGCTCGTGCCGAGGAGGCCGGTCCTCAGGTCGGCGGTGCCGATGTGGTGACCGCTCGGGCTGTCGCCCCATTGGGTCGCCTGTGCGAATGGGCGGCTCCACTTCTGCGGCCGGGGGGCCTGTTGCTGGCGCTTAAGGGTGAGACCGCTGGCGACGAGGTGCGCCGCGATCGGGCCGCGGTGCGCCGGTCCGGGATCACCGACCTGGACGTGGTGCGTGTCGGGGCAGAGGTGCCCGGCGGGCCCGTGACGGTGGTGAAGGGGCGCCGCGTCGTCGGTCGCGTAGGTGGAGCCGAGTCGAAGGCGCCGCGAGCTTCAGGTCGGCGCGGAACCCGTGGGCGAGGTGTTCGATGACGTCCCGCGAGACGGATATGCCTCGCCCAGGTGCCGCGGAGCGGGCGGTTGGCGGTAACGGTGACGGGCGCGACGCCGCGCCGATGCCTTACCCGGACAGACCCGACGGCTCGGCCGGCTCGATCCGGCAGTATCGGCCGGACGACCAGGAAGCCCTCTACCGCGTGTCTCTGCGGACCGGCGACGGCGGGAGCGACGCGACCGGTCTGTACCGTTACCCGGATCTCCTCGGTGACGTGTTCGTCGGCCCGTACCTGGAATTGCAGCCGCGATTCGCCTTCGTGGTGGACGACGGATTAGGCGCCGAAGGATATGTACTCGGCGCCCTGGACAGCGCCGCGTTCGCCGCGGACTGCGAGCGGGCCTGGTGGCCGGCGGTACGCGCCCGCTACGGCGGTGTGTCGATCGACCAGGGTTCGGCGGATGCCTGGCTGCTGCGCTGGATCGAAACCCCGCCCCCCGTGCCGGACTTCGCTCGCGACTACCCCTCGCACCTGCACATCGACCTGTTGCCTCGGTGGCAAAGCGGCGGCTGGGGGCGGCGGCTGATCGAGCGCTTATTCGCGGAACTCGCCGACGCCGGCTCGACCGGCGTGCACCTGGGCGTGGGCCGGAGCAACGAGCGCGCCGTCGGCTTCTACCGACACCTCGGTTTCACAGACCTGGACGGCGACGACACCACCCTCTGGCTCGGCCGCATACTCCCCTAGTAGATGTTTCACGTGAAACATCTACGCACACAGTTGGTTCGGCGGCTTCGCAGGGGCAGGCCGATACTCCGGACGGTCAGGCTTGATCCCTCGTATCGGCCTGCCCGCCGCTCGGCCGCCGGGGGTCAGGCAGGATGGTTTGCATGGCGGCTTGAGTTACAGAAGGCGGCGTAGTTCGTCGTGGTTGAGATCTGCATCGCGAAGAATTGCTGCCAGAGTGCCCCTCTTCAACTCTCCATGCAGCGGCACCACGAGCATCCGTCCTCCAGCCGAGCGCTTGAGGCAGACATGGCTGCCACGTTGACGTACGGGTTCCCAACCAATCATGCGCAGCACGGCAATGAGCCGCGCGCCCGAGAGAGTCGGCAGCCGCTCCTTTACGCCGGAATGGGTAGAGTGCGCCGAATGATTCCTTGATCAATGGCACGACCGTCGTCACGTAGGGTCTCGACGTAGAGCGCAAGTGCTTCGCGGGCGTTAGCAGTGGCATCGTCGAGATCGTCGCCCTGGGTGTGCAGACCGGGTAGGTCCGGCGCATAGACGTAGTACCCACCTTCGGCTTGGGGCTCGAAGACAAACTCAATCTCGGTCACGTCCCTCATGCCGCCATAGTAGCCGCCCGATCCACGCTCAGCCGCCTACTTGGCGTGGACTCATATGGTTAGGCTCCCAGGGCTGGGCCACTCGGCTGCGCGCTCCTCTGAGCGTTTCACGTGAAACATCG
>JAFIHI010000244.1 GCA_017848755.1 Nakamurella sp. | reverse complement strand
CATACCAGCCGACGGCGAGCGCCCACGCCACATGCACCGACGGCATGGCGGACAATTCGTCCGCGCCGACACCGCCCCCGTAGACCGACTGCCCGTACAGGACCGCGGTGTCCACGACACCGGGGGTTAGGCGGGGCGGCGCGACCGGCACGAGTTGGATCGCCAGGCAGAGGAACGTGGTCAGCGCGAGCACGGTGCGGGCGCGGGCGTAGTTCGCGCGGTGCCGCGCGAACAGCCAGATGAGCAGCGCGATCGTGGCCGGGAAATGCACCACCGCGTAGTAGATGTTCGCGCCCTGGGTGAGCGCGGGAGACCACAGCACCAGGCGCTGCATCGCGGCCTCGCTGGGCAGGCCGATCGTGGCCTGGGTGTGGTCGATCCAGGCGGCACGCGCGAAGGCTCCCGCCGCGTCGCCGCGGGAGAGCCCGCCGACCGCCTGCCACAGCGCGTACAGACCGATCACCACGGCGGCCTCGCGCAGGAACGCGCCGACTACCTGCACCCGGCGCGACTCCCGCCCGCCGGCGAGAACCGTCGCACCGACCCCGGCGACCGCGCAGGCGCCTGCGATGCCGAGCGCGTAGTCCCAGGGCAGTGCCAACGCCATGACGGACAACTATGCCGCAATCGGTCGGGCGGGCTTCGGCGCGGGCCGGTGTTGATGATAGGAAAGGCGTATGACGATCACCCGTGACGGCGCCGCCCTGCCCGACACCGCGGAGGCCGAGGCCGTCCAGTTCTGCAGCGAGCTGATCCGCATTCCTTCGGTGAACACCGGAGATCCCGCCACCATCGGCGACGGCGAGGCGCGGGCCGCGAGGTACATCCAGCAGAAGCTGGAGGAGGTCGGCTACCGGACCGAGTACGTGGAATCCGCGCCGGGCCGGGGCAATGTGGTCTGCCGGCTCGCGGGCGCGGACCCGTCGCGCGGGGCGCTCTTGATCCACGGGCATGTGGACGTGGTCCCGGCCGATCCGGCGGAATGGCAGGTCGACCCGTTCTCGGGCGCCATCCAGGACGGCTACGTGTGGGGTCGCGGCGCGGTCGACATGAAGGACATGGTGGCGATGACGCTCGCCGTTGCCCGCGACCTGAAGCGGCGCGGCGTCGTGCCGCCGCGCGACCTGATCTTCGCCTTCGTCTCCGACGAGGAGGCCGGCGGATTCCACGGCGCGCTGTGGCTGGTGCAGAACCATCCGGAGTGGTTCGCCGGCGCCACCGAAGCGATCAGCGAGGTAGGCGGATTTTCGGTGACGCTGGAGGGGGACCGGCGCGCCTACCCGGTCGCGGCGGCGGAGAAGGGCATCGCCTGGGCGACCCTCACCGCCCGCGGCACGGCCGGCCACGGGTCGATGGCGAACAGCGACAATGCGGTCACTCGTCTCGCCGACGCCGTGGCGCGGCTCGGGCAGCACGAATTTCCGCTGCACCGGACGGCAACGTTGGACGCGTTCTTCGCGGCGGTGACGGAGCTCACCGGCCTGGAGTTCCCGGCGGACGACATCGAGGGGGCGGTTCGGAAGCTGGGGCCGTTCTCCCGACTGGTGCTCGCCACGCTGCGCAACACCGCGAACCCCACCATGCTCAACGCGGGCTACAAGGCCAACGTGATCCCGTCGGTGGCGCAGGCGACAGTCGATTGCCGCGTTCTGCCGGGCACCGAGGCGGATTTCAAGGCGCAGGTTGCCGAGATCGTCGGCGACGGCATCGATATCGACTGGGTGGAGGCCCCGCCGCTGGAATACCCGTTCGAAGGCCCGCTGGTCGACGCGATGACGGCGGCGCTACGGGCAGAGGATCCGGAGAGCTGGCCGATCCCGTATGTGCTCTCCGGCGGCACCGACAACAAGGCGTTCTCGGAACTCGGCATCGCCGGCTACGGGTTCTCGCCGCTGCGGCTGCCGCCCGACCTGGACTTCTCCGCCCTGTTCCACGGGGTCGACGAGCGCGTCCCGGTCGACGCGCTGCACTTCGGCACGCGGGTGCTGTCCCGACTGCTGCGGAACTGCTGAACGCCACTCCACGAGCCACGAACAGGTCGACACCCTTGCTCGGCGCTCACCAGGGTGCGAATCCCCGTCGTCAGTGGGCATTGTTCATCGGAGTTGGACCAGATCGGTACCGCCCCCAAATGCGGCGAGTAGTGCCCAGACGGTGTTGTCAGGCCCCAAGCCGGCGCCGTACAATTGTTTCCTTACCGTCACGTCGACTGGATTCCCAGCGGGATTATTGATTGTGACATTCTTCTGTGCCAGTTTGACGATCGCCGCCGACCCGTCGGCGCGCGTCATTGTAGCCTCGCCAGACGAACTCGTCTGAATGCTATCCCCGTTCGGCAGGAAAACGTCCGTGAGCCCCAGGAAAGAGGACCTTAAAGGGGCCGGCGGAGCCGAGAGCGCGGCCGTCAGTTCCAGCGGCTCGACGAGCGGTGTGACGGCCTCCGCTACTCGAGTCGGTCGGCCCACCAGAAGGTGCAGGCCGTCGGCCCGGAGGTCCATGTCAGAGACGCTGGTGATGTTGCCACCTATTGTGACGGTCTGCGATACCTGCCCCGAGGCTGTGAGTACCTCCAGGACCGGGACGTTGTTCCGCGCAACAACAACGTTGCCTGCCGCGTTGAAGGTGAAGGCCGAGATCCATGTCCCAGGTAATGCTGTGGTTTCCGACAGTGCCCCGGGTGAGGCATACCGGTCTTTCACGGCCAGCTGAATAGAATCGACGGTCCGGGTGCCTGGACTAAACCGGTAGAGAGTGTCATCATCAGACACCCAAATCGACCCGTCTGCTGCTACCTGGAGGTGACTGTTGACGCCGCTGGAGTTGCTACTGCCCAAGAGAATGTGCGAAATCAGTTTACCTGCGGTGCTAAATCCGTTCAGCACCACTTCCGTGCCGTTGAACTCCGACACCCACAGGACCGCGCTGGAAAGCCGGACGTCATGAGCCTCGCCGTGAAGGTGGTACACAAACACAGGTGAGATCACCATTGGGGCCGGCACGACACTTGTCGACGTCTGCCCAGCCTGCGCTGTCACCGACGGTGGAGTGGAGACGGCCGGAGATTCCTGCTGGCCGCAAGCCACCGCCGAAAAAGTGACTGCCAAGGCAATCAGTACCAAGCGGTGACGCGACACCGCTCTTATTCCCATGACGATCCTCCGTGACTATGGAAAAGACTTAAACGACCAGTACGACGCAAGTACGGACAGGTACGGCGAGTTAGCATCCTTAGTGTATCCTTGATAGGTGCCCATCTGAATCTACTGTATGCAGTTCGCATGACAAAGGTTGATCCGCTCTGCGCGGTGTTGGTAGGGCGATAGTGCAGAATTGTGGTCGTATTGCAGTTTCTGGCTCGTATTGAACAATATGGTTGATTTGGCATGATCGTTTCGCGATAGGCAAGCGCAGCGCATTTTCACTTGCGTGGATATTGAGCGCCGGAGCGTGCGGCCGAGTCACGGAGTTCGCGCGCCCGGGGTCGGTATCAAAGGCAGGTCGGCCGCAAAGGCCTCAACGGCGCGGGCGACGAGCCGGGAGATCGCTTGCGGCGCAACGTCACCCGCCGCGACCCGTCCGGGTAGCGCAGCACGTGCGCGAGTTCCCAGCCGGTGAACTCGGCGCGCACCGAGAGCATCACCGCCGCGGCCGACCGGGAGGTGCCGCCGTCGATCCGCAGCGGGCAGTACTCGTACTCGTCGCGTGTCCACTGCCACGACCCGGCATCATCCACTGTCATCGTGTGCTCCTCCGGGTCGCAAGGTGCGTCATATTCGGTCAGTCTGCCCGATCACGGGCTCCGGTGCATCCGTGCGGCGACCCCGCGCGCCGCCTGCTGTCAATAGCGGTACGAGCCGGGTGCGGCGGGGCGTGGCGCCCGCGTAGCGCACCGCGCGGGCCACCAGTGGGCCGGCCGCGTGCACCACGGACAGGTGTCGCCGCGCCCGGGTCAACGCCGTGTACACCAAGGGGCGCGACAGCATCCGGCCCGCGTCCGGCGGGAGCACGACGACCACGGCGGGCCACTCGGACCCCTGTGCGCGGTGCACGGTGATGGCCCAGCCGTGCAGCAGGTCACCAAGTGCCTTGCCCGAGATCTCCGCCTCGCCCGAGGGGAACGCGACCAGCAGGGCCTTGCCGGCGGCATCGACGACCGTGCCGACCTCCCCGTTGGCGTACCCGTTGGGCTCGGCCTCGAAGTGGTTGGCGGTGGCCACGACTCGGTCGCCGACATCGAAGCCGCGCACCGTCCCGCCGGACTTTGAGCCAGGGTTGAGCACCGCCTTCAGCGCCTGGTTCAGCGCGCGCGTGCCGGCGGCGCCCGCGTGGATCGGGGTGATTACCTGGATCTGGTCCGCCGGCAGGCCGAAGACACGCGGGATTGAGTCGGTGACCAGCTGCACCACGCGAGTCCGCGCCGCCGCGGAGCCGTCGGTGGGCACGATCACCACCTCACGATCATCGCTGTCCGGGGCAACCAGATCGCCTTTGCGCACGGCGGTGGCGAGCCGCGCGATGGCGCCGCCCTCGGCCTGCCGGTACAGCGTCGAGAGTTCGGTGGTGGGGAACATTCCGGACTCGAGGATGTCGCCGAGCACGCGGCCGGCGCCGATCGAGGGCAGCTGCGCCGGGTCGCCGACGATCAGCAGGTGCGCGCCGTCCGGGATGGCCGCAAGCAGCGCCGCCGCGAGTTCCACGTCCACCATCGACGCCTCGTCCACCACGAGCATCTGGGCATCGAGGCGGTTGTCGGCGTCGTACTCGAAGGTGCTGCCGCGCCCGCCGGCGGCCGGCCGGGCACCGAGCAGGCGATGGATTGTCATGGCGCTCACGGAATCGCCGTCGTCCTGCTGATCTCCCGATACGGCCGCGATTCCGGCCTCGGTCAGGAGCTCCGCGAGCCGCTTGGCAGCCCGGCCGGTCGGTGCGGCGAGAGCGACCGTCACTCCAACACGGCGGCAGCGGCGCACGACCGACGTTACTGTGCGCGACTTGCCGGTTCCGGGGCCGCCGGTCAGGACGGAGACGCCGTGCTCCCACGTCGCGGCGACGGCTCCGCGCTGCACCGCATCCAGCCCATCGTCACCGCTCACGTCGCCGGCTATGCCCGCATCACCGGCGCCACCGGGGCCGCTATCGGACGCCAACGGTTGCGCGCTCGCGACCAGGCGACGGAGATGACGGGCGATGGCGTCCTCCGCATCGGCCAGCGTGCGCCGCGCCACCCACGGCTCCGCCGAGCCCGCGGGGTCACCGACCCTCCGGGCCAGCCCCGCATCGACCGCGGCATCCACCGCCGCGTCCATCGCGGCCGCGGCGTCCACGCCATCCGCCACGCCATACGGGCGCAGCGCCTCGGCGATCGTGGGAACCGGGCTGGCCGTGTGCCCGCTGCGCGCCTGGCGGCCGAGCGCCCAGTCCACCAGGGCCCGGGTCCGTCGCGGATCGTCAGAGCGCACATCGGGCTGGATGCTTCGCGCCAGCCGGTCCGCGTCCGGGATGGAGGCGTCCGGCAGCGCGAGGAGCTGCCACGGATCGGCGGCCAGCACCGCTGCGGCGTCGTCGCCTAGCGCGTCGGCGAGCCGCCAGGCCCATCGGGTGGGGAAACCGTGCGGCACCAGCAGTGTCGCGAGGTCGTATAGCGGGGCGGCCGCGATCCAGGCGCTGTACAGTCGCCGCGCGCGTTTGTCGGTGACGCCCGGAAGCTCCGCCAGGCCGGCTTCGGTAACCTTCGCCGGGTGGTCGATCCCGGCCTCCGCCAGCTGGGCGGCGAGGGCGGGGCCGACGCCCGGCCACAGACCGGATGCGCAGAACTCGGCCAAGACCGAGGTGGCGCGCGATCCGGTAGGCATATCGGCCCGCGAAGCCCCCGTCGACGCCGCACGATTCACGCCTCGCACGGTAGCGTGCCGACCGGACACGCCGGCGGGGTTGTGCACAGAAGGGATCGCGGGCGCGCTGTGTTTTCGACCGTGGTGCGGGCGAGAACGACGTCATATCAGTGAATGACGATGCCAACCGCCGGCCGCGTGGGAACGCTGCCGATGCAGCCAACCCGGCGCTCTGTTACGCCAGAATCGACTCAGGCGCCCGGTCCGCTGACATCGTCGAGCGCGCGCCGGATCTCCGCGGGCAGGGTGACCTCCTCGGCCGCGAGGCCACCGAGCAGCTGCGCCGCGTCCCGCGCCCCGATGATCGCGCTGGCCACCCCCGGGCGGTCCCGGACCCACGCGCACGCGACCGCGAGCGGGGAGGTGCCGAGCCCGTCGGCGGCCGTGGCCACCGCCTCCACGATCCGTGCCGCGGCCGCGGTGCGGTGGTGGCCCACATACTGCTCGAAATGGGTCGAGGCGCCCCGCGAGTCGGCGGGCGTCCCGTGCCGGTACTTGCCGGTCAGCACGCCGCGTCCCAGCGGTGCCCAGGCCAACAGGCCCATGCCGAACGTGGCCGCCGCGGGCAGGATGGAATCCTCCGGTCCGCGGGCGACCAGCGAATACTCCGCCTCGACCGCGACCAACGGCATCCCGGTCGCGCGCAGGTGCGCCGCCTCAGTGGCAAGCTGCCAACCGGTGTGCCCGGACACGCCGGCATAGGCCGAGCGGCCCGAATCGACGGCCGCCTGCAACGCGGAGCAAGTCTCCTCGAACGGAACCGCGGCGTCGAATCCGTGCACCAGCCACAGGTCGACCGTGTCGGTGCCGAGCCGCCGCAGCGAGGCGTCGAGCGCGGAGATCAGCCGCCCGCGCCCGCGCGCACCGACGGTGGTGGTCGCCAGCACGACGGACGAACGCGGCACCACATCCGGGATCAGCGTCCCGAGGATCGATTCGGCGTCGCCGTCGCCATAGATGTTCGCGGTATCGATGAGCGTGCCACCGGCGCCGATGAACGCCTCCAGCTGGGCGGCCGCTTCGTCGGCATCGGTATCCCGCCCCCAGGTCATGGTGCCCAGCCCGAGGCGGGAGACTTCCAGGCCGCTGCGGCCGACTCGACGTTGTTCCATAGGGGAGAACTTACGTGGCCGACCGCCCGGCGGGCGGCGCGGCCGGCGGCTACCGTGGACGTGTCCCGACGCGGCTTCAGACGATCGGTGAGTCGATGCCCGCGATGGACGCTAAAAGATGGACGCTAAAAGATGGACCCTGAAGGATGGACGCTGAAAGGGCGGTGACCGATGCGACTCGGCCTGTCGCTGCCGCTGGTGTCCACCGCGAGCGCGTTGCGGGATCAGGTGTCGCTCGCGGTCGCTGCCGACGCTCTCGGATATGACGCCGTGTGGGTGCCGGAAGCGTACGGGGCGGACGCGGTCAGCGTGCTGGCGACCATCGCGGCGCGCACCGAGCGGATAGGCATCGGCTCCGCGGTGCTGCAGATCCCGGCGCGCACCCCCGTGCTGACCGCGATGACGGCGACCGGGCTTGATGCGCTGTCGGGCGGCCGGTTCCGGCTCGGTCTGGGTGTGTCCGGGCCGCAGGTCTCGGAGGGCTGGCACGGCGTCCGGTTCGCGGATCCGATCGGTCGTACCGCCGAGTATGTCGGCATTGTGCGGGACGCGCTCGCACGCCGCCGGGTGCGCGCGGACGGGAAGCACTTCACGCTGCCGCTGCCGGACGGCCCGGGCAAATCGCTGGTGCTGGCCTTCCAGCCGGAGCGATCGCACATACCGCTGTATCTCGCGGCTGTCGGCCCGCGGAACCTCGACCTGGTGGGGCGGCTGGCGGACGGTTGGCTGGGTATCTTCTTCGACACACAGGACGGCGCGGGGCAGGTCCGCATGATCGCCGAGGCAGCCGTCGCGGCGGGTCGCGACGCGTCCGCGATCGACACGGCGGTGCAGGTGCCGCTGTCCTTCGATGACGACGTTCGGCGCGCCGAGGCGCGCCTGCGCTCGTATGCCGCGCTGTACATCGGCGGGATGGGTTCGAAGAAGGCGAACTACTACCACGAGATCGCCGCCCGCATGGGATACGAGGCGGAGGCGGACCTGGTGCAGGAGCGATTCCTGGCACGCGATTACTCCGGCGCGGCGCAGGCCGTGCCGAGCGAGTTCCTGCAGCGGACCTGCCTGCTCGGCGACGATGCCGCCGTGGCTGCCGGGCTGCACCGGCTGGCGGCGGCAGGGGTGCGCTCGGTGAACATCAACCCGGTGAGCCTGCCGCTCGCGGACCAGATCGAGGCGCTGCGGCACGTCGCCGCCCTCGCGCGGCGGGAGGGGCTCGCCACATGAACACACCACCCGGCGGCTCGGCCGCGTCCGCGCGGCGCGAGCACGGCCACCCGGCGACGCTGATCCTGCTGCGGCACGGCCGGTCGACCGCCAACAGCGCCGGCATTCTCGCCGGCCGGTCGGCTGGTGTCGATGTGGATGCGACCGGGGCGGAGCAGGCCGCCGCGCTGGTCGACCGCCTCGCCGAGTGCCGGATCGCCCGCATCGTCTCCTCGCCGCAGCTGCGCTGCCGCAGCACGGTCGCGCCGCTGGCGGCGTCGCTGGGGTTGGCGGTGACCATCGACGAACGGCTCGCGGAGGTCGACTACGGCGACTGGACCGGGCGGCCGCTGAGCGAGCTGGCGCAGGAGCCGCTGTGGCGGACGGTGCAGACGCATCCGTCCGCCGCGGTCTTCCCGAACGGCGAGGGTTTGGCGGCGGTTTCGGCGCGGGCGGTCGCCGCCGCGCGGGCCCACGCGGCGGTCGTCGGGGAGTCCGGCGCCGTCCTGATCTGCTCGCACGGCGACGTGATCGCCTCGATCCTGGCCGACGCACTCGGCATGCATCTGGATCTGTTCCAGCGTCTCGTCGTCAGCCCGGCATCGGTATCGGTGATCCGGTATACGGCGCTGCGCACCTTTGTGGAGCGGATCAACGACACCGGCTCGCTCGCCGGCATCGGCACCCCCGCGATGGCGCTGGCCGCGACGATGCCGATGACACCGCCGATGACGGAGCCCGCGCCCCACGTGTCCGCAGACGGCTCCACGGCCGCATCCGCTGCCGTCTCCATTGCGGCCCCCGCGGCGGCCCCAGGCGACCCGGCGAACGCCGCGACGGACGGGGTTTTCGACGCGGCAAACGACGGCATGCTGGGCGGCGACCCCAGTGCCCGCATCTGACCGTCCGCATCTGACACACAGACGCGACCGAGTCCCTTCGCAGGATCGGTGACCTAGACTCGACGGTGCCATGTCTCGACAGGTCTACATCTTCCGCTCGCCCGAGAGATTCCTCGCCGGAACGATCGGGCAGCCCGGCGAGCGCGAGTTCTACGTGCAAGCCGTGGAGGGGACGCGCGTCATCTCCGTCGCGTGCGAGAAACAGCAGGTCGCGATACTCGCCGACCGGCTCGGGCTGTTGATCGCCGAGGTCGGCAAGCGGTTCGGCGCGGTGCCGGGGGAGGTCGGCGGCAAGGTTCAACTCGAGGGGACCTTGGCGACGCCGGTCGATGCGGAGTTCCGCGTGGGCACCATGGGCCTCGCGTGGGACGGCGCCGGCTCGCAGGTGATCGTCGAGCTTCTCGCGCTGACCGACGAGGAGGTCGGCGAGGACGTCGTCCTCGAGGATCGCGAGGACGCGCCCGACGCGCTGCGGGTCTTTCTGACGCTCGCAGAGGCACAGGACTTCGCGAAGCATGCGCAGAGCGTCGTGGCAGCGGGCCGGCCGCCGTGCCCGCTGTGCGGAAACCCGCTCGACCCGTCCGGCCACATCTGCCCGCGGCTGAACGGATACCACCGCGGTGCGCGCGCCTGAGACGTCGGCCCCGGCTCCGCCATTCCATCCGCCTATGACGACGATCCGTGGTGGGGCAGAAATCGGCGAGGTCTTACGACGCGGCGAACTCGTACCGGACGGCCTGCTGGTCGATTCGTCGAACCGTGCCTTGGTCGGCAGCGTGACACTTGACCACATCACCGTGCGCTGCGTCTACAAGCCGATCCGTGGCGAGCGGCCGCTGTGGGACTTCCCGGACGGCACCCTCGCCGCGCGCGAGGTAGCCGCCTCGCTGGTCGCCCAGACCGCTGGCTGGGACTGCGTTCCCGCGACCGTGTTCCGGAACGGTCCGCTAGGACCGGGCATGGTGCAAGAGTGGATCGCGGACGCCGAGCCCGATCGAGTCGCGGATCTGCTGCCCGCCGCCGACGTCCCGGACTCGTGGCTGCCGGTGCTCGCGGCACGCGACGAGTCCGGCCGCCGCCTGCTCGTCGCGCATGCGGACGAACCGGCCCTCGCCACGCTCGCCGCCTTCGATCTGGCGGTGAACAATGCGGATCGGAAGGCCTCACACATCCTGGCGACCGCGGACGGGCGGATTCGCGGCGTGGACCACGGGTTAACGTTCCACCGGGAGCCGAAACTGCGCACGATCCTGTGGGGATGGGCCGGCCAGCCGCTGCCGGCGGGCGCCGTCGATGGGTTGCGCCGCCTAGCGGACGCCATGGACGCCACCGACGCCGACCCGGCAGTCTCCCCGGCGGCGCCCCTAGCAAAGTCCCTATCGGCGCTGATCTCGGACGTGGAGATCACGGCCTTGCGGACCCGGATCAGGCGCCTGCTCGCCGAGCCGGTCTTCCCGCTCCCGCCGACGGATCGCACGGCGATTCCGTGGCCGCCGCTGTGAGCCCCGACGCGAGAACCGACGTGAGCGCCGATGTGGGCGCGGACGTAAGCCCGGACGGTTCCGCCGAGCCTGGTTTCCGGTGGGCGTCGGTAGCGGCAGTGCTGGCAGGGGCAGGGACCTCACTCGGCGGCGCCGCGCGCGTCCTCGGCTCGACGGCACGGGCGCTTTTGCTCGACGCCGCCGGCGCGGCGGACACCGTGCTGCGTCGCCCGGCGTCGGCCGTCCCGGCGGATCGCCGGTCGTTCACCCTGCCTGTCCGGGTGCTGATCCTGTCCGACGAAAGCGGCCGCCCGCTGACCACGCCGGACGCCGTGGCGCCATCCTTGGAGAACGCGGACCGGGCCCTGCGAACGGGCGCCTCGATCCGTCTACGGATCACCGGCGTCGACACGGTCGACGAGCCCGCGCCCACCGCCGCGCTCGACCCGCGGTCGAACCGGCGCCTGCTGCTGGACGACATCCGCGGCCACACCGCCTTTCTCCGGCGGCATCTCGCGCGGCGCCCCGCTCTGTCCGTGGTCGGCGACCCCGTCACCGTCGTCGTGGTCCGCACCATCGCCGGACGCACCACCGGCTGCTCCCTGGGCATGTCCGCCGACTGGGTCATCTGCCAGGCGAACCTCTTCGACGCCGGCAGCCCGCGTACCTACGACGAGACGGTGCTCGCGCACGAGCTCGGCCACGCGCTGAACCTGCCGCATCACCACCATCGGAACAACCTCATGTACCCCGTGTCCTCACCGCCTGACGACGTCCGAGGCACCGCGCTCCGCGCCTGGCAACGCGCGGTACTGCACGTCAACCGGCACATCGTCCCCCCGTCCTGATCAACACGCCCACATGAGCCGATAGGCTGATCGGCGTGCAGGCTTGGTCCCCTCCGGCGATTCCACCGGTCACCCGACCGCTGCCGGATCTCAACCTGTTCGACACCTCCACCGGGTCGGTGCGAGCGACGACGCCGGGACCGACCGCGCGCATGTACGTCTGCGGGATCACGCCGTACGACGCGACACATATCGGCCATGCTGCGACCTACGTCGCGTTCGACCTCGTGCACCGGTACTGGCTCGCCGCGGGGCACGCGGTCGACTACGTCCAGAACGTGACAGATGTCGACGATCCGCTCCTTGAACGGGCGCAGCGGGACGGGATCGATTGGCGTGACCTGGCCGCCGAGCAGATCCAACTGTTCCGATCGGATATGACGGCGCTGCGGGTCGTTCCGCCGACGCACTACGTCGGCGCAGTGGAAGCCGTCGGCGAAGTGGTCGAGGCAGTGGACAAGCTACTGGCCTCCGGCGCTGCCTACCGCGTGGACGACGACGCTTACCCGGACGTGTACTTCGACATTCGCACGACCGGGCACTTCGGCTACGCATCGGGGTACGACGAACCGACCATGCTGCGGCTGGCGGCCGAACGCGGCGGGGATCCGTCGCGGCCGGGCAAACGGCAGCTGCTGGACCCTCTGCTGTGGCGCCTGGCCCGGCCGGGCGAACCCTCGTGGGAGGCGCCGATCGGTCGAGGCAGACCCGGCTGGCACATCGAGTGCGCGGCGATCGCCGTCAACCGCCTCGGGCCGCAGATCGACGTGCAGGGCGGCGGCTCCGACCTGATTTTCCCGCACCACGAATGCTCCGCGGCGCACGCCGAGGCGTGGACCGGTCGGCATCCGTTCGCCGGCCATTACGTGCACGCCGGGATGATGGAACTCGACGGCGAGAAGATGTCGAAATCCCTCGGCAACCTCGCGTTCGTGTCGACGCTGGTGGCCGGCGGCGCCGACCCGGCCGCGATCAGGGTGGCACTGCTCGCGTCGCACTACCGCAGCGACCGGCCCTGGTCGGACGATCTGCTGGCGCGGGCCGCGACCCGATTGGCGCGGTGGCGTGCGGCCGCTGCCCGCCCCGGAGCGGCGCCGGACGCGGAGATGACGACGTTCGTGGCCGCGCTCGCGGATGATCTCGATACGCCACGGGCGCTGTCCGTCCTGGACGCCTGGGCCGAGGATGGCTCGCTGGCCGGGGCGCAGATGGCACGCACGGTGGACGCCCTGCTCGGGGTCGACCTCGCGTGACAGGTCACTGAGCGCGCCGAGCCCGTCGCGCGCGGTGCTCTCAGCGGGCGCTGCCCGGCTTCGGCCGGCGGCGGCGCAGATACCGCTGGAACTCCTCGGCGAGCGTGTCGCCGGACATCGGTTCGATCGCCACGGCCTCATCGTCGCGCTCCTGCAGAGCTCGCACGTAGTCGCTGATCTCCGAATCCTCGGCCGCGATCTGCGTGACCTGCTCCACCCATTCGTCCGCCTGCTCCGGCAAACCACCGACCGGGACTTCGATGTCGAGCGCCTCCTCGACAGTGCGCAGCAATGCCAGGGTGACCTTCGGCGACGGCGGATCCGACACGTAATGCGGCACGGCGGCCCACAGGGTGATCGCCGGAATCCCGGCGGCCACCGCGGCGACCTGAACGGCCGAGGTGATGCCGGTCGGGCCCTCGTAGCTCGACGCGGCGAGCCCCAGCCGCTCCGCGGTCGGCGCATCGTGGGCCGACCCGGTGATCTGGATCGGCGTGGTGTGGGCGACATCGGCGAGAAGCGCACCGAGCGTCACGATCATCGAGACGTCCGCGCTCAGGGCGACGTCGATGAGCGCCCGACAGTAGGTGCGCCATGCGAAACTCGGCTCAATCCCGTGCACCAACAGCACGTCATGGGGGGCGTTCGGCAGGTAGCAGGCGGTGATCCGCGTGGTCGGCCAGGAGAAGTCGCGGGTCACGCCGTCACGGATCGTCACCACCGGGCGGCTGACCTGGAAATCGTAGAAACGCTCCGGATCGAATTCCGCGAACTCCTCGGCATCCCAGGTGAGGCTCAGATGCTCGACCGCGGCACTCGCCGCATCGGCCGCATCGTTCCATCCCTCGAACGCCGCGACCATTACGGGATCGCGCAGGGGGCGCTCACGCATCACGGTGCAAGCCTACGTGGGCCGCCCACTACCCTGGGCAGGTGACCGACCGCCAGATCAACGCATCACCGCACTCCGGAATCGACACGTCATCGCTGCTCGACGCGATGACCCGGCGCGTCATAGTGGCGGACGGGGCGATGGGCACCATGCTTCAGGCGGCCGATCCCAGCCTCGACGATTTCGCCGGTTTCGAGGGCTGCAACGAGATCCTGAACGTCACCCGGCCGGAACTCGTGGCGTCCGTGCACCGCGCGTACCTCGACGCTGGCGTGGACGCCATCGAGACGAACACCTTTGGCGCCAATTTGGCGAACCTCGGTGAATACGGCATTTCGGATCGCATCGCCGAGCTGGCCCGGGCCGGGGCCGAGATCGCCCGGCGCGCCGCCGACGAGTATGCGATGCCCGCCTCGCCGAAGTTCGTGCTGGGGTCGGTCGGTCCCGGCACCAAGCTCCCCACGCTGGGGCACACGACCTTCGCCGCGCTGCGCGACGCCTATGCCGAGCAGGTGGCCGGGATGCTCGACGGCGGCATCGACGCGGTGCTCGTCGAGACGAGTCAGGATCTGCTGCAGGCGAAGTCGGCGGTGATCGGTGCGAAGCGCGCCATGGCGGCGAGCGGCCGGCGTGTTCCGGTGTTCGTGCACGTCACGGTGGAGACCACCGGGACGATGTTGCTCGGCAGCGAGATCGGCGCCGCGCTCACCGCCCTGGAAGGGCTCGGGATCGATTCGATCGGCCTGAACTGCGCGACCGGGCCCGCCGAGATGAGCGAGCATCTGCGTTACCTGTCGCGTCACGCCGGAATCCAGATCTCCGTCATGCCGAACGCCGGGCTGCCCGAACTCGGGCCGAACGGCGCCGTCTACCCGCTCACCCCGGACGAACTCGCCGAAGCGCTCGCCGGGTTCGTGACGGAGTTCGGCACCCGGCTCGTCGGCGGCTGCTGCGGCACCACCCCGGAGCACCTCGCCGCGGTGGTGAATGTCGTGCGGACGGCAGCACCGGCGGTTCGGCAGGTGCAGCCCGAGCCGGGCATCTCCTCGCTGTACCAGCCGGTCCCCTTTGATCAGGACGCCTCGTTCCTGGTGATCGGGGAACGCACGAACTCCAACGGCTCCAAGGCGTTTCGCGAGGCGATGCTGTCCGGATCCTGGGACGACTGCATCGAGATCGCCAAGGCGCAGACCCGCGAGGGCGCACACCTGCTCGACCTCTGCGTCGACTACGTGGGCCGTGACGGCACGCTGGACATGGCCGAACTCGCCGGACGGATGGCGACGGCCTCCACGTTGCCGATCATGCTGGATTCCACCGAGCCGCCGGTGATCCGGGCGGGCCTGGAACGGCTCGGCGGACGCTGCATCATCAACTCCGTCAACTTCGAGGACGGCGACGGGCCGGCGTCGCGATTCGGCATGGTGATGCCGATGGTGGTGGAGCACGGCGCCGCCGTGGTGGCGCTGACCATCGACGAGCAGGGGCAGGCACGCACGCGTGACCACAAGGTGGCGATCGCGGAGCGGTTGATCACCGAGCTCACCGGCCGGTGGGGGCTCACCGAGAGCGACATCGTCATCGACTGTCTGACGTTCCCGATCGCGACCGGTCAGGAGGAGACCCGACGGGACGGCATCGAGACGATCGAGGCCATCCGGGAGATCAAGCGGCGGCACCCGAATGTCCATACGACACTGGGCATCTCGAACATCTCGTTTGGCCTCAACCCGGCCGCTCGGCAGGTGCTCAACTCGGTGTTCCTGGCGGAATGCGTCGCGGCGGGTCTGGACTCGGCGATCGTGCATCCGTCGAAGATCCTGCCGATGGCGCAGATACCGGAACGCCAGCGCACCGCAGCGCTGGACCTCGTCTACGACCGGCGCCGCGAGGGCTACGACCCGCTCGCCGAGATCCTGACCCTGTTCGAGGGGGCCACGGCCGCGAGCAGCAGGGCGAACCGTGCCGCGGAACTCGCTGCGCTGCCGCTCGACGAGCGCCTGCAGCGGCGCATCGTCGACGGCGAGCGCACCGGTCTGGAGGCGGATCTCGACGAGGCCCTGCAGACGCGGCCGGCGCTGGCGATCATCAACGACACGTTGCTCGCCGGCATGAAGACGGTGGGGGAGTTATTCGGCTCCGGGAAAATGCAGTTGCCGTTCGTGCTCACCTCCGCGGAGGTGATGAAGGCCGCCGTCGCGTACCTCGAGCCGCACATGGAACGGGCCGAAAGCGACGGCGGGTCGATGAGCAAGGGCTCGATTGTGCTCGCCACCGTGAAGGGCGACGTGCACGACATCGGCAAGAACCTCGTCGACATCATCCTCACCAACAACGGCTACCGGGTGATCAATCTCGGCATCAAGGTACCGCT
>JAFIHI010000243.1 GCA_017848755.1 Nakamurella sp. | reverse complement strand
TCCGCACCTTTTCCGGCTATGACGATGTGTACGTCGGCCGGCGCGACCTCGCGCGGCCACACGAGACCCTTGTCGTCACAGGTGTTCTCGGCGATCGCCGCGACCGCACGCGATACCCCGATCCCGTAGGACCCCATCGTGACGGTGACCAGTTTCCCGTTCTCGTCCAGCACCTTCAGGTCCAGCGCCTCGGCATACTTACGGCCCAGTTGGAAGATGTGCCCCATCTCGATACCGCGCGCCGATTCCAGGGGTGCCCCGCAGGAGGGGCACGGATCGCCGTCGAACACCTCGGCGGCCTGCACGGTGCCGTCCGCCGTGAAGTCGCGCCCGGCCACCAGGTCCAGCACATGGTGCCCGGGCGAATCGGCCCCGGTGACCCATGCCGTACCGTAGGCCACCCGCGGGTCGACGAGGTAGCGAATGCCCGTGGCGGATGCCGCGCCGAGCACGCCCGGCCCGACGTAGCCCTTGGCGAGCGCCGGGTACGTCGCGAAGTCTTCCTCCGAGAACGGCACGACCTCGGCAGGCGTCACCTGCGCCTCCAGCCGCTTCATGTCGACCTCGCGGTCGCCCGGCACACCGACTGCCAGCGGTTCGACCGACCCGTCGGGTTGGCGCAGCATCACCAGCAGGTTCTTGAGCGTGTCGGCCGCGGTCCACGCCCGGCCATCGGGACGTGCGTACTTGCCGTTCAGCAGGTCCACGAGTGTGTCGATGGTGGGCGTGTCGGGGGTGTCCTCGACATGCGCGGCGGGCAGTGCCGCCACCGCCTGCGGCGGCAACGCGGCCGGCGCGGGGACCGTCACGGCCTCCACGTTCGCCGCGTAATCGCACGTGGAGCACCGCACATACGTGTCCTCCCCGACGGCGGCCTCGGCCAGGAACTCCTCGGACCGCGACCCGCCCATCGCCCCGGACATCGCCGAGACGATCACGTAGGAGAAGCCCAGCCGATCGAAGATCTTGATGTACGCGTCGCGATGCCGCTGGTAGGCGGCGTCCAGCCCGGCGTCGTCGATGTCGAACGTGTAGGAGTCCTTCATCACGAACTCGCGCCCGCGCAGGATGCCGGCCCGCGGCCGCGCCTCGTCGCGATACTTCGTCTGGATCTGGTACAGCGCCAGCGGCAGCTGCTTGTACGAGGAGACGATGTCCTTGACCAGCAACGTGAACATCTCCTCGTGCGTCGGCCCGAGCAGGTAATCGCCCTTCTTCCGGTCCTGAAGCCGGAACAGCGTTTCGCCGTACTCCGTCCACCGGCCGCTCGCCTCGTAGGGCTCCCTGGGCAGCAGCGCCGGGAAGTGCACCTCCTGGGAGATCTTGTCCATCTCCTCGCGGACGATCGCCTCGATCTTGCGATACACGCGGTAGCCGAGCGGCAACCAAGAGTAAATGCCGGGCGCGGCCCGACGGATGTATCCGGCCCGCATGAGCAGTCGGTGGCTCGGCACCTCCGCGTCCGCCGGGTCCTCTCGCAGGGTGCGCAGGAACAGGGTGGATAGGCGGGTGATCACCGGCGGGCTCCTCAACTGATATGACGCTGTCCTCGTGCGCTGCCCCGCTGTCCCGGCGCAGCCCGTCCAAGCGTAGTGCGCCCGGCGCGTCGGTCGGCCGCGGTGCCGTGGCGCCGACCGGATGACACGTGGCACCCGGCACAAGGCACACGACACGGGGCGCGCGAGTCAGGGCGCGTCACGCCGCCGATAGGCTCGACCCTCGTGCTCGTGCTGCTGCCCCCGTCGGAGACCAAGGCCCCGGGCGGGCGCGGCCCGGCTCTCGATCTCGAGACACTGCTCTTCCCGGAGCTTCGTCATACTCGGGAAGCCCTGATCAGCGAAGTGGCGCGGCTGTCCGCGGACCTGCCCGCGGCTCGCGCGGCGCTGAAGGTCACGGCCGCGAAGGACGACGAGATCGTGGCGAACGCCCGGCTGCACACCGCGCCCACCCTGCCCGCGCTCAGCCGCTACACGGGGGTGCTCTACGACGCACTGGACGCCGGCACCCTGAGCCGCGCCGAACGGGCCCGCGCCGAGGCCCGCATCGTCGTCATCTCCGCGCTGTTCGGCGTCGTGCGGGCGGCCGACCCGATCCCCGCGTACCGCCTGTCCGCGGGGTCAGTGCTCCCCCGGCTCGGCGGCATCGCCGCGTGGTGGCGGCCCGCGCTCGCACCTCGGCTGGCGCGTCTGGCCGCACCCGTGCTCGACCTGCGTTCCGGTGCCTACGCGGCATTCGGCCGGATCCCCGGCGCGATCACCGTCCGCGTGGTGACCGAGCGACCCGACGGCACCCGGCAGGTCGTGTCGCATTTCAACAAAGCCACCAAGGGGCGCCTGGCGCGGATCGTCGCCGCCTCCCGAGCCGAGGTCGACACCGCCCATGATGTCGTCCGCCTCGCGTGCCGCTCGGGTCTGCGCGCTCTGCGGACCGGCGACGACGCGCTGGAGGTCGTGACCTGACCCGCCCCCGACGACCCGCAGTGCCCCTCCGGGTCGCCTCCCGGGAGGGGCGGGGGCGCCGGGGCACGACGCGGCGGCAGCAGGCGGTGAACCGGGCAAGGGCTACGGTGTGCAGAACCGTTCCGCACCATGCCGGAAGGCGTCGGGGTGATCGCCGTGCCAGAGAATCTGCGCCGAATCCGCGCCGCGACCATCGACGACGCGGAAGCGATCGCCCGCGTCCACGTCGCGTCATGGCAGGCGGCCTACCGGGGACTCTTACCGCAGGCATTTCTCGACTCCATGTCCGCGCAGCGGGGTCAGCAGAACTGGACGCACATCCTCACCTGGGGCGCGCAGGATGTCCGTGTCGCCGAGCTCGCGGGTGACATCGGCGGTTTCATCGCGACCGGGGCTCCCGCCGACGACCCGTCCAACAGCAAGGTCGGCGAACTCTGGGCGAACTACCTGCTACCCGATTGGCGGGGTACCGGCACAGGCTCCGCCCTGCACCAGGCAGGCATCGACGCTCTGGCGAGCCGATTCGATGAGGCGATCCTGTGGGTCCTCGCCGGCAACGCACGGGCGCGAGCGTTCTACGAACGGCACGGCTGGCATGCGGACGGCGCGCGCAAGACCGCGACCATCGGCGGCGCCGCCGTCGACGAGGTCCGATACCGTCGCCGACTCCGGCCAGGCCCCACCGGCGAGCCGTAGCACACTGCTACAATTGGGGTGAATCGACGGGAGGTCCCGATGCGAACGATCCCGCAGCGCGAATTGCGAAATGACAGCGGCCGCATCCTCGCGGAGGTTGCCGCCGGCGAATCTATCGAGGTCACGAGGAACGGCGTCGTTATGGCAGTACTCGTGCCGCCGCGCCTCGGTCCAGTGGAGCGAGGCCGTCGCGATGGCACAGTACTTCCGGCGGGCCGCCGTATTCGGGTCCGCGATCTGAACCGGGTGACGGCGGATGAGCCGCTGCAGGTCGTGCTCGACGAGTTGCGTGGCGAGCGGTGACGACGATCTATGCGGACACATCCGCGTGGGGAAAGCTCGTCAAGCAGGAGCCGGAGTCGGACCACTTTTCCGCGTACGTAGACGAACGTCTGGACGCCGGCGACGATTTCGTCTCCTCCGCACTGCTGATCACCGAGATGAACCGACTCGCGGAACGCTTCGACATCCCTCGGACCCTCGTGTCCGAGGCGCTGACGCAGGTCAACATCTTCCTTCCACAGATGTCGATCTACCGCGAAGCCGGCCGTCTACCGGGCGGGGATCTCCGCAGCCTCGATGCGATCCACCTCGCGCACTGCCTCGCGATCGAGGCGGACGTGCTGGCCTCCTACGACGAACGGCAGCTAGCCGCGGCCCGCGCATTGGGGATTCGGACCGTATCGCCCGGGTGCCCGAATTCCGACAAGTGACGCCCCGGGAGCTTCGCGGGTATGGCTTCGGGCCGGTCAGTCCAGTGGGTGCCGGTATTTCAGGCCGTTGAATTTCTCGAAGCCACGGTCGGAGCTGACCAGAACGGCGTCATGTTCCATCGCCAGCGCCGCGTGGTAGGCGTCCGGGATGTCGTTTCCGACAACCCCGGTTCGCCGGCAAAGGCCGGAGAAGATCTCCCAGTGCCGGACACCGGCCCGAACTGGTACCGAACCCCGGGCCCGGCGGAATGACTCCAGTTCGTCGAGAACCTCCACCGTGTCGTAGGGTGCGCGCCCCAACCGCGGATGGGTGAGGACGCGCATGACGCCGCTCAGCACCAGCTCGGAGACGCCCAGCGGCTCTGGCGCCACGACGGCGTGTTCGAGCCAGGTTCGCACCTCACGGTGATGTGGCGCGTCAGGTCTCAACGCGTCTATCCAGACGTTGACATCTGGGATGATCACCGGCGCTTCTCCAGCGGCAGGCCCTCCTCCATGATGTCGAGCAGCGCCGAGTTGTCGTGCGGATCGACTCCCGGCAAGGGGTCCCAGCCGGGCCGCAACGGCCGGATTCGGAACGGCGCACGTGCGCGCCGCGGTTGCTGCAGCAGGTCGATCAGTGCCTGCTCGACCAGCGACGTGACCGTCGAATCCTCCTCGGCGGCGCGAATCCGCACCTGACGATAGATGTCGTCATCGATGTTCAACGTGGTGCGCATGGGGCAAGCATACATGCAGATTCGCATATCGGCACATCATTGGCCGTTCCCCTCGGCGATCGGGCAACTCCGTCGTGGCAGCGATGCAATGACCCTTCTCAACTTCTAGCGTGCCCCGAGAATGCTTGGGGCGTCATCGATTCCGGCACGCCCAGGCCGGTGCAGGGATCCCAGCCGACACCGGCCTGGTAGGCGCCGTTGCTGCCCTTCGTGATGTCGCGGGTGTGCGGGGCAGGCTCGGCGGGTTGCACGCCGCCATAGAGCCCGGATTGGGCGAGGCCCACGCGAGCTCCGGTGAGCTGCACGATCCGGGCGATCAGCGCCGCCCAGAGCGGCGCGACCGCGCTCGTGCCCCCGATCACCGTCCACGAGCCGTCCACGTACACCTGGTAGCCGGTCTGCGGGTCGGCGACCGCGGCGACGTCGGGGACGCCGCGCCCCACGCGCCCGACGACACGTGCCGGGACCCCTGCGTTCTGCTGCCAGGGGGGCAACGGAAAGGTGTCACTAACCCCGCCGCCGGTCGCTCCGCCGCGCCCGCCGTCATTCCAGACGACCTCCGAGTCCACGGTGCCGTCGGTGGCCACCAGCGATGTCCCCCCGCAGCCGAGCACATGCGGACTGGAGGCCGGGAAATCCGCGTGGACGACCCGGCCGGAGGCATGGCGCCTGCTTCTCGCGTCAGCGCTCTCCGTGTCGCCGCTGGTGGCGTCGCTACCTTTGGGACTGCTGCTCGGGGTGTCGCTGCTTCCGTTGTCCCCAGCCGCCGCGGTCACGGTGATGCCCATGGCGACCGCGTCGGCGAACGCCTGGTCCATCGCGGTGCGCGCGGCAGTGGTCCACTGGTCCTCGCTCTGCCCCCAGCTGATGCTGATCGCCGTCGGCGTAGGGGTGGCGTGCGACGCGACCGCGATCGCGTCGAGGAATCCTGCGTCGGTGTTCGGGGCGAAATACACGTCGATGGCCGCGGCCGGCGCGAGCGCGCCGACGACCTCGATATCGAGCAGCACCTCGCCGTCCGCCCCGGCCGGATCCTGCCCCGGGACGTTCTCCGCGCCGTCCACGCCGATCGCCCGCACGGTCGGTGTCGCGATGCCGAGCCGGCCGAAATAGGTGTCCAGGTCGGCCTGGGCGAACCCGCCGTCGAGTTCGATGATCGCGACCGTCTGCCCCGCGCCGTCGGCGGCCGGCATACGGTAGATCTCGGCGAGTTGCGGCGGCGTGTAACTCCTGCCACCGGCATGCGGAACGGCAACGAGCGAACGCGGAAATGCTTGCGGCGCCGTGCCTCCGAGAACAGCGACCACTACATCCGAGAGTTCTGGCGGCGGCTCGGCGAGCCACCGCCGGACGACCTCGGCCGGGCCTTCGACGCGCACCCGTCGCGACGGCGCGTGCTCCTCGACGACGGTCAACCCGGCGCTGCGGGCCGACTCGCAGACCCGACTCATATCGGCCGGCTCGGCCCCGAATCGCTCCCCGAGCATCGCGGACGTCATGGGTTCGGCCGCACCCGGTGCCGCTTCTGGTGCCACTGCCGGGGTCCCCGCCGCCGCGGCCCGCTCGCCGATCCCGGTACGGCGGCGCAGCACGATTGTCGCAGTCGCGCGCGGCCCGCGCCCCTGCGCATTGCTATCGCTGTGTGCCATGGCCCTGTCCCTTCCATTGATCGGGGTGTCGGCCGGAAGTCGACGCACACGGCCACCGCGGGCGCCGAGCGACGTCACACGGCGCTGCCGCCGGCCCGCTCCAGTCGCACGATCACCGACTTCGAGGTCGGCGTGTTCGAACCTTCGGCCGTCGAATCGAGCGGGACGAGCAAGTTCGCCTCCGGGAAGTACGCCGCGACGCAGCCCCGCGTGGTCGGATAGGCGACCGCCCGGAAGCGCCGCGCGCGCCGCTCCACGCCGCCGAAATCGTTGATGACGTCGACGATGTCGCCGTCCGCCAGCCCGCGTTCGGCGAGATCGTCCGCGTGCACGAAGACCACCCTGCGACCGCCCTTGATCCCGCGGTACCGGTCGCCCAGCCCGTACACCGTGGTGTTGAACTGGTCGTGCGACCGCACGGTCTGCAGCAGCAGGCAGCCGTCCGGCACCTCGACCGCCGTCGGCGGGTTGACCGTCAGGTGCGCCTTGCCGTTGTCCGTGGTGAACGTGCGGGAGTCGTGCGGCGGGCGCGGCAGCATGAACCCGCCGGGCTGCGTGACCCGCTCCTCGTAGGAGTGGAAGCCCGGAACGACGTGCTCGATGTGCTTGCGGATCACCCGGTAGTCGTCCCGCATCCGCGACCAGCCGAGGTCGTCGCCGAACAGGCGCTCGGCCAGCCCCGTGACGATGGCGACCTCGCTGCGCATGTTCGGCGACCCCGGCTTCAGCTTTCCCTCCGATGGATGCACCATCGCCATCGAGTCCTCGACGGTGACGAACTGCGGGCCGGTGGCCTGTTCGTCGATCTCGGTGCGCCCGAGACACGGCAGCAGCAGCGCCTCGTCGCCGTGATACAGGTGCGATCGATTGAGCTTGGTCGCGACGTGCACGGTGAGCTTGCAGTTCGCCATCGACTCCGACGTAACGAGCGTGTCGGGCGTCGCCGCGACGAAGTTCCCGCCGAGCGCGACGAACACATCGACCTTGCCGTCGCGCAGCGCGCGAATGGATTCGACCGTGTCGTAACCGATCTCGCGGGGCGGGCTGAAGGAGAACTCGGCACCGAGCCGGTCCAAGAACGAATCCGGCATCCGCTCCCAGATGCCCATGGTGCGATCACCCTGCACGTTGGAGTGCCCGCGGATGGGCGACGGCCCGGCGCCGGGGCGGCCGATGTTGCCGCGCAGCAGCAGGAAGTTCGTGATCTCCCGGATGGTCGGCACGGCGTTCTTGTGCTGCGTCAGGCCCATCGCCCAGCACACGATGATCGAATCTGCTGCGGTCACGTAGTTCGCGATCGCGCCGATCTGCGCGCGCGTCAGGCCGCTCTGCTCCTCGATGCGAGCCCAGTCCAGGGCGCGCCAGGCCGTCATACACGCATCCAGCCCGTCGCAGTAGGTGCGCAGGAAGTCGTGGTCGAAAACCGTTCCGGGAGCGGCATCCTCGCGTTCCGTCAGGATCTTGTTCAGCCCGTTGAACAGCGCCAGGTCGCCGTTCACCCGCACCGGCACCAGCTCGTCGGCGAGTTGCGTACCCCTGCCGACCAGGCCGCGCGGCGACTGCGGATTGCGGAACTCGCCGAACCCGGCTTCCGGGAGCGGGTTGATGGCGATGATCTTCGCGCCGCGCCGTTTGGCCTCCTCGAGCGCGGTGAGCATCCGCGGATGGTTGGTGCCCGGGTTCTGCCCGGCGATGATGATGAGGTCCGCGTGCTCGGCGATGTCCGCCCGCGTCACGGTGCCCTTGCCGACGCCGATGGTCTGCGTGAGGGCCGTACCGGACGAGTCGTGGCACATGTTCGAGCAGTCCGGCAGATTGTTGGTGCCGAGCCGCCGGGCGAGCAGCTGGTACGCGAACGCAGCCTCGTTGGAACAGCGCCCGGAGGTGTAGAACACTGCCCGGTTCGGGTCCGGCATGGCTAACAGCCGATCCGCGACGAGCTGCAACGCACGATCCCAGGAGATCGGCGCGTAGTGCGTGGCCCCCGGCGCCAGATACACCGGATCGGTGAGCCGCCCGAAATGCTCCAGATCGTGATCGTCCAGGGCGCGCAGCTCGGCGACGGAGTGCACGGCGAAGAAGTCGGGACGCACGCGCTTGCGGGTCGCCTCCCAGGCGACGGCCTTCGCCCCGTTCTCGCAGAACTCGGCGGTCTTGCGCTCTCCCGGTTCCGGGTCGGGCCACGCGCACGAGGGGCAGTCGAACCCGTGCACCTGGTTGAGCCCCAGCAGCGTCTTCAGCGACCGCTGCGGGCCCATCTCCGCCATCGCGTACCGCATCGAGGCCGCCACACCGGGGATGCCCGCCGATGTCGTCTTCGGCGCCCCGACCTCGACGCCTTCATCGGATATGACGATGTTCCGAGCCGACTCTCCCATAGCCCAACGGTAGGCCCTGGACGCCTCCACTGCCGAGGAAGAGCGCCCCGGAGTAGCGTCGGCACATGAGCCTGAATCGCCCGGTCACCCCGAATCCGTACGAACTGCTCCCCGCCGTGCCGAGCTTCTCGGTGACGTCCTCCGACCTCCACGACGGCGCTCCCATGCCGAAGGCGCACGTCTACGGCCCTGATTCGCCGGGCGGCGACAACCGCTCGCCGCAGCTCGCGTGGACTGGCTTCCCGGCCGGCACGCAATCGTTCACGGTCACCTGCTTCGACCCGGATGCGCCCACGCCGTCCGGTTTCTGGCACTGGCTCGCCGTGGACATCCCGTCATCGACGACCGCACTTCAGACGGATGCGGGCAGGTCGGACGGCTCGCTGCCCTCCGGCGCCTTCCACGCCCGCAACGACTTCGGCGATCACGCCTACGACGGCGCCGCGCCACCGCCCGGCGACATGGTGCACCGCTACTTCTTCGTGGTTCACGCCGTGGACCTACCCAAGCTCGGCCCCGACGCGTCGGCGAGCCCCGCCGTGATCTCGTTCAACCTGGCGTTCCATACGCTGGCTCGGGCGATCCTGGTCGCGACCTTCCAGCACTAGGAAGATCACCCGTGGTGTGGGATTTGTTGCGGTCTCCGGAACGAATCCCACACACCAGATGATCATCCGAAAGCGGGACGCATAGCCTTGGGGCCATGCCCCATTACGACCTCGTCATCATCGGCACCGGCTCCGGCAACTCGATACCCCGGCCGGCCTTCGACCACTGGTCCATCGCGATCATCGAGAACAACGTCTTCGGCGGCACCTGCCTGAACGTGGGCTGCATCCCGTCGAAGATGTTCGAGTATCCGGCCGAGATCGCGCACGCGCTGCACGGCGCCGCGGCGCTCGGCGTCGAGGGGCACATCGAGAACGTGCACTGGCGCGCCATCCGCGACCGTATCTTCGGCCGCATCGACCCCATCGCCGCGAGCGGCAGGCGGTATCGCGAGAGCGACGAGTGCCCGAACATCACCGTGTACACCGGCACCGGGCACTTCACCGGGCCGAAGGCCCTGCACGTCGAGCTGAACGCCGGCGGGAGCGCCGACATCACGGCCGACCGCTACGTGCTCGCCGCCGGATCGCGTGCGGTGATCCCCGACATCCCCGGCCTGGACACCGTCACCTACCACACCTCGGACACCGTCATGCGGATCGAGGAACTGCCGCACCGCGTCGTGATCGCCGGCGGCGGGTTCATCGCCGCGGAGTTCGGGCACATCTTCGCGTCCCTCGGCTCACACGTCACCCAGGTCGCGCGCGGTGAGAAGCTGCTGCGTCACCTGGATGCCGAGGTCGCGCAGCGCTACACCGATGTCACCGCCGCCCGCTACGACGTGCACCTCCGATCGACCATCGGCAAGGTCTCGCCGCAATTGTCCGGAGATGACGGTGTTCTCGTGCAGATCTCCGGTCCGGACGGTGCGGTCCAGGCGGTCGAGGCGGACCTGCTGCTCCTTGCCACGGGACGCACGCCCAACGGGGACGAGCTGGGCGTGACGGCGACCGGCGTCGAACTCGACGCGGACGGATACGTGGTGGTCGACGAGCACCAGCAGACGACCGTGCCGGGCATCTGGGCGCTCGGCGACATCTCGTCGCATCGGATGCTCAAGCACGTCGCGAACCGCGAGGCGCGGATCGTCGCGCACAACCTCGCACACCCCGACGATCTCGCCGCGGCGGACGACCGGTTCATCCCCGCGGCGGTGTTCACCCATCCACAGATCGCCTGCGCCGGGATCACCGAGGAGCAGGCGCAGGCCCGCGGCATCGCCTACGTGACCGGCCGCCGCGACTACGGCGGGATAGCGGCCGGCTGGGCACGCGAGGACACGACCGGCTTCTGCAAGCTGCTCGCCGACCCGGCGACCGGCCTCCTGCTCGGCGCGCACATCATCGGGCCGGAGGCGGCCACCGTCATCCAGCCGGCACTGTCCGCGATGCAGTTCGGCATCCCGGCGCACGAGTTCGCGCGGGGCCAGTACTGGATCCACCCAGCGCTGCCGGAACTGCTGGAGAACGCGCTGCTCGACCTGCCCGCGCCGACCGGCTGACGCGCCGGGCCTACCGCTTGCCCGACGGAGCCTGTCGGCCGCTGGCGGCGGCGAACAGCGTCATACTCGGTTCCCCCGCGACGAACCGGGACGGCGCTACGGGATGGTGAGCACCTCGGCACCGTCGCCGGTGACCACGAGCGTGTGCTCGAACTGCGCCGTCCACGACTTGTCCCGGGTGGTCACCGTCCAGCCATCGGGCCACTGGTCCCACTCGATGCCGCCGAGGGTGACCATCGGCTCGATGGTGAACGTCATGCCCGGCTCAAGGATCAGGTCGGCGGTCGGCTCGTCGTAGTGCAGCACCACCAGCCCGGAATGGAAGTCGCGGCCGATTCCGTGCCCGGTGTAGTCGCGCACCAGGCCGTAGCCGAATCTCTTGACGTAAGACTCGATGACGCGGCCGATGACGTTGATCTGCCGGCCGGGAGCGACCGCCTTGATGCCGCGCCGCAGCGCCTCGGCGGTCCGTTCGATGAGAAGCCAGTGCTCCTCGGCGATCTCGCCGGCCGGGTAGGTGGCGCAGGTGTCGCCGTGCACGCCGTCGATGTAGGCGGTGACGTCGATGTTGACGATGTCACCCTCCTCGATGACCGTCGAGTCGGGGATGCCGTGGCAGATGACCTCGTTGAGCGAGGTGCAGCAGGACTTCGGGAAACCGCGGTAGCCCAGCGTCGACGGGTAGGCGCCGTGGTCGCACAGGTACTCGTGCACCACCTTGTCGATGGCGTCGGTGGTGATCCCCGGCTCGATGATCTTGGCGCCCTCGGCCATGGCGCGCGCGGCGAGACGTGCTGCGACGCGCATCTTCTCGATCGTCTCCGGGGTCTGGACATGGGACCCGCCGGACAGTGTCGGCGCCGGTTTGCCGACGTACTCGGGTCGCTGGATGCCGCTCGGGACGGTACGGATCGGTGTCGGGGTGCCGGGGGTGAGCGCGGCGCGTGTCGATACTTCGGGCATGCCGTCGAGCCTACGGCGCGCCGTCAGCCCTTCGGCAGGGCGCCCAAGAAGGCGTGCACGATGTCGTTGCTGCGCTTCGAGGAGTTGCCACCGACGATCAGCACCGAGAAGGCGACGTCCCTGCGGAAGCCGACGGTCCACGCGTGCGCCTGGATCTGCCCGGCGGCGTCGACGTACTCGGCGGTGCCGGTCTTCGCATACACCTCGCCGTCGCCCTTCAGACCCTTGGCGGTGCCGTCGGTGACCACCGCCCGCATCATGGTCTTGAGCGCCGCCTGCACGGCGGGCGATCGCGGCGGTGCGGGATGGTCGACCGTGGTCGTGGTGCCTCGGATCAGCACGGGCATCGGCATATTGCCGGTGGCCGCGGTGGCCGCCATCAGCGCGGCCGAGAACGGGGTGAGTAGGTCCGTGCCCTGGCCGAAACCGTTCTCGGCACGGGCCAGGGTCGAATCGCCGGGTTGGATGGCACCGGTCAGCGTGGTGATACCCGCGATATCGAAGTCCAGGCCGATGCCGTACTGCCGTGCGGCCGCGGGGAGCGCATCGTCGGCCATCCGCGCTGCGAGCATGGCGAACGTCGTGTTGCAGGAGTGTGCGAACGCGGTGGTCGCGGTGACGGTGCCGAGCGAGAACCCCTCGTTGTGGATCGTCCGGTTGTTCGTCGTCCATTCGCCGGGGCAGGAGACCATGGTGGTCGGGGTGATGAGGCCCGCGTCGATCGCGGCGGTCGCCGTCACAATCTTGAACGTGGAGCCCGGCGGGTAGCGCCCGGTCAGCGCGATCGGGCCTTCCGCGTTCGCGGCGGCGTTCTGCGCGACCGCGAGGATCTCGCCGCTCGACGGCTGGATCGCGACCAGCACGGCGGGTTCGGTGATCGGGTCCAGCGCCGCCTGCGCGGCGTCTTGGACCGCGGGGTCGAGGGTGAGGACGACCTTCGGCCCCGGAGCCGCCGGCTGCTGGGCGATCGTCTGGAGCTCGTCGCCGGCCATGTCGACGGTGATGACGCGCCAGCCGGGTTTCCCCGCGGCCAGCTTCCGCGCCACCGGTACCGCCGTGCCGAGCACGGCCTGGGCGAACCCGGCGGTGGGCGGCAGGTCGCGCACGGTGGACGGCAGACCGACGCCGTCGATCGCCGACAGTTTCGCCTCCACCGGGGTGAAGTCGTCCTCGCGCAGGTTGGTGACGGTGTAACTGTCCTGGCCGGCGGCCTTGGCCGCCTTCACGCCCGCGGCGATCGACTTCTCGGTGACGGTCGGATCGAGCTTGCCGAGGATCGCGGTGAGCGACTTCGCCGTGGTGGCGAGATCGGCCACCTTCTTGATCAACAGCACCACCGAGTACACGCGGACCGGGGCGATGAGTTGTGCGTCGTTGCGATCGACGAGGGGTCCGTCGGAGGCCGGCTCGGCGCGGACGGACAGGGTCTGGCCGGGACCGAGGTCCGGGTGGACGATCTGCGGCGAGTAGTTCAGCAGCCAGCGCGTGCCCGATCCACTGCCCGAATCAGCCAGCGACCAATGCCACGGCGCCGTGTAGGTCCAGGTGCCGGCGATCGGGAGGGTCCACGTCATGGTCGCGGTGACGGTGACGGCGCTCGGCGACGTCCGATCGACGCGTCCGGTCGAGATCTTGAGACTCGTGGCCTTGAGATCGGCCATGACGGTATTCATGAGTTGGGCCGCTGCCGCGGGATCGTTGGTCCAGGCGGACGCGTCCTGGGTGCGACCGGCCTGCCAGTCCGCGGCGAACTGCGCAATGGTCGTGGCCGGGTCGCTCGCGGGTGGCGCGTCCGATGGTGCCGCCGCGGGTCCGGTGCACGACGTGAGCACCGCGAGGACGGTGAGCACCGTGATCGAGCCGAAGAATCGTCGCCAGCGCCGCACCACACCGACAGTATTCCGGCCGGGTCGGCCCGATGGGGGTCGGCACGCCGGGGCGGCGGTGTTCAGTGGCGCTCAGCGGCGTTCGCAACCGCGACAGCGACGTTCAGAACAGTATCGATGCGAATGTTCCGGTCCGGTGGAAGCCGACGCGATCGTAGGCGGCCCGGGCGGCCAGGTTGTGCGAGTTGACATAGAGACTGGGCAGCCGCCCCCAGCGCTGGACGGTTCGGACGACGGCCGCCGTGGCGGCCGAGCCGATGCCGCGGCCCCGCCACCGCGGATCGACCCAGACGCCCTGGATGAGCGCCACGGCGGTCGACAGCGCACCCACCTCGGCTTTGAAGACAACCGTGCGCCCGTCGAAGATCGCGAAGGCTCGTCCGGCGGCGACCAATTCCGCGACCCGCGCCCGGTACCCTGCCCCGCCGTCACCGGCACAGGGATCGACGCCGACCTCCTCGGTGAACATGGCCACCGCCGCCGGGTAGTAGTCGTCGAGCCGGTCGGGGGTGACGCGGACCACGCGGGGATCGGGCCGAAGCACGGGCGGGTCTGGGCAGACCATCAGCGGCTGCTCCGCCCGCACATCACGCGCGGGGCCCCAGGCCGACCGCAGATGCTGCCAGACCGGTACCGCTAACTAGGCACCCCCCACGTTCGCCGGGCGCTGTCCGCCGGCGCGGCGCAGTCCGCGCGCCAACGCGTCGAGGGCGTCCGCATCGCCCGACAGCGGAACGAGATTCGGTCCGACGAAGCACAG
>JAFIHI010000242.1 GCA_017848755.1 Nakamurella sp. | reverse complement strand
GTGGGCAGGCTGGCCGGACAGCGCCCGGCGCCGGCAGGCGCGAACAGCGTCATACTCGCCAGCGGTCGAGACGCGAACCGGCCCGGATCAGTGAATCGTGTTGATACGCCGCAGGTATCGCGAGCCGAAGCCGAGCAGCACGGCGAGCGCTGCCGCCACGCAGGCCGCGCCGAACCAGAACGGCGCCGCCGGGCCGACCGATTCGCCGATCTTGCCGCAGATCCACGGCGAGACCGCGCCGCCGAGGAAGCGCACGAAGTTGTATCCGGCGGATGCGACGGGCCGCGGCACCGGCGCGATGTTCATGGCGGACTGGGTGAACAGCGTGTTCAGCACGCCGAGCGGGATGCCGCAGGCGATCACCAGCGCGATGACGGTGGCCACGCTGCCCGCCGCGACCGCCAGCGCCACACCGATCAGGATCAGCGAGAACAGCCCGATCGCCGCGCTGAAGGACGTGACCAGACCGAAGCGGCGATGCATCCACGGCGCCCCCCACACGGCGCAGATGCCGACCAGCACACCCCAGCCGAAGAACATGAACCCGATGCCGTACACGCCGAGCGGCACCGCGAACGGCGTCCAGGCGAGCACGGCGAAGAAGCCGCCGTTGTAGAGCAGCGCGGCGATACCCATCACCAGGATGCCGCCGTGGGACAGCGCCGTCAACGGCGCCATAAGCGAGACCCCGTGCGCCACCGTGATTTTCGTCTTCAGGAACAGCACGATCGCGATGAGCGCGATGGCCATCAGCGTGGCGACCCCGAAGAACGGCAGCCGCCACTGGATGCCGCCGAGCAGGGCGCCGAGCAGCGGTCCGGCCGAGATGCCGATGCCCAGCGCCGCCTCGTAGAGGGTGATCGCTTTCTCCGCGCCGCCGCGCGCCACGGCCACGATCGCCGCCAGGGCCGTCGCGATGAACAGCGCGTTGCCCAGCCCCCAGCCGGCCCGCCAGCCGACCAGCGCGGCGACCGTCGACGAGGTGCCGGCCAGCGACGAGAACACGATGATCACGACCAGGCCGATGATCAGGGTGAGCCGCCCGCCGAGCCTCGACGAGAAAAACGACGTCACGAGCATGGCGAAGGCGGTAACCAGCAGGTAGCTGGTGAACAGCAGCGAGACCTGGCTGGCGGTGGCGTTCAGGTTGCCGGCGATCGACTTGAGGATCGGGTCGACGAGCCCGATGCCCATGAACGAGACCATCGCGGCGAAGGCGACCACCCATACGGCCACCGGCTGGCCGCCTATCAACCGGCCGGAAGAGGTGGTGCTGCGGGCGGCGTCGGTTCCGGTCCGCGGTGGCTGGTGATCGAGTATGACGCTGTTCTCCGCCGTGGACATGTCGTGGTGGTGTGCCTGGGGGGCGCCGTGTGTGCCGTGGGTGCTGGGGGCGCTGTGGGCACTCTGGCCGGCGGTCGCGGTTGCGGCGGTGGTGGTGGCTGCGTCGGTCGCGGGTGCGGCCGCCGTGGCGGATGCGGTCGCGCTGAAGGGCGTCGTTGGCACGGATCAGAGCTCCGGGTTCGGGTGAGGAAGTAGTTAGCCAAACGAAATGATACAGCGATGCGGGCCCTCGTTCACTCGGCGTCGCGAACGGGGTCGCGGACCGGACCGGCGGGCGTTTGAGGGGGCAGAACAGCGGTGGTGCCGATGGCTACAGCCGGGACAGAAGAG
This sequence comes from Nakamurella sp., assembly GCA_017848755.1. Lineage (GTDB taxonomy): Bacteria > Actinomycetota > Actinomycetes > Mycobacteriales > Nakamurellaceae > Nakamurella. The sequence continues at coordinate 6,936 of JAFIHI010000242.1, read as the reverse complement.
GCCCGTGATACGAACGTCGTCATTCCCCCGCAAGCGGGAGGTGCCCCCACCGAAACCGGGTCGATCACGACACGCCGAAAGCGACGCGCCGACACGTTGCCCACAACAGTCATCCACACTCTCTGTCGGCTGAGTCAGAGTCTGGACCTGCGGAAATAGGTCGATCGTGGATAGTCTTCCACATGTTGTCCACAGGGGCTGGGGACACCCGACCTGCGGTGATATTTCGCCGTCCACAGGTTGTCCCCGCAGTGGTGCACAGCCGCATTTGGGTGCGCCCGGGATCGTGTTCTACGGTCCGCAGAGGGTTGGCGCCACCGCCCGGACAGCGCGTGTCCGGGTGGTGTCGGACCCCTGGGATATGAGTGGTCTCGAACATCGACGACGGACTCGCGGGCGTCCGTCGGCACGGTGTCGAGGCGGTGCGCGCGTGCGGGAAATGAGGACTTCGGTGGCGGTCGTCGACGAACGGTACGACACGGCCCCGCCCGATCAGGGCGGCAGCTACGGGCGCACGCCGCCGCAGGATCTGGCCGCGGAGCAGTCCGTGCTCGGCGGCATGCTGCTCAGCAAGGACGCGATCGCCGACGTCGTGGAGTCCCTGCGGTCGGCGGACTTCTACAAACCCGCCCACGCGCTGGTCTATGACGCCATCCTCGACCTGTACTCCCGCGGCGAGCCGGCAGATCCGATCACCGTCGCCGCCGAGCTGGACCGCGCGGGCAGCCTGTCGCGGGTCGGTGGTTCCGTTTACCTGCACACGCTGGTGTCGATGGTGCCCACCGCGGCCAACGCCAGCTACTACGCGCAGATCGTGGCGGAGAAGGCGATCCTGCGCCGGTTGGTCGACGCCGGTACCCGGATCGTGCGGCTCGGCTACGGCGGGGGCGACGGCAGTCCCGGCAGCGGCGAGATCGACGAGATCGTGGACCGCGCCGAACGGGAGATCTATGAGGTCACCGAGCGGCGGACCAGCGAAGACTACGTGGTGCTCGAAGAGCTGCTGCAGCCGACGATGGACGAGATCGACGCCATCGCCTCCCGCGGCGGGATCTCCACCGGCGTACCCACCGGCTTCATCGCGCTCGACGAGCTCACCAACGGGCTGCACCCCGGCCAGATGGTCATCGTCGCGGCGAGACCTGGTATTGGGAAGGCCCTCGCGCTGGACACTCCGCTGCCCACGCCCACCGGATGGACGACGATGGGCGCTGTTGCCGTCGGTGACGAGCTGCTCGGTGCGGACGGACGGCCAGTGCGCGTGGTCGCAGCGACCGAGGTGATGACGAACCGCCGCTGCTATGAGGTCGAGTTCTCCGACGGCGAGGTGATCGTCGCCGACGCGGAACACCAGTGGCTCACCGATACCCGCGCCTCGCGAAAGTCCGCGCAGGCCGCCGCTGTCGGCTACAACGGCTACCGGAGCCAACGCACCTTCCCGGCCGTGCGCACGACGGCGGAGATCGGCGCCACGCTGCGCTGCGCCACCGGCGACCGGCGGCTCAACCACTCGGTTGCGCTGGCACAGCCCCTCGAACTGCCCGATGCGGAGCTGCCGGTGCCGCCGTATGCCTTCGGGGTGTGGCTGGGGGACGGGCACTCGGACGGCGCACGCTTCACCTCGGCGGATCCCGAGATCGCGGCGCACATCGAGGCCGAGGGTCTGTGGGCACCGCACCTCGGTGGCATGAGTTACGGCTTGCGACTCCCCGCGCGTGCAGCGGCCGAACAACGTGCCTGCGTGGTGTGCGGGCAGTTGTTCACCCCCCAACAGATTCAGGTCAAGACGTGCGGACGGGTCTGCGGTGCACGGTCGCAGCACATGTCCGAACCGATGCCGCCGCCGGCGTGCCCGATCTGCGGACGCCCGTCATCGGGCTGGCGCGACGGTCGGTGTCCATCGTGCTGGAAGGAACGGGGCAGCGTTCAAGCGATCCTGCGGACGATGGGGGTCTTGGGCAACAAACACGTGCCGGCCGCGTATCTCCGTGCGTCGATCGCCCAACGGCGGGCTCTCCTGGCAGGCCTGCTCGATACCGGCGGAACCGTGAGCCCGGCCGGCGTCATCCAGTTCGCCACGACCAACGTGGCGTTGGCTCGCGACGTGGCGGAACTGATCGTCGGTCTGGGGTACCGCGCATCGACCATGACGAAACGGGTCAAGGGCCGAACCGAAGAGTTGTCCACCTGTTTCACGATCAACTTCTCCACCGACGACGACGTCTTCCGGTTGGAGCGGAAGCGCCTCGCGCAGAAGGAACGTCGCCGTACCGCCTCGCCCGCGCGACGGAACTCCCGATTCATCGTCGACGTGCGACCGATCGCGTCGGTGGCGGTGCGATGCGTGCAGGTCGATGCCGCAGACCATCTCTACCTGGCCGGTCGCTCGATGATCCCCACACACAACTCGACGCTGGCGCTGGACTGGGCGCGCAATGCTGCGGTGAAGCACCACATGGCAGCCGTCATCTTCTCGCTGGAGATGAGCCGCTCCGAGATCACCATGCGCCTGCTGTCCGCGGAGGCCGAGATCAAGCTCGCGGCGATGCGATCGGGGCGGATGGGCGATCTGGAGTGGCAGAAGATCGTCCGGCGGATGGGCGAGATCTCCGACGCGCCGCTGTATATCGACGATTCGCCGAATATGACGATGATGGAGATCCGCGCGAAGGCGCGCCGGCTCAAGCAGCGGCACGATCTCAAGCTGATCGTGGTGGACTACTTGCAGCTCATGACCTCGTCCAAGCGGGTGGAGTCGCGGCAGCAGGAGGTCTCCGAGATCTCCCGGCAGATGAAGCTGCTCGCGAAGGAGCTCGAAGTGCCGGTGGTGGCCATCTCGCAGCTCAACCGCGGGCCCGAACAACGCAACGACAAGCGCCCGATGCTGGCCGACCTGCGCGAATCCGGGTCGTTGGAACAGGATGCCGACATGGTGATCCTGGTGCACCGGCCCGACGCGTGGGAGGCGGACGATCCGCGCGCCGGCGAGGCGGACCTGATCGTTGCCAAACACCGCAACGGACCCACCGCGACCGTGACCGTCGCCCACCAGTTGCACTACTCGCGCTTCAAGGACCTCGCGGCCATGTAGCCGGGAGGTCGCGACCAGCTCCGCGCTGCCGGAGCATCCGATCAACCCGTTCGCGCCGTGCGCCGTCGAGGTCCCTGGCCGAACGCCTCGAACGGTCGGCGTCGACCGGCTCGCCTCGCGGTGGCACGCTAGAGGTATCGCCGCGGCACGGCGGCGGTGGCTGCGCGGGAGGCGACCTTGTGACCTCACGGAACGCGCCTGGTGAGGGCGATGGTGCACGCTGGTCCGCGGACCCCGGCGATCGCGACGGGCAGCCGCCATCCGCACACGGCGGTTCCGGGTTCGGCGACTCAGGGTTCAGTGCTGACGATGATGCCTGGCCGGCATTGACCGCGGATCCGTCGCGGGCGCTCGCCGCGCGGCTGCTGCTGATGCTGCCGCTCGTGGTGGGCACCGTGCTGACGGAGGCGATCTTCGCGGCGGGCGGCGCGGCGACCAGCGATATCTCGCTGGCCGCGGCCGTGGTCGCGTTCCTGCTGTGCTGGCAGGGTGTGGCGTGGGCGCTGGGCAGCTGGGTCGCGGTGCTGCTCACGTTCGTGCCGGCGGTGATGATCACCCTCGGCGCCGCGATGGTCGCCGCCGTCGAACCGGTTGGTGGGGCGATTCTGCTGACCGTGGGCGGGACGTTGCTGCTCGCCGTCGTCTGGGTGCGCGTCGCCTCGCCGTCCCGGCGCTGGACTCCGGGATGGTCTGCCTCAAGCGGCTTGGGTGGCGCCGCTGCGACCGAGTTCGACGTGAGCGAGCTCGACGCCCTCGAACGTCCCCGGAACCCGACTGCGCGAACCGGGGTGTGGGGGAGCTCCGACGCCGCTGCGCACACCGACCGCGACTGGCGTTCGCCGTCGTGGGACACCTCGGCCACCGACATCGCCGCGCGAGATGCCTTGGTGCTGGCCCTGTGTCAACGCGGTGGCGCTGCCGGGCCGACCGTCGCGACGTTGGAGGAATTCTTTACAGGCAACGGTGATCCCCGCAGCATCGCGGCGCCGCTGTGCGGGTCGGTGCCGCTGTCCACCTTCGCCACGGTGCTGCACGCCGTGCGGGCGCGGCCGGACGTCGCCGAGGTTCTGGTCCAGATCGAGCCCCTGGGGCAGGGCGAATACCCGGCCGGCAGCTGGCCCGCAGCGGGCAGCGTCCGCGTGGTGGGTGCGGTCGAACCCGACGATCTCGACGCCGCGGTGGCGCCGCTCCGGGCCGCCCCGGCCGTCGGTCCGCTGCCGGCCACCGAACTCGCCGACGGCCGGCCGGCGCCGGACGGTGTCTCGGAATACGCGGTCTGGTGGGCCTGACCTCCTCGGATGATCATCCGAGGTGTGGGAATTGTTGCGGCTTCCGGAACGAATCGCACACACCAGATGATCATCCGGCACACTGGGGGCCATGACGATCGACAGGCAAGGCGGCCCGAACAGCGTCATTCCCCCGCATGCGGAAGGTACCCCCAACGGTGGTATCACGGTGATCGGGACCGGACGTGCGACGGCGGGGGTCGACCACGCGACCGTCACGCTCGGTATCGAGGTGGAACGTGATGACGCCGGTGACGCCTTTCGCGCCGCCGGGGCGTCGGCGGACGCGGTACTGGTGGCGCTGGCCGGCCGGGGGGTCGACCCGCGGTCGGTGCGAAGCGCGGATGTGACCCTCGGCCCGCGGTTCGACTATGCCGACGGCACCAGGGTTCTCGCCGCATACCAGGCGACGCAGCGGATGGTCGTGACACTGTCCGATGCGACGGGGCTGGATCTGCTGCTCACTGCGGTGGCCGGCGTTGCCGAAGGAGTGCGCATCGACGGTGTGACGCTCGATGCGGCCGATCCCCGGGACGTCTCCTCGGACGCACGGACCGCCGCGATGATCGACGCTCGCGAGAAGGCGACGTCGCTCGCGGCGCTCGCCGGCAGGCCCCTCGGCCCAGTGCTGGCGGTGGCGGAACTCGAGGACGATCCGGGGTCGCCGCGGCCGGTGGCGCTCATGGCGCACACCGCGCGGGACGCGTCGATGCCGGTCTCGCTCGGCGATGCGACGGTCACGGTGTCGGTGCGGGTGCGTTTCGCCTGGGCCGACTGACGCCGCGTCGACCGCGTGACGGCGGGGCGGCTCGACGCTCGGCGACCGCTGGCGGTTTGACCTCCGGCCGACATCGCTGCCGGTGGGCGGCTACGGATGAGCGTGCGGCGTGCGGGACAAGCCCCGCGCGGCCACATCCCATACCGTCACGGTCCCCAGCCGCGTGGCGGCCGAACGGTCGTCATTCCCCCGCAAGCGGGAGGCACCCGCGCGGTTGCGCTGGTTTCAGCGGGCGGAGGTCGTCATTCCCCCGCAAGCGGGAGGCACCCTCTGCGGTCGGACCGGCGGCGCGAACCTGGTCGCGGCCCGCCGTTTTCGCGTCGGCGAGAGCCTTGTCGGCGCATTCGAGCAGCTTGGTGAGGTCGTAGCCGCAGTGCTCCGCGGAAGCGAGCCCGATGCTGCAGGAGACGGTGCAGAGCGCAGTGCCGGGCTCGCGCGTCGCGTCCGTGGTGATGTGGGCGAGCACGTGCGGTTGTGCGGCGATGGCCGTGCGGATCCGGTCGGCCACCGCGAGCGCGTCGGCCGGAGAGCGATCGAACAGCGTCACGACGAATTCCTCACCGCCGAACCGGCCGAGAAGATCTCCGGGGGCGATGCGCGAGCGGAGCAGAGTGGCGACCTCGGCTAACACCTGATCCCCGGCGAGATGTCCGAACGTATCGTTCACCGACTTGAATCGGTCCAGGTCGACCATGAGCACGTACGCGGGCGTCCGGTGGAATTCGGCGGCGCTCAGCAGCCGGCGACTGCGCTCGTCCCAGTGGTGGGAGTTGGGCAGGCCCGTCTTCGAATCGATCCGCGCGAAGCGGGTGAGCTCCGGCCAACGGAGCGCGAACTGGGCCAACAACAGGGGCGCCAGCCCGGTGAACCCGATCAGTGGGTCGCTGCGCATGGCGGCGGCGATCAGCAGGCCGGACACGGCGCAGTCGAACAGGACCAGGCTCCAGCGGTAATCGAGCCACAGCGCGGTGCCGTTCGGCGTGACGAAGACGTACGCGACGGCGAAGGCGACGATGCAGCCGATCAACCAGAGCGCGGCGATCCCGACAAGTCCAGCGAGCGCGAAATCAGCGATGAGCAGGGCGGCCGCGTGGATCGCGACCGTCGTGGTCACCGTGATGGAGACGACAACCATCCGCAGTTGGAATTGGTGTTCGGACTTGCGCAGATCGGTGATGACGGACAGCGCGACGAGACAGCCGAACGCGGCAGAAGGGGTGAGCATCGCCGCGGGCAGCAGCCAGATGGTGTGCACGTCCCACGGCGGACCGGACCCGTCCCGCTCCGGTCCGAAGGAGCGAGTCGTGACAAGCCCGAGCGCGGCCACGGCGGCGAGAACTGCGGTGATCTTCCATTGGTTCGACGTCGGCAGTCGCGGGTCGGTGATCGCTCCGGCGATCGCGGACCCCAGCGCGAGAAGCACCAGCGCGGTCGCGATGACGGTCGCCTGACGCCCCGTCGTCTGCGGAGCCCGGAAGTTCCACTGGGCGCTGGGTCCGTCGATGTGCATCACGTCACATTACCGAAAGAAACCGGCACATCACATATAGTGGTTGCCTGGCCTGCCCGGCATCACCGGCCCGCTTCGCCTGTACGGCCCGCCCTGCGCGATTTGTTGCCGACAGGGCGGGCCGAGGTTTGACGTCATTCCCGGTCACGGGACCGGCGGCGAACCGTCAGGCGGGAACCGCCTCCGCGAGCGCGGCGATCGCCGAGGTGAAGCACACCATCGGTGGGTTCGCCAGGCCGGCCCCGACCTGGCCCGTGCCCGCGATCTT
>JAFIHI010000241.1 GCA_017848755.1 Nakamurella sp. | reverse complement strand
TGTGACAGTAATCGAGTGGGCCCCCGCTGCGGAGCGAAGCGACGCAGTAGGGGATCCCGTCGCCCGCTCAATGCGAATGGGGCCGGTCCCCGAAGCGAAGCGAGGGGGCCGGGCTCATTCGCGTTAATTGGCACCGTGATCCCCGCTGGCGAGGCGCCAGCGGAGCCAGTAGGGGATCCCGTCGCTCCTCGCATTTGTTCGTGCCGTTGCCGAGTGGGCCCCCGCTGGCGAGGCGCCAGCCGAGCCAGTAGGGGATCCCGTCGCCCACCCGGTCACCTCAGGCGATCCCCCGCTACGTTACGCTTGACGAGATCGTATGTGCATGACACATTAGATATGTGCGTGTCCGGATCACCCGCTCGGCGAGGAAGCACAGGATCGGCAACGCGCACATCATCGCGGCCATGATCAACGCGGAAGACCCGATCGTTGATGGCGACCAGATGCACTACATCGGAACCGACGATCGTGGACTCGAACTGCACATCATCGCCGTGCCGGACGACCGCGCTGAGGACACCATCGCTGTGATCCACGCCGCCCCGAATGAATGGAGGAACCGATGAGCAAGACCGACCCGGGCGAGTACCGCATCACCGCCGACGTCGACGTGTCCGACATCGACCTCGACCAGGAGGAGTTCATCTACCGGGGCGAGCAGCTGACCGAGGCCCGCGCCGAAGAGCTTGCCGCCGAGGCACTCCGCAACGCCCGAGCCAAGAACCTGATCCCGGGCCGCAAGTCGCTGTCTGGAGACGGCTCGCACTCGCCAACGGTGCAATACCGTGTGCCCGCGGATCTTCGCGACCGGGCGCAGCAACTCGCCGAACGCACCGGCCTCACGGTGTCGAAGATCGGCCGCCTCGCCCTGGAGGAGTACCTGGAGCGCCACGCCAGCTGAGCCACACGGGGAATCGGCGACCGGGTATGACGCTATTCGCCGCTGCGCGGGAGGTGCCGAAGTCGCACCGATAGGCAGGTGACGCACCCTTCAAGCTTCTCGAACTCGGAGATGTCGACAGGAACCGGCGTGTAGCCGAGGCCGGCAACCAGGTCCGCGCTGCGTGGTGCGGATGCGGCCATGAGCAGCCTGCCGTCACCGAGATCCACGACGTGCGAACCGGTTTCCTCCGGCATGGGTCGAAAGTGCGGGAAGAAGGACGGGTCGTCAACGAGCGAGGGGCAGCCGATGATCGTTGAATCGGGCAATGCCGTGACGGCCGACTTCAGGTGCAGCACCTTCGTCACCGGCACGCCGATCACGCGCTTGCCGAGCGGCTCGACGAGTTGGCGGAACTCGGCGAGCCCGGCCGCATCCGTCCGGCCGCCGCGGCCGACGTAGACGATGTCGCCGACCTTCAGGACGTCGCCGCCGTCCAACGTGCCCGATCCACCCATCGCCAACACGTTATAGCCGAGGTCGCGGAGTGCCTTTTCGGTGCCGGCGGTTTCGTCCCGGCGCGTCGCGGCTCCCGGCCGGGTGAGCACGGCGATCCCGTCGATCATCACGACCGTGTCCTCGACGAAGACAGAGTCGGCGCATTCGACGGCAGGGTCGACATCAATGGTGGTCCAACCGGTTTCGGTGAGCGCGGAGACGTAGCCGTGCCACTGTTCCAACGCCGCGTCCACATCGACCGGCACCCTCTCCTGGTGCGTCACGAGGCCGGCGTCCAGGCGCGGCGAAGGCCGGCGGATCAGCGCGCGCCGTTCGATTCCTGCTGTGGGGGCGTGCGTCGTCACGCAGGCCAGCATATCGGCGCGGCGGGAGTGTGACCGGGCATGTGACACTGCGCACGACGAGGCCGATACCGCCAGGTTCACATGACAATCACAGGTTTCTGACATGATGACACGGCAGCATGACCCAGTGAATCACCTAGGCGCCTTCGACCGACACCTCCGCATGCGACCCCATCGGCGAGCGCTGCGAAGGACCGGCCTCGTCGCCGCAACCGTCCTCGCCACGCTCGCGGCGACGGCGTGTTCTGCGGGCGGCGCAGTGGTGGTCACGACGACCGTCACGCCTGCCGCACAGAACAACACCGGCACCTCCGGCGGATCGACGTCCAGCGCCGGATCGAGCAGCACCAGCGGCTTAGCGGACACGTCGGGTGCGCAGAACGGAACATCGTCATCGACGAACGCACCGTCGTCGTCGCCCACCAGCACGGCCCCCGCGCAGCCCGTGCACGTCAGTACGTTCGAGGCGGACGGGTCGACCTACGGGGTGGGCATGGCGGTGGTGGTGTTGTTCTCGGCCGCGCCCACCGATGCCGCGGCATTCGAGAAGGCGACCACCGTAACAGTGAACGGGCAGCCGGCGACCGGGGCGTGGTTCTGGCAGAAGCCGACCGTGCCGGGCTACCAGATGGAGGCGCTCTACCGCGAGGAGAAATACTGGCCGGCGCATTCCCAGATCGCCGTCAACATGCCGGTCCAGGGACTGTCCGCGGGTGACGGGCTCGTCTACGAGGACAGCCTGACGCTGACCTTCAACATCGGCGCCGCGCACATCTCCCAGGTGAACAACGCACAGCACATGATGACGGTGACCAGCGACGGCCAGGTGGTGAAGAACCTCCCGGTGTCGCTGGGCTCGGCGAACACACCCACCTATGACGGCGTGAAGGTCGTGATGGAGAAGGGCTCGGTCGACCCGAAGACCCACAAGCCGCTGCCGGACGGCACCGTCGAGATGAAGACCGAACCGGGCGACCCGCACCCGTACGACGTGATGGTGCCGTGGTCGGTGCGCATCACCAACTCCGGCGAGTTCATTCACGCGGCGAGCTGGAACACCGGAAACATTGGGAGCCGTAACACGTCTCACGGGTGCACGAATCTCGATGTCCGGGATGCCGAGTGGTTCTACAACTTCTCCATCCCGGGCGACGTGGTGGAGTACCCGGATGCGAACAAGACCGGGACGATACAGCCGTCCTGGGACGGCTGGGGCTGGTGGAACATGTCGTGGTCCGAGTGGACCAACGGCGGGCTGCTGGTTCCGGCCGCGTAGCCGGCGGTGATCACCGCCCGCCAGTCGTCACCATGGCGGGCACTTGCACACCGGTCGGTGTTCCCTGTGGCCTGGTCGTCCCCATCACGGTGATCGTGGCGGTGAGCAGCGCGGCCCCGGCCCACTGTGTCAGCGACAGCGAATCGTGCAACGCGACGAACCCGATGATCAGCGCCGTCAGCGGAAACGCGAGTTCGCCGAGGGTCGCGGCGGAGGCCGGCGTGCCGCGCAGGCCGCGGTAGTAGACGAGCAGGCTGAAGAGTCCCGGCACCAGCGCAAGTGCGATGAGGGCGAGTACCGCCTTCGCGTCGAGGTGAGCGAGCGGCCAGACCTCGTTGCGGGAGATCGCCATAGCCGCGGCCGCGGCCAGTCCGACCACCAGCCGCAGGGCGGTCAGCTCGCCGAACGGGACCTTCGCGGACAGCCGGCGCCCCAGCACGGTGCCCAGGCCCCAGAGGGTCGCCGCTCCGACGGCCAAGAGCGCGGACCCCCATTCCAGCGCGCCGATCTCGGTCGGATGGGCGAACGCCACCAGATAGGCGCCGGCCAGGCCGGCGATGAGGAACGGTACGAACAGCAATCGCGGTCGTTCGCGGAGCAAAAGCCACGCGGCACCGATGGCGACAAGCGGCTGGATCTGTTGCAGCAGAACGGGTGTGGTCGCGCTGTGGTGTGCGAACGCGATGGCGAACGACATCGTGAAAAGCACCGTCGCCAGCGCCGACGAGCCCACGCCCAGCACACCGAGTGTGAGCCAATCTCGCGCCTCGAAGGTGCGCCACGCGCGCCGCAGACCACGGGCCACCAGCGGCAGGACGATCGCCACCGGCAGCAGGTGTTCCACCAGCACGATGGTCGAGGCTGGGATGTCGGTGGTGAGCCAGCTGCGAAAGAGCGGATCGGTGCCCCACATCGCGGCACCGAGTACCACCAGACCGAAACTCCGGCCGGACGTCGGTCGCCAGAACGTGCGTGCGCCGAACAGCGTCATACTCGAAACCTTCGCCGACGCGCGTTCCGCCGACCCATTGCCGCTGCCAAGATCCGCCACAGCGTCACTCTACGAGGCGCGGCTGCTGGCGCAGCTCCGGGCGCATCTCCTGGCACCGCTCCGGCCCGACACGCCGGACGAATCAGGCGTAGCCGAGCGCGTCGGTGAGGGAATCGACGACGGGAACCCCGGTGGCCGCCAACGCTTCTCGCGAGGACATGCCTCCGGTGTAGACGACCGCGCGGGCCCCGAGGGCAGCCGCGGCATCGGCATCGTCGACGCTGTCGCCAACCACCAGGACATCTGCCGGATCGAGCCCGAGCGCCGCGAGGTGCGCCGCCATGTGGCCGGCCTTCGGTCCACCGCCCTCGCCGCGCAGCCCGTCGACGCGGCTGAAGTAATCGTCGATGCCGTAACCATGCACCGTGGGAACGAGCCGATCGTGCCACCACATCGAGAGCAACGACTGCGTCCCGCCGTCCGCACGCCACTCCTGAAGCGCCGTCAGTGCGGTGGAGTCGAGATCGCACGCCTTCATCAGCTCGTGGTAGTGCGCGTGGTAGCCGTCGTCGAGGTACCGCCACTCGCCGTCGCGCAGCGGTCTGCCCAGGAAGTGCTCGTAGGCCACCCAGATCGGCCGGGTGTAGGTGGCGCGGAACGTGTCCGGCGTGAGCTCCTCCACCCCGTATTCCTGGAAGATCGCGTTCGTGGCGCCGACCACCGCGTCGATGTCGTGGAACAGTGTGCCGTTCCAGTCCCAGATGATGTGCTTCATAACCGAAGCCAGCCTACTCGCGCCGGGCTCAGACCCGAAGCTGCTCGGTCCGGTCGGTGGCCGGGTGCGGGGTCGGCGACAGGGCGGAGATCCGGTCGCGCAACTCCGGCGTTATATCGATATCGAGCGCGGCGAGGGAGCTTTCGAGCTGGTCGAGGCTACGTGCGCCGATGATGGGCGCGGTGACCGCGGGGTGCGCGAGCACCCATGCGACGGCGAGACTGGCTGGCGCGACGCCTATCTCGGCGGCGAATGCGGTGAAACGGTCGGCGACGTCGTAGTCCGTTTGCAGGCTGTAGCGGTCCATGTACTTCTGGTTCTCGACCAGCCGCCCGGTGCTTGGCCGCCGGCCGACGCCGTACTTGCCGGTGAGCAGCCCGGCCCCGAGCGGACTGTACGGCACCACCGCCAGGTGCTCGGTAGCGGCGAGCGGCAGGATCTCCACCTCCGCCTGGCGCCGCACCAGGTTGTACATCGGTTGCACCACATCGAATCTCGCGAGATGTTCGCGGGCGCTGACGCCGAGCGCGGTCGCGATCTGCCACGCGGCCCAGTTGGACACACCCAGGTAGACGACCTTCCCCGCGCGCTGCAGGTCGTCCAGCGTGCGCATCACGCTCTCAATCGGAGTGACGTCGTCGAAGTGATGGACGTAGTAGAGGTCGAGACGGTCGGTGCCGAGCCGCGTGAGCGACGCTTCGACGGCCCGGACGAGGTGCCGCCGCGCGAGCCCGCCGGCGTTGACGTCCTCGCCCATCGAAAAGTATGCCTTCGACGCGACCACCAGTTCGTCGCGGTCGCCGACCATCAGCCGCCCGAGAATCCGCTCCGCCGTGCCGGTTCCGTACATGTCGGCGGTGTCGAAGAAGTTGACGCCGGCGTCGCGAACCCGGGCATAGATCTGCGCGGATGTGTCCTCGTCCGCCTCGGCGCCGAACGTCATGGTGCCGCAGCACAGCCGCGATACTCGCGTGCCGGTGCGACCGAGGATGACGTAGTCCCGTGGTTTTCCCATTCCGATCGTCATGACGACGTGCTTACCATGTCGCGACCCGGGCGCGCCACGAAACCCGGACGGTGCGCTTGATCCGGGCGGTGGTCGGGGCCGGTCGCGGGTCGGCCGAAAGGCTTGCCACGGGACGGACCCAGGGCGAAGGAACGGGCGCACACTGGATAGGCGTCATAGACGGGAATACGCTCGGCACGGAGCGCGTTTGTTGACACGACAACTAATCGCCGTCGAAAGGAACCGATCATGGCTGCAGTCACCGCCGATCCGATGACCCTGCCGCGAGTGCGCGGGGCCGGCCCGGCCGAAACGGAGCGCCCGGTGCTCGCCGTGACCATGGGGCCGACGGGGTTCGAAGGTCTCGGCTTCCCGGTGCGCCGCACGATGGCCGGGCTCAACTACCAGTACACCGACCCGTTCATCATGATGGACCACATGGGCGAGGTGGACTACGAGGCCGGCGAGCCCAAGGGCACCGACTGGCATCCGCACCGCGGGTTCGAGACCGTGACCTACCTGGTGGAAGGCGCCTTCCGGCACCAGGACTCGCACGGCGGCGGCGGGCTGATCACCCCCGGCGCGACGCAGTGGATGACGGCGGGTGCGGGCCTGCTGCACATCGAAACGCCCCCGGTCGACCTGGTCGAGGCGGGCGGCCTGTTCAACGGGTTCCAACTCTGGGTGAACCTGCCGGCGAAGGACAAGTTCCTGATGCCGAAGTATCAGCCCGTCGAGGCGAAAGACGTTCTGCTGCTGGCGACCTCGGACGCGGGCGCGCTGCTGCGGGTGATCGCGGGGACCGTCGACGGGCACACGGGGCCCGGCTCGACGCACACCCCCATCACCATGCTGCACGCGTCCATCGCGCCGGGCGCACAGCTATCCCTGCCCTGGCAGCCGACCTACAACGCCCTCGCGTACGTGTTCGCGGGCTCGGGGACGGCGGGCCCGTCGCGTGCCGCGGTCCACGGCGGCAGCATGGTGGCGTTCGGCGCTGGCGACCGGCTGCTGCTGACCGCCGACGAGAAGCACGATTCCCGAACCTCCTCCATGGAGGTGCTGCTGCTCGGCGGTGAGCCGATCGGCGAGCCGATGGTGCACTACGGCCCGTTCGTGATGAACACCCGCGACGAACTGGTCCAGGCGTTGGAGGACTACCAGGCCGGTCGGCTCGGCGTGGTTCCGCCCGGCGCGCTCATGCCACACGTGCCGCACTCGCACTGAGATACGTTGCGGCACACGGCGATATCGACCTGATATGACGACGTTCGCCGCTGACGCGGTCAGCTGTGTTCCTTGCTGCCCTCGTACCAGCCGAACGCGATCATCACCAGCGCGATCACCGCAAAGATGGATCCCCATGCCATGGCACACACCCCCATCGGTCTCCTGCCGGCACCGAGGTCGTTCGGCCGGTCCGGCTCATTCTAGGGCGCGCGCCCGCTGAGCTCGGTGGGGGCGGGCTCAGGAGGCGCCGCTCAGATGTAGATGGCCGGGTCGTCCCAGGGGCCGTGAGCAATGCCGACGGCGACGGGGCGGATCCGCGCGGCGGGGCCGACGGCGACCATGCCAGCGGGCACATCCCGAACGACCACGGCTCCGGCGCCGATCTTGGCGCCGGCACCGATGGTGACCGGGCCGAGAACCGTGGCGCCGGCACCGATCAGCACGCCGCTGCCGACGGTCGGGTGCCGTTTGCCATGGCTCATCGACGTGCCGCCCAGGGTGGTGCCATGGAACATGGTGACATCGTCGCCAACGACGGCAGTCTCTCCGATCACCACACCCATGCCGTGGTCGATGAACAGCCGGCGGCCGATCACCGCGCCGGGATGGATCTCGATTCCCGTGACGGCGCGGGCGATCTGGGAGACGATGCGGGCGACCAGCCGCCACCCGGCGCCGCGCACCCAGATCCAGTGCGAGACCCGATGAGCCCAGACCGCATGCACACCGGGGTAGCACAGCGCGACCTCGACGAACGACCGCGCGGCGGGATCGCGCTCGCGCGCGGTGCGCACGTCTTCGAGCATCAAACTGCGCACACCGACGTGGCCGCCGTGCGAGCTGGCCGAGCACTCGGGCTTCACAGGGTCCGCGGTCTCGGTGTTGGCGTCGTCCGGCGCACCGCCCCAGTCGGCCGAGGCGGGCCCCACCAACAGCGCAGCCATGATCAGTCCACCAGCCCCTCGAACAGCAGCGTGGAGACGTATCGCTCGCCGAAGTCCGGCACCACCGCCACGATCGTCTTCCCCGCGAACTCCGGCCGGTTGGCCACCTCTGCTGCCGCCGCGAGCGCCGCACCGGACGAGATGCCCACCAGCAGACCCTCTTCCGTGGCGGCACGCCGGGCGTAGCGCACCGCGTCGTCGCCCGTGACGGTGAGCACTTCGTCATAGATGGTGGTATCCAACACATCTGGAACGAAGTTCGCGCCCAGGCCCTGGATCTTGTGCGGGCCTGCGGGCTTTCCGCTCAGGATCGCGGACTCGGCCGGCTCCACGCCGAAGACCTTCACGTCGGGCTTGTGCTCCTTCAGGTACCGTCCGGCGCCGGTGATGGTGCCGCCGGTGCCGATACCCGAGACCAGCGCGGCGATCTCGCCGTCGGTGTCCTCCCAGATCTCCTTGCCCGTGGTGGCGTAGTGGATCTGCGGGTTCGCCTGGTTCGCGAACTGTCGAGCCAGGACCGCCCCGGGCCGTTCGGCGGCGATCTGCTCGGCGCGCGCAACGGCACCGGCCATCCCCTCGCTGGGCTCGGTCAGTACGAGCTCCGCGCCGAAGGCGCGCAGCAGCGCCCGCCGCTCCCGACTCATCGAGG
>JAFIHI010000240.1 GCA_017848755.1 Nakamurella sp. | reverse complement strand
GTTGAGCCGTCCCGGGACGATGCGACTGTAATGCGGCATGACGGCGACTGTCGCCGCGCGCTCCGTCACATTCGCCGCGCCAGCGGACACGTATGGCCGGCAAGATCATCGGAACCGATCGTTGCGCCGCCGGTCACCGCGCCCGCGAGCGGCTCAATACACATCGACGCGGTAGCGTTTCTCCGCGCGGAGCCGGGTCAGCATCTCGGCACCGGCGCCGGGACCGAGACGTTCCTCGAATACGTCGTGCAGCGCGCCGGATACCGCGGGGGCCATGCGTCGCGCGTCGCCGCACACGTACCAATAGGCGCCCCCCTCCAGCCAGGCAACCAGATCCGCGCCGCGCTGCCGGATCCGGTGCTGGACGTAGGTCTTTTCCGGTTGATCGCGGGAGAAGGCGGTATCGAGCCTGGTCAGCGTGCCGCGACGGAGGAACTCGGCCCAGTCGGATTTATAGAGGAAATCGGAGTTCGCGCGACGGTTTCCGAAGATCAACCACGCGGGCCCCGCTCCTTTCTGCCGCGCGCGTTGTTGCAGGAATGCCCGATACGGCGCCACGCCGGCACCGGCCCCTACCATCACGATCGGCACCGCAGGGTCGGCGGGCAGGTGGAACATGCGATTCGGCAGCGGGAAGGCCGGCACCCGGTCACCGACCGAGCTGCGGATCGTGAGGTAGCCGCCGGCAACGCCGCTGCACACCGCGGCCCCGTCGGGACGATCGACGGCGACCGCGAACTGCGCGCCACCCGGATCGTCGGGCGACGTGCCGGCCCAGGAGTACGCCCGCGGGCGGATCGGCCCCATGAGGTCCGCCAGTTCCACGGGTTCGAGTCGATGGTTGAGCAGCGCCACGGCGTCTGCGACGCAATGCCCGGCCACCCAGGAGTCGAGCCCCGCGGTGTCGTCGCCGGCCAGCGCCGCACCGAGCTCGCCGACGGCCGCGACGGCGCGCAACAGCGCGAGCGACGGGAACCGCAGCTCCCACCGCGTCCGCGCGAGATCCGCGAATGACGCGCCCCCAGCGTCAGCCCATTCCGGGATGCCGGCCGTCATCAAGAACCGCTCCACGGTCGACGGGTCGTTCGTCGGCACGATGCCGAGTGAATCTCCGGGCTCCAGCGTCACGCCGCTGCCGGACAGGTCGAGCTCCACACCGACGACGCGGTGATCGCAGTCCGGAGCGGTCAGGCGCACGATATCGGATACCGGCGCCCAGAACGGGTTTTCGCGGGTCCAACGCGCCGATGGTGAGCCTCCGGGAGATTCCGCAGCGTCCACGGCGGCGGCCCGGTCGTCCGCTCGGGCCGGATGTTCGGTGCGCGAGCCGGGTTCGGCGTCGGGTTTCGCCAATTGCGCCGCCCGGTCGGCGATCCAGGCTGCCGCAGGCCGGTCGTAGGCGGCGTCGCAGTCGAGCCGGTCGGCCAACCGCGCCCCACCGAGCTCCGCGAGACGCGCGTCGATCAACTTCCCGGCGTGGCAGAAATGCGTGTAGACGTGGTCGCCGAGCGCCAGCACGGCGTAGCGCAGCCCGTCGCACGCGTGCGGCGCGGCCGTGCTCAGGCGCTCCCAGAACGCCTCGGTGTCCCGCGGCATGTCGCCTTCGCCTGTCGTCGACACGATGATCAGCGCTGGGCTGCCGTCCATGAGCGTCGCCCAGTCGACATCGCTGAACTCGCCGACGGTCGAGTCGATGCCGCGCTTATTCAGCGTCTCGCGCAGGTCATCGCTCAAGAACTCGGCGCTGCCCGTCTCGGTGCCGAACAGGATGTTCACCACGGGATCCGCGGCCCCGATCCGCGTGACGCCGCGCGGCAGCACGACCCTCCGCGCAAGATCATGCTCCGCACAATTCCGACGGTAGCCGCCGGAACAGGCGCGCCGAACGAGATGTGCGACAGATCGCTCAGGCCCGCCCGGCATGGGAGAGCCGGACGACCGACACCGAACAGCGGCCGCGTGACGCCCGGCACCGCGCCGCCCCCCAGGTCCCGCCACCGGTTCGACGCTCCGAGCGGACTCCGACACAATTCGAACCATGACCATGACGAGCGCGGCGAGGCCAGATTTCCCCACGCTTCCGGGGTGAATGCGCCGCATCGGTACCGCAACAGGGGCTCCCACCACCACGCCATCGGCGCGATTCCCTCCGGCTCACCTAGCACCCGGACCAACCGCTCATGAGCCCAGAAACTCGCCCCGGATTGCGCCGCTGCGACTGCTAGCCCAACCCGTTTTTGCGCCGCTGCGACTCGGCGCATTCTTCATGCGACTCAACACCGACGACCCACGCTCCATCCTGTCGGTGATGGACCTGTCGACGGCGACTTACCGTAAGACAAAACAAACTGTGGTGGGCTGGCGGTTACAGCCTCATCTCGGTGCCTCTCGCCGCCGGGATCCTCGCCTCCGTCGGCTTTGTGCTGCCGATGTCGGTCGACGCAATCCTCATGTCGCTGTCCACGATCATCGCCGCTGCCAACGCCCAACTCCTGCGTGGCCTTGACCTGCGGCCCGCCGCCGCGGCGAGTGGGTGAGACAACGACCATAGCCGGTCGGCTCGATCCGACGGTAGCCTCGATCCGACGGGGACAGCGGCGGTAACGCGTGCGCCTTGCGGCCGGTTCGGGTCTGTCGTGAGGACAACAGTCGTGACGCGAGAAGGCAAATCCCAACCCGTTCGCCGAGCCTCGACTCGGACGCTCCGTTCATCGCGTCGCGGACGGCAGATCCGCGTCATCTCAGGTGTGGTGGCGCTGGTGGTGGCGGGCGTCGTGATCGCCGTTCGTGCCGGAAGCAGCAACGACCCTGCGATGGCATTCACGATCGCCGCGCCCGCCGACGGCGCGACCGTTTCCTCGCCGGTCGCGCTTGAGGTTGCACGGGGCGCGGCTCGGCTCACCGGGCGACGGGCTGGATCACCTGCACCTGTCCCTTGACGGCGGGCAACCGGTCGCCGACTACTCCTCAAGCCGGCTGTCGCTGCAGATTCCACCGGGTCGGCATACGCTCACCGTTGAGCTGGCTGGCCCCGACCATGCGCCGCTGCGGCCTGACCGGTCGGTGACATTCACCGTCACCGACTGATGCGTGCGCACGAACCGCAGCCGACACTGCTGCGGCACACGCTCGCGGTGCGAATCGCACACGACGCACTTGCGGCCGGGATCATTGTGCTCATCGCGACCGGCCTGGGCATGGCCGAGCATCTACCCGGATCGGTCACAAGGTTGCTCGGCGGCCACGTCTGGCTCGGCACCCTGTATCGCGGGCTCGGCGCCGCGGTCGGCGCGGCGGCAGTCGGACTGCTACTCTTCTACTCTTCGGCCCAAGCGCCGGTCGTCGGCTGATCCGGGACATGTGCCGATTCCGCCGCGGCGATGTCGCCTGGCTCATCAGTTTCACTCGATATGTTTTCGCACCCCATCGGTTTCGCCCGCGTACTCACAGTGGCCGGTTCGACCCCGGCCAGCGAATCGTCTTCACCGTCATGCTCGGATCATTCGCGGCCCTGACCGGAAGTGCCGCTGTCCTATATCTCGCCCCGGCCGGAGCCACCGTGCTGTTAGCGTGAGCGCTTCGTGCACACATCGTCGCGGCCGTCATCTTCATCGCTGCACTCGCCGTGCATGTCACGGTCGGTGTCGGACTGCTCCCCCCCCCACACCGCAACATCGGCCGAGTCATGTTCGATGACGGCCGGGTACGCGAAAGCCTCGCACGCACGCTGTGGCCGGCGTGGGCTGCCCAGCAGACCGTGGACCCGTTACCGATCGACGAACCATCCTTGGCACCGAACAACGGGGCCGCGCAAGCCGACCCTGCACGCCCGCAAGGCCAGGCTCGACCGAAATGAGAACACTTGCCACCCGACCGGTCGTGCGCCGCGCCGCAATCGGCGCGACCGTTGTCAACCTCGACATCCACGCAGCGCAGGCCCTCGGCCACGGACGCGAAATGCCCTATATAGGAATCCTGTTCGTGATCGCTGCGGCACTGCTCGGCGCGATCATCATCGGTCTGTGCTCCGGACGGGACAGCAGGCGCGCCTCGGCATGGATCGGCGGCTGCATCGTCAGCGGCGGCGAGTTCGTCCTCTTCGTTCTCAGCCGCACCATCGGTCTGCCCGGCGGCTACCGTGAAGCCTGGGCCGAAACTCCCGAGGACCTGCTCGGACGGCTGTCACTGCTCACCGAGGTCGTCTTCATCGCATCGGCGACCATCTCACTCACCCACCGGCCGGAAGCCCACGTGTCCGGGCACAGGCACCGGCTTGGCTGGCACGATCGCACTGCGCCACTTCCCTGAACCATGACCGCCGGGCGACTGTCGTGGCAAGGGTCGTGCCGAGGAATACGGTCCGCGATCGACACAAAAAGCCAGAGGCGGCGCGCTACCGGTAGCCGGCCGAGGGCCTGCGCATCGCTGTCGGGCTGTTCCGCGACGATCGCACGACCTTCGGCTGCGCCTGACCGCGTAGGCCTCGGGTCCCGGCCAAGCCAGCCGTCGACGCGGTAAACATGCACGGCATACCAGGAACGGCTGGTCACGCCGGACGCGGCGCCGGCACCGTGCTGACGTTCATCATCGGATGAACTCGCGCTCCCGGCCGGGTGTTTCCGTGGACGTGTGGAGTGTCGCGATGTACAGGCCGACTGCGAGGGCCTCGACCACGGCGATGATCCAGCCGAGCAGCGGTACCGATCGGGCGTAGAGCGCGCCGGCCAGCGCGCCGCCGGCAATGGCACCAGCGCCCTGGATCGCGGCAAAGACGCCGTAGGCCGTGGCCCGCAGCCCGGACGGGACCAGGTCGGCGACCAGGGCCTTGACGGTCGAGTCCTGGATTCCATTAGCCGCGCCCCAGACGAGCACCCCGAGCAGGGCGAGGACCACACGATCGGTAAACGCCAACCAGGGCACAGCCGCGACGAACACCGGCAGCACGTAGAGGACCCTGCCATGAAAGCGGTCGTACCCAAATCCGGTGGCCAGCGCGGCGATCGCTTCGATCGCCATCCCGGCCGCGTAGACGACCGGTATGGCCGGCAACGGCACGACACGCTCGCGCGCGAGGTGGAACGAGATCACCCCGAACGTGACGAGCCCCGCTGTCGCGGCACCAGAGGACGCCGCAAACAACCAAAATGCGCGCGGCAGTGTGGCTGAACGGGCCGTTCCCGCAGCAGCATGAACAGTGAGGTGATCGGCAGGCTCGCCGACCCGCAGGCGCATCCACGCGAGGATGGCGATGGCAGCCGCACCGGGCAAGGCCAGGACGGCCATGGCAGGCCAGATCGCCCCGGTCAGCGCAACAAGTCCGGCCACGATCAGCGGCCCAGTGAAGGAGCCCGTCTGGTCGAGCGCCTTATGCACACCGAAGGCCTTGCCGAGGCCGACTCCGGTAGCAACATGGGCCAGCAGCGTGGACTTCGCCGGGGAGCGCACCGCCTTTCCGGTGCGCTCGACCAAGATGAGAGCACACGCCACAACCAGCCCGGAACCACCGACCAGCGGTGTGATCGCCAACAGCGGCACACTGACCGCAGTCAGGGCATACCCGACGATGGTCATCGGCCAATACCGGTGCGAACGATCCGCGGCGCGCCCGAAGACCAGCCGCAACACCAACGCCGCCGCCTCGCCGATGCCGGTGACGACACCGACCAGGAAGGCCGACGCGCCCAGCTGCCCCAGCAACGGACCGGTGATCGACCTGGCCCCCTCATAGACCATGTCCGCGGCCAGACTGACCAGCCCGAACCCGACGATCGCCCGCCACGGCGACAACCCGCCCACCGGCCGGGAGCCCACTGCAGTCCCGCTCACAAACGCCCGCCTATGCCGGCTAACCGGCCCGAGCCGGGCTGTCGCGTTCGTCCAAGCGCAGATGCCCGGTGCGATAGACGACCTGGTCGAAAAGCTCCGCAACATGAGCACCGCACAAGCTATAGGTGATACTACGGCCGACCCGATCGTCCTCGTCCCTCCACCCACGACTCATGGAATGCCATCATGACAGTCCTGATTACGCATGGTCACATGCACACGTAAGCTGATCGGCGCGACCCTTCCGTGGGAACTCAGGAGGCCGGTCGCAGAAGTCGCGCTCACCTCGCCGAACTCGAACCACGGCTTGCGCATGCCCCGACGGAAACTCCACTTGCGACGCGCCTTGCTCAGGAAGAAGAAGCCGGCGCACGGCCGACTTCACGCGACCGCCCGCTCTGCACTTCACACGCGACAGGGCGCCCCGGACCATCGTCGCCGCCCGACAGCGTCACGTTACGACCGGTTTTATCGCATCGAATTCCTGTCGCGGACCGATTCTCGGCCAGCCGGATGACAAGAAAAAGGCCCCTGATCGGGCTGTTACACCTGATCAGGGGCCTTTCGGTGGTAGCGGGGAGAGGATTTGAACCTCTGACCTCTGGGTTATGAGCCCAGCGAGCTACCGAGCTGCTCCACCCCGCGTCGACTCCATCAGTGTAGCAGGCTTCGCGGGCCTACGGCGGCGGGCAGCGATCGACGGCGGCAGCCGCGAACAACGTCATATTCGATCAATAACCTGCGCGACGGGACCCGGCGGCTAGAACCGCATGGACACGGCGAGCCGGCCGGTGCCGTAACTCGAGACGTCCAGCGTCAGGTCGATGCGATGCCCGAGCGCGTACAGCAACTGAATCGCGTCGGCCGGCGCGGTATTGATCGGGCGGTACGTCCGCTCGAGACGCAGGTGCGGATTGCCCCGGCCCTGGAAGACCGACGCCAGCACGTTGCTGACCTCGCTCAGGTTCTCCAGCAGGTCCTCCGGCAGATACTGATCCTCGATGGCAGCCTTCGCGCCGCGCGCCGGGACCAGTGCCACCGCCGCGCCGACGTGGGCCGCAGCCGGCAGATCCCAGCCCGCCACCGCGCCCAGCGCACGCGAATCGTCGATGTACAGCGCGAGCGCGCCACCGACGGTGTCCGTGGGCGTGAGCGCATCCGTCGGGAACACAGCGACCTCGCGGCCGAGAAGCCCGTCAAGAACGTCCTTG
>JAFIHI010000239.1 GCA_017848755.1 Nakamurella sp. | reverse complement strand
AGCGGCTGCGCTCGGGTGCCCCCGGCGCGGCGTGCTCGAAGCGGCCCAGCCGGCGCCACTCCTCGGAACCTGGGTCCTTGGTCTCGCGCCACTGCAGCCGATTCGGGCGCAGGATCGTGTAGCCGTGCTGGCCCGCCAGCACGTGCCGTCCCATCGCCTCCCACTGCCGATACCCGGCCACCATCGACGGCTCCGCCGCGGGCACCCGGCCCTTCGCGAACGCGCCGGCATGCTGGACGTAGATCAACAGCACGTTGTCGAAGCTGTACTTGTGGAACCGGGCCGCCGCCGTCAACGCCGCCTGCCAGTCGTCCGAGGCGAGCATCTTCTCTACCGCGCCGGTCAGTTCCTCCTGGATCGCCGCGAGCCTGTCATCACCGGTTGTCTCGGGCATGCCGCACCTCCTCGCGGCGGGCACGGATTGCCCGTCTACTTACCAGTGGTGCCATCGCGTGACCGTTAGCTCGACCCGGCGCCTGATTCTTCTGGCCCTGACGTGACCGTGAGTCGGCACGGACTCGTTGACCGCTCGCCGTCGGACTCCGCTGGCCGCGCTATCGCGATCTGCCCTCACTCTCGCGGCGCGGTGCAGGGCTGCGGTCGACGCAGCTCGTGAGCGCGTGCGTACCGAGGCGGCCGGCGATAGCTCGGTCCCGTCCGCGAGCGTGTCGATCGAGGCCCTCACTGCCGTCGGTGCTGGTGGCCAGGTGCGCGAGAATCTGGTGTGCGGCGTCCAGGGCGCGACCCGCGTTGGATGCGTCGCCGGCGGCCTGCTGGAGCGCTGCGGCGGCTTGGGTGACGGCCGATGCGGGGTCGGACAGGGGGGAGGTTTGGTCGACGCGCAGCAGACCGGCCTTCTGGCGGTGGTGCAGCAGGTCGCCGATCTGGCGCAGCAGCTGTGGAAGCCGATCGGCGGCTTGACCGAGGGCGGCCACGACCTGGTCGATGTCGGCCGGCGGCAGAGACTGGTCGGCGGGCTGTTGCGTCAGGTGGTTGAGCGAGCGGATGGATTCCGCTGCATTGTCGGCGATTTCGACTGCGCCGCAGTGTCCGTCGTGACCGTCGGTGTGGAGGTTCATTTCGACCTACTCGATCCTGCAGATGTGTCCGCGGCGCCGGTCCGGTCACGACTGTCCGTTCCGTTGGTTGGGCCGGCCGTGTCGCTCGCGGTGATGGCGGTATCGGTGTTGAACAGCGCTGCCTCGGCGGTGCCGAGGCCGGTGCGGATACGACGTCCGGTTGTGCCGATCTTCCAGAGGGCTTCGCCCTTGCCGAGTACGGCGACGGCGTCGCATTCGGCTCGGGTGAGGTGCAGGTCTGCGGCGGTGCGGTCGAGTTCACCGGGGGCTTGCCGGAAGGCGAGGCGGGTGTCGCACAGGGAGGCCAAACCGCGGGCGGTGGCCGCGGTCGCGGTGCCGGCGTCGGCGGTCTTGTCGGCGTCGGACAGGGCGTGGGTGATCAGGATGGTGGCGGTGCCGCGCGCCCGGGACAGCCGCAGTTCGGCGTTGACGCGTGCCAGGTGTGCGGGTGCGGCGAGGATGCGCCAGGCCTCGTCGTAGACGAGGATTCGTTGCTGGCCGGTTGCGTGTGCCTGTTCAAGTTGGCTGGTGGCGACCAGGACGGCCAGGGTGTGGGCGGTGTCGTTGTCGGCCAGGTCGGCGGTGCCGACGGCGATCATCGGCGCGTCGGGGTCGGGGACGGTGGTGGCGGGTTGGTCGAGGAGGCCGGACAGCGGGCCGGTGCACAGCTGCGCGAGGGATGCGCGGATCGGTGCGGCGGCGGGCGTCGGGTTGTCTTCCAGGCGGTTGACGAGTTGGTGCAGGGTCGGGGTGCTGGATGCTCGGCAAGTTGATTGCAGTGCTTCGGTGAGGGCTTCGCGGGCCTGGGGGTGCAGGGGTGCCAGGCCGGGTGCGAGGGTTTCCACGATGGCCACCAGCAGCGTCGCGCGGCGCTGGTCGACCTGGTGCCGCCAGGTGTCCGAGTCGGATCCGGGTGGCCGTGGGCCGGGGTCGAGGGGGTTGAGCCGGTCGCCTTGGCCGGGACCGAGGCGGATGGCCTGCCCGCCGAGCGCGGCGGCGAGGCGAGTCCAGTCGTTTTTCGGGTCACCGGGCACGGTGACCGGGTGGCCGGTGGCGATGCCGCGTAGGGCGATGGCCATGGCGGTGTTGGTCTTTCCCCAGCCGATGTTGCCGACGATGAGGATGTTGGTGTTGGAGACGGCCTGTGCCGCATACAGCTGCCACGGGTCATACGTGAAGGGAGCGCCGGTGACGGTGTCCCGCCCGACATAGAGGCGGGCGGTTGAGGGTCGGCCGGCCAGGAAGGGGTAGGCGCCGCCCAGCACTGCGGTGGTGTCGCGATGCGCCGCAGGAGCGCGGAACGTCCTCCAGGTGCGCCCGGCGTGTGGGCGATGCTCGCCGCCTTTGGGCACCAGCGCGCCGCTGTGGACGCCGGCCGGTGCGGACGCGTCGGCTGTCTGCGACCCGTCGCCGCTGGGGCGCGTGTACCGGGTTTGAAGCAGCGGCCGGCGATTTCGACGAACGGGCATGGCTGCGCCTCACAGGCCGCGGGTCAGGGGCAGCGTGGCGGCGTGGAAGGCCTGCATCTGCTGGCCGTACAGGACCTTCGTGTCGCAGCCCGCGGCAGCTGCGGCCTGCCGTATCCGGGTGACCGCATCGCGCAGCGCTTCCGGATCGCCGGCGGTGACGGTGATCAGCCCGGTGTGGCGCATGTCCAGGTGCCCGGCGGTGATGTCGGCTTCCCTTTGTGCGGTGTCGGTTTCGCGGGCGGCTTGAGCGGCGGTGTCCAGGCGGCCGAGGCGGCGGCGCAGCGCGCCGTCGGAGGCTTGGGCGGTCTTGTCGCGGCCGATCTGCCGCAACGCGACGCCGGTGGGGACCGGCTCATACAGCAGGGTCAGCGAGGTGGCGGCGCCGGTGGGCAGGATCAGCGCGGCGAGGAAGCCGGGGTGCGTCTCGGCGCGGGGCCATTGGGAGATCCACAGGGTGGTGTGCCAGGCGGTGTCGGTGTGCAGATGCGCCCAGGTTTCCTGCACCGCCACCGGACCTGCGGTCGCCGTATCGGGGGTGGTATCGGGGTGGGTGTCGCGCAGTGGGGTGCTGGCGGGGTCGTAGGCGGCGCGGATCCATCGGGTGAGATCGGCCGGGGTGAGCCAGGTGTCGACGGTGACGTCGGCGCCGGCGAGGGTGTCGGGTATGGCGTCGCGGTGCGCCGTGAGGACCCGGTCGGCGCCCCTGATATTGCCGGTGTGGTGGGCGGCGCGGCGGATCGCGGCGTGTGCGGCCTTGCCGGTCAGGGTGATCGCGAGCAGGGTGTCGTGCCGCCACCACGGCCCGGTCTGGTCGAGGAGCTCAAGGTAGGCGACTGTCGCCGTTTCGGAGCAAGACTGCGATATTCCTTGGGTGGCGGTGGCTTTTAGGGTGGCGCCGGTGTCGGGCCGGGTGGTGTGCAGGATCTGGATGCGCCGGATCTGCCCGTCAGCGGCGATACCGGCGAGGGCGCGGCCCCACCCGGCGGTGACCGCGTCCTGATCGCCCGGGTCGGCGGTCAGGAACGCTTCGCCGTGCACCGCCGCGACGGCGGTGAAGCAGTCGGTGTAGGGGTCGTGGATGATCGCCGACCCGTCTTGAGATTGCAGCACGCGCAGCCGGGTGACGTCCCCTGGCAGCGGCAGCGTGCCGGCCGGCCGCGGCCGGGCCGACATGATTTGGGCGAGGAACAGCAACTGCCCGCAGCAGCCCCGCCACACGTAGTGGGCGGCGACGGGTGCCCATTCGATCAGGGCCCGCCCTTCCAACATGAGCAGCGCCGCGCCCGCCAGTGGCGACACCCCGACCGCGGCGATCAGCCCGGCCGTCGGGCCGGCCAGGGTGAGGGCGGCGCCGACGGCCAGGATGCACAACCCGAGGGCGACGGCACGCGGGGCGGACAGGCCGGCGAACAGGTTCCGGTCGGGTCGCTGCGCGAACCGCACCGACGCCGGCCCGGGCGGGGCGCTGCCTGTGGTGGTGGGCATGGCTCTATTCCTCTCGACGGGGTGGGGTCGGGGTGCGGCGGCGGTGTAGCGGGTTGAACCGTGCCGCGGTCGACATGCCATAGGACGCGGATTGGATGTTGTTGAGCGCTTCGCCGCCGCCGGAGGTGTGGTGGGCGGCGAGTTCGCCGCCGGCGAAGTGCACGAATTTCATCGTGGCCAGCGGGGAGAACGCGGCCACGAACAGCCATAGGGCGCCGGTCATGACTTGAGCGGTCGACCCTCCACCCGCTGTCGTAGTACTGGCGGCCAGTGAGGTGAAGCCCAAGGTGAGGATCACGGCGATGACGAACTTCGACACGGCCAGGGCGATCAGCAGCTCGAACCAGCGGCCCACCCACGCCTTGGTGCGGTCGGTGGTGGCGCCGGCGAACGCGAACGGCGCGAACACCACCGTCGCGATGACCATCGCGTTGCGGCCGATGAGCACGAGGTGGATCATCAGGAACGCCAGGCAGGCCAGGCCGGCGACGATGATCACGACCAGCCAGCCGGCGGCGTCGATGGCGCCGTCCATGGCGAACACGTGCGCCATGGCATCCTCCGCGGACTTCTGGGCGGGGCCGAGGACGAACGCGGTGAACTGGTCCACCACCAACAGCACCGCGGCGGCGAGCGCGGCTGCGGCGGCGCCGCCGAGGATCGCCAGGGCAGATCCGGCGATGGCACGGCCCAGGCCACGCATATCGCGGCGGATCATCGCCGCGACGATCTGCAGGGCGAACATGATGCCGATCAGGAAGAACACCAGATACCGCATCGACGCGAGGGTGCGCTGGATCCACGTCACGGCCAGGCTGATGCGCAAACCGCCGTTGAGGTCGTCGATGGTGACCTGCAGCAGGTAGCCGGCGGCGTCGATGAACCCCGACGCGATGCGCCGCAACAGGCCGCCGACCTGGTCGCCGAGGATGTCCCCGATCCCCGCCGGCGACGGGAACGTGATCAGCGCAGCGTTGACGGTCATGGCCCGGTCCGGTGCATGATCAGGCCGCGCATCAACGCGCCCGGCTTGGACGGGCTGCAGGGCGAGGGGCACGGGCCGGCGGATTGCATGACCAGCACCACGGCCTTGCCGTTTTGCGTGTTGCGGACGGCGACGAACGCGATCCGCATGTCGTCGACGAACCCTTTGGATGCCAGCAGCGCGTTCGGGTCGTAGCGGTTCAAGTTCTGCTCGGTGAGCGGGTCGGACAGCTGCACGATCTCTGACGGGGACAGCGTGGTGCGCCAGTACTGGCCTGCCTCGGGACACACACCTTTGCCGCCGGCCAGTGACATCGCGCACGTCGACGCCAGGCCGGTGAGGGCTTGGTCGGTGCCGAAGGGCTGCAGGCCCCTGCCGGCGCGGATCTGGTTGAGCGTCGCGATCCATGCGGTGGTCTTGTCGATCACCTCGAAACCGGGGGGCGGAGCGACGTTGTCGACGGCATACGCGGCAGGGTCGGCGGTGAACCCGGGCACCTGGGCGGTGTTCAGCCAGGCCAGATATCTGTTGCCGGCGCCCAACAGGGCCGCCCCGATGACGGCGACCAAGACGCCGGTCTTGGCTCGGCTGACCGTGGCGGGGTGCTGCCCGGCCGAGCCGATCGCCCAACCGGCGGCGCAGAGCACCAGCATCGCGACGGCGACGACCAGGCCCCAGGTGACGGCCTGCCCCGCGAGGGACACCGCCGCGGCTGGAGGTTTCGGTGCCTGATCGGCCAGCCGGAGTAGATCGGCATTCACGATTCGAGTCCGGTGTACTCCCAGTCCCAGGGCGCGTCCTGGCCGCGGCCGGGATCGGCCCAGCCGGGGTGGGTCCAGCCGAACCGGGACGCGTTGGCCGTCAGCCATGCGTAGGTCGGCGTGGTGAAACCCATGGGCTTCGTGCCGGGTTCGCACATATCCACCGCCAGGCCCCAACCGTGGTTGGACGTGCCGGGAACAGCCGCCAGGTCCGGCTTCTCGGCGCGGAGTTCTCGTTGCACGGACAGAGGCCGGTAGGAATCCGTGATGCACAACGAATCCCCGGTGTCGGCGTCGTAGGCGGCGGCCATCGCATTCCACGCACTTGTGGCGTCGCAACGCAACAATTGGCCAGGCGCCGAGAGCGGGCACAGCGCCGACGCGGGGATCAGCCCGTTGGCGTAGCCGCCCCACGCGCCGTTCGCCACCCCGTCGGAGACGTTGCCCTGTCCAGTCGGGCCGGGCTCGCAGCCGAGCCGTGCCCCGCCGGCGTCGGTAGTGCCGGTCGGTCCGAGGATCGCGTCGACGGCGGAGACCGCGGTCGGATAGTTCGCGCGGTAGTTGGAGCCGTCGGCGAACTCCGAGTGCTGCACCGACTGCGCGGCGACCCACGGCGGCAACGCCCGCCAGCCCGACACCTGCTGCAGCGCCGCGTAGAACAGTCCTGCCGATCCGGCCGGATCCATCCGCACCGACAACGGCCCCCCCGGCGCGCGCTGCTGGAACAGGCCCCGCGAGTCCGGGCCCAACGTGTCGCCGTGGTCGACGTCGATCAGCGAGGACTCCGTCAAAGCGGTCATCACCCCGATCACCGCCGCGGAACGCCCCAGCCCGCGGGCGGTCGCGACGGACACGATCACCGCGGCGCTTCTCATCTGCCGCGCCGACAGCCCCGCCGCCGAAACCGCGGTCGAAGCCGACCCGCACACGACCGGGCCAGCCAGGCCATCACCGGCCGAGGCACCGCCGCTGTCGCCGCCGAGACCGGCGGAAGCGGTGGCGGCGGTGACGATCAACGCGATCACCCCGGCAGCGGCCACCACCGGCACCGCCGCCGCACCGGCCACCAGACGTCCGGTGGGGCTCACCGGTCCAGCTCCTGGCGAACGGTCTGCGGGAACACCCGGTCCAGCTCGCACTGCGCCAGCGCCGGCGGGCACGCCCCAGTCAGCCCCAGCGTCACCGACACCGTCACCGCCGCCATTCCCAGCCGGGTGATGATCTGCCGGCCGGTCACGTCGATACCGAACGATCCGTCGGGCAGATGAAGCCGGGCAATCCGGGTCGCGGCCCACGCCGAGACCGACGCGCGGTCGACGGCGAACCGCACCGACACGCCGTCACCGACCGCCGCCGGGTCGGGGGTGTATCGGGCCAGGTCCGACTTGAGTTCGGCGGGATTGCCCAACGGCGGCAGCGCCGCGACCGCCATCACCGACGCGGCGCGTGCCGTGAAATCCGTGCCTGTGTCGTAGGACAGCAGCACGGACGCGACCCGTCGGGCGAACACCGCCGGCTCCGATATCCCCGCCAGCGTCGACGACGACCCGACTCGCGACGTCGCAGAAGCCCCGATCGCCGTGGACCCTGACGCGAGGACGGCCGAGGTCGCCGCAGGCGTGGCGGCGCCCGGAGTCTTCGTCACCGCCGTTGCGGCCGGATCTGGCTTGTCGACGGGAACGGTGTTGCTGTAATCGGTGGCGCGGCCGGTGTGGGCAAGCCACAGACCCCAGGTGGAGAACGCGAGGATCGCCAGGACCAGATACAGCAGCCGGTGCCGGCGCCGCACGACGAACATAGCCATGACGGATGCCCCCTGTCAGCTGATCGTGGTGCCCTGGGTGTGCGCCCAGCCGACGATGAACCCGGCGGCGCCGATGATCACCGCGGCGACCAGCGCCCACAGCACCGTCGTCTTGCCAGCAGTCGCACGGTGCGGGGAGTTGGTGAACCCGCCCAACGCCCACACCGCCGCGCCGACGATGACCGCCAGCACGCAGCCCACCAGGGCGAAGGGCACCATCGCGGCGACGATGCCCTTGAAGCGGGCCAGGCCCGGGATCGTCACCGAATCCCCGCCGGCCAGTGGCCCGCTGCCGTCGCGTAGCAGCATGTCGACCCAGACCCTGTTCACCGCGTCGTTCACCGCGTTCATGGGTTCCTCGCTTCCCGGCCGGCGCATTGGCCTTCTACCGACCAGTGGTGCCATCGGGTGGCCGTTAGCCCGGTCACCGGCCTCTGCCTTGGGATTGGCTGCCTCGTTGCTTGCCGGCCGGGTACAGGTGGCCGGCGTGCATGTCGCGGCGGTAGTCGCGCAGCACCCGGCCGATCGCCTCCTGTCGCTCGCCGCGGCTGCTGCCCGCTGGATCGGCGAGGATCCGGTGAACGGTGCGCATGGTCGCCTCGGAGACCTGCCTGCGCCGGTCGGCGGCGACCCGGTGAGCGGCGGCGACGACATCGACGGCCGGTCGATGCACGAGCAGGTCGGTGACGTGCCCTGATTGCAGGACCCGGCCGGCGAAACGCAGCGGCCACCGGTCCGGGTCCATCAGGTCCTCGATCGGGGTGTCGACCTCCGGCCGGCCGAACCTGCCGGAGTCGCGGCGCTCGCTCCACAGTTGCCGGTAGTCCCACAGCGCTTGGTAGACGATGTGCGGATCGGACCACTGGATGCCTTGACGGCGCTGGTCGGCGATCGCGGCTGCGACGGTGTCGTGCGGCGGCGGGAAATCCGATGGCCGCACGATCGCGAGCATTTGGTCCGCGTCGGTCGAGGACCGCATCGCGGCGGCCAGCGCGTCCAGCACGGCCCGTTCCTGCCGGCTGACCGGCGCCGTCATCGACCCGTCCGGGTTCATGACGCGATCGCCTCGGCTCGTTCCACCGGCATCACGCCTCGTTCGTCGGCCATGGCGGGGCGGTGGCGTGGGGTTCGCGACGGCGGGCGGTCGAGGGCCGCGCCCGCCACGCTGGCAGGGCGGGACCGACGGCCGGATACGACGGAGTCGATGACGGCCCGGGCGCCCGGATCCGCGGCAGCGACTGCGGCACCGTCATGGGCGTGCAGCCACACCACACCGGGCCAGCCGTGCCGACCATGCAGCGGCCGGGATCCGGCCACCAGCAACACCAGGCCGTCGGTCACCGGCGCGGGCAGTTCGGGGTGCCTCTCCCGCAGCAGGCCGGGTGCTCGCCGACGACCGCCCAACCCGACCATGTCGATGGCGTCGCGGACGACATCCTCGCACCGCACCGGCCACGGCCAGCCTGCGTCTTGCAGCAGGCCGGTCAGCCAACAGGACACGTCCGGCGGTCCCCCGCCGCCAGGCCCGGCGACGGCAACGTTCTCGGCCGCTGCCAACGGCTCGAGCCGCCAACTGGTGGCGTTCGCGCTGACCGGCTGCGCCCGCCACCGGTGTTCGGCCATCGACACCGGCGGCACCACCGTCAGCCGGGCGCGGCGCTCCCAATACAGTGCGCGCCGGGCCCCGGCGACGGCGGCAGCGACGGTGTCGGGGTCGTCGCTACGCAGAGCGGCGTCGTAGGCGCCGCAAGCCGCCTCGTGCAACGCCGTGGAATCCGTCCACCGGTCACCGGCGGCCACCATCCGTGCGACGGAGCACGCCGCCGCCCACTGTTGCGCCGGGTCCGACGAACCGAACGCGGCCGCCCACTCGACCCGGCGACGCCGCGACTCCCTGCTGGTTGTCGATGTGCTGTCCATGGCCGGCAGCCAACAAACGAGACGTTGCCGAAACGCGGCCAAAGCGTTGCCGAAGCGCTGCCAGAGCGTTGCCGCCGGCCGGAGCGCCGATGGTTTCGTGTGGCCGTGGCGGTCGGCGCCGGCGGTGCTGACCTGCGCGGCAACGCTGTGGCAACGCCCCACAGCGAGCGGCCGAAAAGAATCTTGAACTTTCTTGGGCGAGACCGGGAATCCTTGCCTGCGCACCGGGATGCGGCCCGCTGTGTGCGCCGAACGTGGCGACCATGCGGTGGTCGTCGTCCCGCCTGCCCAAGTCATCGATTATGGGCGTTGCCGTCCGGTTCGCCCCGCACTGACCTGAACGCGGGTATCGTGACCCGGCCATGCCGCAATCAGACGGTCCGGTGATCGGGTGCGCACCCGGTGACCTGCGACGCAACGCCCCATCGGCAGCAATCAAGCCGGCGCACCGTGTCCGGTACAGGCGTTGCCGTCGCAATCATCGACGATGCCGCGATGGACGCGCCCGGGCGCCCAGCGCGGAATCTCGGCGCGCAGCACGATCTGCACGTCGAGGCGGTGACCGACACCAGGTCGGCGGCTCCCCGCGGCTGGCCGGGGATGCCTTCGGGGAAGGCAGTCGAAACGGGATGGGCGGGCCCGGCGAGCCAAATCAGGAAACCTCACCTTGGGCAAATGCCCTCCAGGGCGGCCGGCTCACGTCCTGTACGCCGACTCTTCGGTGCGGGCATTCGACCGGGCCCGCACGGTAAGGCTATCCCCGACATCGGCGACGTCACCAGAGCCAAAGCCGCACGTCCCATGGACTACGGACGGCGAGGCGGACCGGCACATCGAGCAGGTTCGCGCCGCCGGCGCCCGCGTGATCAACGAGCCCGTCGACGCGGGATTCTTCACCGGTCGGCCGGCCAACCTCCCCGACCCGGAGGGCAACTTCCTCGAGGTTCTCTGGGCCGACATGCCGAACTCTTGCCGTCGTGATCGCGGTCCATCGAGCGGCCGGCCCGCTGCAAGCCAGCGGATCCCGGCCGGGGCGGCGCGCAATCCGTGCACCGGCGAGTTCGTCGTCCCGGTGCTGGTGGGTGATGCTCCCGACGCCGACGCGCCGTCCCGGGGGTGGCGCGGACGGTCATTATGTCCGGGCCCGCGATTCCCATGGGCGCGGCGT